>JAZPXP010000159.1:0-31929 GCA_045543715.1 Acutalibacteraceae bacterium
AAAACCGCACCTTTAAGGTCGCAGAATTTTGTAAATAAAGGATTTTTTGGTGTGCAAGGCACAAAACGCAGCAAATCCTAACGGATTTGCGAGTATTTTAACGATGCCACAGCATAAAATACTTGTTTCAAAATCTGATTCAAGTTTGAATGTTTTGGCTAAATAGAACAAAACAGGCGTTGAAAAACGCCTGTTTATCTTTTGGTTAAATTGACAATGAAAATACACCTTTCAAGTGCAATATGCAAATAAAAATTAGTGAAATTTTGATATCTGGAAGAATTTTAGGTTAAAAATCACAGTTTTTCTAAACTTTTCCGCATTTTTGTACAGTTTTTTATATAGTATTTTTTTTGTTAAATATGTATAATATAAAATAACAAATAATCGGAGGAATATCCGCTTTAAAATTTGATGGCGTTTATTTTGCCGATAAAGTAGAAAATTTTCAAGGAGATTTGGTATGAAAAAGGTATTTGCTGTCATTATTTCGTTGATTCTCTTAATGCAAATATTTATGCCCCTTGCTGTTGTTGCAGATGAGGTTGTAACAACCGGTGAAGCGGATGTTGATATTGCATCAACCGAAACAGACTATTTTACCTATTACCAGAAGTTCTGCGATTATGAAAGACCGATAGAGGAAATCTATGTGTCTTGCGAAAACGCAGCCCTTTTAGGTAATGCTCTTGCTGTTTACGAAGGCAAGAAGGCTGTTGAGGTTAAAGAGGGAAAATCAGTTAGTTTTGATTTCGTTATACCCGAAAGCGGTATTTATGATTTCTCAATGAACTATTATAATGCGGAAGGTAAGGGAAGTGATTATATCATTTCGCTTACTATTGACGGGGAGCACCCCTTTGACGAGGCTAAGGCTTTAACCTTTAGCAGACTTTGGGTTGACAATGTTAAGGAAGCCGGTGTTTTCGATAAGGATGACCTCGGAAATGATATTCGTCCTACTCAGGTTGAAAAATCGGGTTGGTTGACTGCTAGCGCTTATGACAAACGCGGTCTTTATGAAAACCCCTATTTCGTTTATCTTGAGAAGGGCAAGCATTCGGTAACCATTTCTTCTTCGAGAGAGGATATAAGAATCGGCGGAATTGCTTTTAAGAATGAAAAAACACTCCCTTCTTATGAGGAATACGCTGCTAATGCTAAAAAATATGAAGGTGAGAATATTATTTCTCAGGCTGAAAAGGTTTTCGAGAAGAGCAATTCAATTCTTTATCCTACATATGATAAAACCAACGAGGCAGTTATGCCCCAGAGCAGTAAGAAGGTTTTGCTTAACACCATCGGTCAGAGTAACTGGAGTAAGATAGGAGATTATATTTCCTGGCAGCCCGAAATTAAAGAGGCTGGTTGGTATAACATCTCTCTCAAGGTTCGCCAGATTTATATACAGGGAATGAGTTCATACAGAACCCTTAAAATCAACGGTGAAATTCCTTTTGAGGAAGCAAAAACAATTGAGTTTAAGTATGATACAGAATGGTATAACCAGACTTTAGGCGGAGAAGAACCTTATCTTTTCTATCTTGAACCTGGTGATATACTCTCACTTACGGTAAATATGGGACCGATAAGCGAAATATTGAGAGATGTAAACAAAAACACTCTTGATCTCAATGCTCTTTACAGAGATGTTATTGCAATTACCTCTGCAAGTCCTGACTTATACAGAAACTATATGCTTGACTCTCAGCTTCCCGAGCTTGAGCCTGGACTTGCTGAGATTTCCAAGGATTTGAAGAGAATTTCCAAGAGATTTGAGGAAATCACAGGAACAAAGGGTTCTCAGGCTTCAATTATCGATTATGTTGTTGGAGTTCTTGATGAGTTTGCGCATGACTGTAATACCATTCCTGAAAGACTCAGCGCTTTCCAAAGCACTCTTGAAAGTCTTGGTTCACTTATAACAACCATTAGCGAAATGCCTTTAGAGCTCGATTACTTTGTATATGGTACCGATAAGAATATTCCTAAGGCTAATAGCGGTTGGTTTTCTCAGTTCATATTTTCAACCAAAGCATTCCTTGCAACCTTCTCAGCTGATTATAACAGTGTTGGCGCTGCCTCTTCCGACAAGGAGACCTTGGAAATTTGGGTAACAACAGGACGCGACCAGATTAAGATTATAAACGGACTTATCAGAAATGATTTTGCTGTTAAGCACCCTGATATAAAATTAAAGCTTAATATCGTTGCTCTCGGCGCAACACTTATTAAGGCAACCCTTGCAGGCAAAGGTCCTGATGTTGCGCTTATGGCAGGAACTCCATTGGAGCTTGCCGCCCGTGATGTTCTTGTTGAGCTTTCACCCTATGGCGTTCAAGGTAAGAGTGATGATTTTGTTGATTCTGTTTGGAACGGAATGAAATATAACGGCGGAATTTACGCAATTCCCGAAACAATGTTGTTTGAAATGATGTTCTACCGCGAGGATATCCTCAAGGAATTGGGAATAGAAAAGGCTCCTGATACCTGGGATGAGTTTTATGATGCAATGGAAACCATCCAGAAAAGCAATCTTAAGGTTGGTATTCCTGAGTCGAATAGTGCTAACTATGGTGTTTCGGGCGGTATTCAGATTTTTGCAATGCTTCTTTTGCAGAACGGCGGAACCTATTATAATGACAGTTTAACCAAAGCCTTGTTTGATACAGAGGAGGCGCTCAGCGCATTTGAAAGCTGGGTTGATATTTATAAAGAATACGGAAACGACCGTGAGTTCAGTCTTTACAGCCGTTTCAGAACTGGCGATATGCCTCTTGCAATCAGCCCTTATACATCATACAACCAGATAGCAGCCGCTGCTCCTGAAATTCAGGGACTTTGGGGAATTGCCCCCATTCCTGCAACTGTTAAGGCAGACGGAACAACCTCTAGACTCAAACTTGGTACTGTTACCGGTTGTTATATGCTTAAGAGTGCGGTTAAGAAGGGTATCGATGATGATGCATTTACCTTTATGGATTGGTGGACCTCTTCTGAAACTCAGACTCAATACGGAAGAGAGCTTGAAGCAACTCTAGGTGTTTCAGCAAGATATCATCCCGCAAGTATTTCTGCAATGAACAATCTCGGCTGGTCTTCGGCTGAAAGAGAGGTTCTTAACGAATCTATTAAAGAAATATATGTTATGGATCAGGTTCCCGGTAACTACCTGCTTGACCGTTCGCTCACAACTGCTTTCCGTGATGCAGTTGACGGTAAGGAAAGACCGAGAAGAGCTCTAACCCTTGCAAATCAGGAAATCAATAAAGAGATTACCAGAAAACGCAAAGAATTTAAATTAGAAGTGGAGGAGGAAAAATAATGGGCGCAAAAGTTTCTTTACTGAAGAAGAAAAGCGCAGGCCGCACCAATAACACACCTTTTGTTGTGCTTGTTTTGCCGTTTGTATTATTTTTCTTCTTGTTCACAATCATCCCGATTATAGCCGCTATGGCACTCAGCCTTACCGACTATAACCTTCTCCAAATTAACAACTTTGTTGGTTTTGACAATTACACAAGACTTCTTCTTGACGACAATATCTTTATGATAGCCTTCAAGAATACAATGATTTTGGCTCTTATAACAGGACCTGTCGGCTTTATTATGAGTTTTGTTATCGCCTGGCTTATCAATGAGCTTGGAAGAATGACCAGAACAATTGTTACCTTCATTGTTTATAGCCCTGCGCTTATCGGAAATGTTTATTTTATTTGGCAATACATATTCTCAAGTGACTCGCGCGGTTTTTTAAACAATGCTTTAATGCAAATTGGCATTGTAAGCGACCCGATAACCTGGCTTACCAGCACAAAATATAATTTTACAATTGTTATTATAGTTTCTATTTGGTTAAGCTTCGGTACTGGATTTCTTTCCTTTGTATCAGGTCTTAAAGCACTTGATAGGTCTTACTACGAGGCCGCCGCTGTTGACGGACTTAAAAACAGATGGCAAGAGCTTTACTATGTTACATTCCCCCAGATGGGACCGCAGCTTATGTTCGGTGCGGTAATGTCCATTTCGAGTGCATTTGCTTGCGGTGCTGTTTCAAATGCTCTTACAGGTTTCCCCAGCCCCGGATATTCAACCCACACAATTTTGCTTCACATCACTGACTTTGCTAATAATAGATACGAGATGGGCTATGCTTCGGCTGTTGCAGTTGTTCTTTTCGTAATAATGGTTGGCTCACAGCTTCTTATTAACAAAGTTATCAATAAATTTAATGGATAAAGGAGAGTAGAAAATGAATCAGAAATTACATGAATTAAAGCTTACTCTCCGTTCGCATAAGAAGGTTAAGCTTTCCCGCTCAACCGCCGGTAATGTTGGAGTTTTCCTTTTCCTTCTTATTATATGTGCATTTATGGTGCTTCCGATGCTTTATGCTGTACTTCAAGCATTCAAGCCCTTGGATGAGTTATTCCTTTATCCTCCGCGTTTCTTTGTCAGAAACCCAACCCTTCAGAACTTCTCGGATGTTATATATTTGACCGAGAGTATGGAAATTCCCTTCGCAAGATACCTCTTCAACAGTATCTTTATTACCGTTGTTGGCACAGTGCTTTATATAATTTTAGCAGCTGCAGCAGGTTATTCATTGGGCAAGGGTCGTTATAAGGGTAAAAAACTTATTTCAAATTTGGTTGTTTGGGCATTGCTTTTCCGCCCCGAAGTAACCTCCATTCCGCGTTATATTGTAGTTTCCGAGCTTGGCTTGGTTGATACATATTGGGCATTGATTTTGCCCCCATTAGCTAGTACAATGGGCGTTTTCCTTATAAAACAGTTTGTTACTGTTGCTATTCCGGATGAAACTTTAGAAGCTGCAAGAATTGACGGCGCTTCGGAATACAAGATATTCTTCCGCATAGTAGTTCCAGGTATCAAACCCGCTTTAATGACTGCGATTATCTTTACCTTCCAGTCTCTCTGGAATGCAGGTGATGCAACCCAGTTCATTTATAGTGAGGAACTCAAAGAGTTGCCTAATGTTCTCTCAACCATCGTTGCCGGTGGTATTGCGAGAGCAGGTGCGGCTTCGGCGGTAAGTGTTATTATGATGCTTCCTCCGATTATCGTATTCCTTATAACTCAAAGTTCGGTTATGGAAACTATGACACATTCTGGATTAAAATAGGAGTAGATTATGAGAAAGATAAGACAAATACTTAGTATTATAATATGTCTCATTTTACTTTGCAGTATCCCTGTTAGTGCGAAGTCAGTTCAGTCTACTCCGTATCTGGGATATGAGTTCAATGAGAAAAATCAGTCCATTCCGGCACCTGTTGGATATACAATTAAAAACATATCATACGATTATGATATGAAATTTGCCGAGAGTTTTGGCTCTGCGGGATATATCACTTTTGACGGCACAGACGCTGAGAACCTCTATCTTGTTATAAACACAGGTTCAAAAATCCTCAAGGCAGACACTAAGCTTAATATAATCGCTGATTATGCGGTGGCGACAGGAGATAACACCAAGGGTGTTGTTCTTAACAATAACAATGGTTATATCTTTGTTCCTGCCGGCAGCGGAATTGATGTTTATAACACCAACGGCAAGTATGTTAAGAGAATAGCTGTTCCCGCTTCAAAGGTTATTCGTGTTGGCGATGACCTTGAAAACTTTGTATATGCTTTGAGCGGCAGCACCTTAACAATCCTTGACGGTGAGGGTAATACCGTTGAAACAGTTGATTTAGGATATAATGCTTTTGATATATGCTATAGTTCTACTGCGGCTGCCGTTTATCTTTTAACTTCAGGAGCAGTTGTTGACTATACCAACGGTGAAACTTATCCTATCGCTGCGGCCGTTAGTCCTGCAAGTTCTTTTGTTACAGATGGTTCAGGCAGTGTTTTCTATGTGCTCACAAACGGCGCTGTTCAGAAGGTTGATATTTCTGAGGAAAGCGTAACTGCTATGAATCCCGGCAAGGCTGCTATCGGTATTGGTTTTAATTCTGACAGCGACTCTCTTATGGTTATGTTCAGCGATGCTGAGATGAATGTTGATATTTATAATTCTGATGGTTTTGTAAAGAATGTTAAAGGTTATAATTTCAGAATGAATGAGCCTTCAGATATTCTTTATAATAAAGAAACCGGATTCATGTATATTATGGACGGCGGAAACGGCAGAATTATCAAAACAGATAAAGAATGTACAACCGTTCTTGATATTTATGAAAGTTTTATAAACGGTGAGAACGAAAAAATAAACTTTATTGATGCTTCAGGTCTTTGGATAAATAAAGAGAAACTTTATATTGCAGATACCGAAGGTGAAAGAGTTATCGTTGCAAGATTTGACGGTAGTGTTATCAAGGTTATAACAATGCCTGATAGTCTAAAGGAGCTTAATGTTCCCTTCAAGGCATCCAAAATTTTAACCGATAGAAACGATAGAATTTATGTTATTGCTGATTCTATCAATATGGGAGCTCTTGTTTTCAATTCTAATTATGAATATGAAAATTTCTTCGGAAGTAACACTGTTCAAACAACAGCCAATGCAATCTTGAACTATATTAAAAGAAAATTCTTAAATAAAGAACAGCAAAAGGCTATGGAAAACATAACCCCCATATCCTTGGCAAACTTTGATATAGATAAAGACGGTTTTATATATATAGTAACCGAAACCAGACAGCTTTTCTGGAATACCAAGTTTGATGATATGCTTAGAAAGGTTAATTATATAAGCAAGGATATTCTTGGCAACTCAGAAGAGGAGCTTATGTTTGGAGATGTTGAAACAACCAGAGAACATATTGCGACCAATACCTCTTTCAATGATATTGATGTTGCTGAAGGCGGTTGGATAAATGCAGTTGACTATATTCGCGGAAAGGTATTCCAATATTCACCTGAGGGTCAGTTTGTAACCTCATTCGGCGGAGCAGGTAATCAGTATGGTTATCTTTCCCATGCTTCGGCTATAGAATCGGTTGGCGATCTTATTTATGTTATAGATTCCCATAGTGCCGCTATCAATATTTACGAGCCCACTGAATATGTTGCAGCTCTTCACGATGCCTTCAATTATATGGACTCTGCCGATGTTGAGTTAGCAGTTTCTAAATGGGATAAAGTATTAGATATAAACTCAAACAATGTTTATGCTTATTATGGCAGAGGCGTAGCATACGAAAATGCGGGCGAATATGAAAAAGCTATGGAAAACTTTAAGATGGCAAATGCTAAGCCTCAGTATTCCAAAGCATATAAAGAGTGCCGAAAAGATTTCGTTGACCAAAATCTTTGGTGGATAGTTCTTGTTATAATCGGCGTAATTGTAGGTCTTGTATACCTCGTTAAGTGGTTAGCTAAGATGTTCGAAACCCCTGAGGACTCTGCCTATTCAAAGATGGAGAGCAAATACGGAATGCCGATTTATGCCCTACTCCATCCTGCTGATGGTTTTGCTCAGTTCAGAACCAGAGGAATTTACTCGATGAGAGTATCGGTTGGAATTGTTATAGCATTCTTTGTTATAAAGGTTATCGAATTCTTTGCTACAGGATTTATATTTAATTCCAACAAACCGGTTGACTATGATTTGGTAGCAACTATCGGCGGAACAATTTTGATATTCGTTCTGTTTATTATAGGAAACCTTGCTATCGCTTCCTTCCTTGATGGTAAAGGTAAGCTTAAGCATATAATTGCAGTAACTGCTTATGCAATGATCCCGATGCTGGTTTCAATGCTTGTAAATATAGCACTTTCAAATATACTTTCGCTTGATGAGCAGATATTTATGAGTATTATTAGCGTGGTTGGTTATGTATGGAGTGGATTGGTGCTCATAATGGGTATGATAACCATTCATGAGTATGGATTTATTAAAACTTTAGTTTCATTAGTTCTTACTGTTTTTGCAATGGTTGTATTTGCTGTTTTGGTGGTTCTCTTGTTAACACTTTTGGGCGAAGCTTACACCTTTATTGAAACAGTAATCTATGAAATTAGTCTAAGATAAGGAACAGGAGGAATAAAACTATGAAAATAAAAAGACTTTTAGCAGTTTTATTAAGCGCAGTTTTAATGTTATCTCTTGTTCCTATGGCTTCGGTTGTTTCGGCTGAGGGAGTTACCTCCTCGGCTGACGGCAACGGCTATATGATGGAAAACGATGCTTTAAAACTCGAAATTGCTGAAGATGGTGCTGTAACCCTTACCGAAAAGGCAACAGGCACTACCTATGACAGCAGAAACGCTTTTGCTGAAAATGATAATTACAGTTCGGGTTCAATGAAAAAGAAGATGAAATCCGAAACCGTAATCGATTGCTATTTTACCAAGGAAGCGTTAACTAATATCACCGAAGCTACAGCTTATAGCTGTGATGCCGAGATTGCGGTTGCTGAGGATAACGGCAAAATCAAGGTTACTTATGATTTTGTTGATATGAGTGTTCGTTTTGCAGTGTTTTATGCAATTGGCAAGGATAATCTTGAGGTAAATATAGACCTAAAATCTCTTGAAGAATACGGTGATTATTCGGTTGCCCGTATCAATCTACTTCCTGGATTTGCATCGGGAACGGGTTATGATAACGGTTATATCTTCGTACCGGACGGAAGCGGTGCATTGATTGAGTTCAATAACAATGCTGATATGACATATAGAGATTATGTTTACGGCAAAGAGGGTTCGGAAATTGCAAAGCTTAAGTCTATAAACACCGAAAAAATTTATATGCCTGTTTTCGGTATGATTAAAAACGGTGCAGGTTTCGTTGCAATTATTGAAGAGGGCGATGCTATCGCAGAAATAATTGCCGATTCAAAGAATGATAACCAGTTCTATAATGCAGTAAGCAGTATAGTTGATATAAGATACACCTTTACAACAAATCTTTTTGGCGATACAAATAATAAGTCAAATGCTTCTACTGCTTATTCTAGAATTTCCCTTATTGATAATCTAGAGTATTACACCGTTAAGTATCATTTCTTGTCAGGCAATAATGCAAACTATATTGGTATGGCTGAAAAATACCGCGAGTATCTTATAAATGATAAGGGACTTGAAAAGAAGGCTGGCGAGCCTGTTCTTAACATCGATGTTATCGGTGCTATTGATGCTAAGGCTAACTTCTTGGGATTCTCGTACTTCAAGCCCTATGCTTTAACCGAGTATTCTCAGATTGAAACAATAATCGAAGCCTTGAAGGAAAAGGGCGTTGATGATATCGGTATCAGATATATCGGTTGGTATAATAACGGTATTACCAATAAGAAAATTCTTACTAAGGTAAAGCCTATCAGTGCTCTTGGCGGCAAGAAGGATTTGAAAGCCCTTAATTCTTATGTTGAAAAGAATGAAATTGATATTACATACGATATCGAGTTTATGAAGTTCTTGAACGGCAAGAAGAAATATGCGGTTTCTTCGCCCTTTAAAGAGAAATTAGCTTTCTCTCCCTATTTGCGCTCAGTATACGCAACTGACAATAGAAAGAGAAGTTGGAATATTCTTTCTTCTGAATATTGGGATAAGAATTTCTCTTCTATTAAAAAGTCTTTAAGCAAGCTCACTATTGATGATATTTCGCTTTCAAGCCTTACAAACTCTATTTATTCGGATTTTAGCACCGATACAACCAACACTAAGATGGATGTTATGAATTCGGCTGTTAAACTTCTGGATGAGGCTAAGGATAAGTTTAGCATAAAAGGTGAAAGCGCAAATGCCTACACTATTCCGTATCTCAGCAAGATTTATAAGGCTCCTACTTATACCAGCGGGTATTATGTTTTTGATGAGGAAATTCCTTTTTATCAGATAGTGCTTCACGGATATATCGATTTAACTGCTATGCCGCAGTATACATCGGATAACCGACAGATAAATTATCTTAAGGCTGTTGAAACGGGTTCTCAGTTGCTTTATACAGGTATGGCTGCCGAGACAAAAGAAATTGTTGACACAGACTATGATTATCTTTATGGCACTAATTACAAGCTTTGGTTGGATGATGCTGCTGAAAAGTATGCTAAGTATCAACCCTTGCTTGAAAAGATTTATGATTCTGCAATAGTTTCTCATCGTGCATTGCAGAAGGATGTTTATGAAACAACCTATGAAAACGGCGTTAGCGTTATAGTTAACTATAATAACGAAACGGTTGAGGTTGATGGTGTAAAAATTGAGAAATATGATTTTTATGAGAGGGTGGCGAAATGAATAGAAAACCTTTAAAGATGAACACAAGGGAAAATTTGACCGCCCATGCCTTCTTGATACCCTTCTATTTGGGACTCATTTTCTTTTTCATCATCCCGCTTTTTAACTCACTTCGAATGAGTTTTTCGGATGTTTCGGTTGGAATTTCAGGCTATACATATAAATGGATAGGATTAGACCAGTATTATGATGCCTTCTTCAGAGATGCAAATTTCTCAACTAATATCGTAGGTTCAATAACAGGTCTATTATGGCAGATTCCCACGATTAACATTTTTGCTATATTCCTCGCTCTTGTTGCAAACCAGAAATTTAAGGGCAGAGCGATTGTTCGTGCAATCTTCTTTTTACCCCTTATCTTCTCTTCGGGTGTTGTTTTTGAGGCAATCAACAGCGACTATGTTGCATCCAGTATGATGTCGGGTGAGGCTGTAAGCGCCGGAGCCGGCAGTAATACAGGCGCTCTTAATGAGTTCCTTGTAAACTCAGGTATAGGCACTCAGATTGTAGAACTTGTTACTAAAATTACAGACCAGATTTTCTCATTGGCTTGGGTTTCTGGAGTTCAGATGATTCTTTACCTTGCAGGTCTCCAGTCAATTTCTCCTTCGCTTTATGAGGCTGCTCATATTGAAGGTGCATCTTCTTGGGATGATTTCTGGAAAATCACCTTCCCGATGTTAGTTCCGATTATGATTATCTGCTTTGTTTTCACGATAGTTGACAATTTCACATCGGCGACAAACAAGGTAATGCAACAGATTGTATTGCTTATAACTGAAAGCTCAACCAAGCTAGGTCTTGCTGCTGCTTTCTCTTGGTCTTATACTGTTGTAATCGTTGCTTTGCTCGGTTTGGTATTCGGTATCTTTGCTTTAATCGGCAAGGATAAAAAGCGAAAGGAGGACTGAGAAGAATGAAATTACCTAAGTTTGATATTGATAAAATCAAGAATGCCCAGTTGGGTTATAACGCTAAAAGACATTTTGGCGATATTGCAATGAAGCTTTTTCGCTTGATAGTTATCATTGCAATGGGTTATATCTTTCTATTCCCCCTTTACTATATGTTTGTTGTAGCTTTACAGGCTACAGGCGGCGGCGCCGACCCGACAAGTATATACGTTCCTAAAGCGTTATCTTTGGATGCGTTTGTAAGGGCTTTCGGAATGCTCAATTATCCCAAAACTGCAGGACTTAGCCTTATAATTACTATTTTTGGAACTATCGCCACATTGGCTTCTTGCTCGCTTGCAGGATATGCTTTTGCGAGATTTAAGTTTAAGGGCAAGGGAATATTTTTCTTCTTTGTAATACTTATGATAGTTATCCCTCCCCAGACTACAATAATGTCGAGATACTTACAGTTCCGATTCTTCGATTTTGGCGGTTTGCTTTCTATTTTCGGAGTGAGTGTGAACCTTCTTGAAACTCCGTGGGTTTTCATTCTTCCTGCTATATTCGCAGCTGGACTAAAGGCAGGCTTGTTTATATTTATTTTTAGACAGTTCTTCCAAGGTCAGCCTAAGGAGCTTGAGGAGGCTGCTAAGATAGATGGTTGCGGACCCTTCAAAACCTTTATTCAGATAATGGTTCCCTTAGCTTCAGCAGCTTTTATAACCGTTACTGTTCTTTCGGTAATTTGGCATTGGAACGATTATTATGATGCTTCAATGTTCTTCCTCGATGAAGTGAAACCTATATCGGTTATGCTTGATAACTTCGCTTATACTGTTTCAAGCGGAGGTATTGAGGTTGAAGGTGAGCTAGCGCATCCTTATTTGCAGAGAATGTATCTGCAGGCAGGCGCAGCGCTTACAATTATTCCACCACTTGTATTTTATATCTTCATTCAGAAGAAATTCGTTGAAAGTATTGATAGAGCGGGTATTGTTGGATAAAATAACACAAAGACCTGTGGGTTGCCCACAGGTCTTTATCATTGTAAAAAAATAACCCCTGTGCTTCATTCAGCACAGGGGTTTTAAATGTTTAGTTACTCTTCAACCTTTTCTTTAGAAAGGATGATGTTGATAACAATACCGAGAATAAGAGCGGTTGCGATTGAAGTGATGGAAATCTTGCCGAAGGTGAGGGACAAACCGCCGATACCGGCTATAAGAATTGCAGAAGCAACAAAGAGGTTTCTGTTCTGGTTTAAATCTACCTTCTGAACCATCTTAAGACCGCTTACAGCGATAAAGCCGTAAAGAGCCATACAAACGCCGCCCATTACGCAAGCGGGGATGGAGTTGACGAAAGCAACAAAGGGATTTACAAGGGAAACTAATATAGCACCGATAGCTGCAGTGATAATTGTTACAACAGAAGCATTTCTTGTGATAGCAACGCAGGCAACAGATTCACCGTAGGTTGTATTTGGGCATCCGCCGAAGATAGCGCCAACTATAGAACCAACACCGTCTCCAAGGAGAGTTCTGTGAAGGCCGGGCTTTTCAATAAGGTCTCTTCCAATGATGGAAGAAATATTTTTATGGTCTGCAATATGCTCAGCAAATACAACGAAAGCAACAGGGATATAAGCCATAGCTATTGTACCGATATATGTACCGTTGATTTCTCCAAGACCCTTCGCAGCGGTAAGGAAAGTAAACTCAGGAAGAGCGAAGAAGGTTTTTAAGGTAACACCGTCTGCAACTAGATTTGTGAAGTGAGAGAAATTGATAATCATAAGCTCTTGATTATCGGTTGCAATACCGATAACAGTGAAGATAGCGGCAACTGCATAGCCTGCAAGGATACCGATGATAAAGGGAATGAGCTTAGCCATCTTTTTACCGTAGGTTGAGCAAACAGTTACAACGATAAGGGTTATAATGCCAATAAGAACGCAGATTAAGGGGTTAGCAACAGAAACACCCTCTGCATTAGTAACGCCGCCCTTCTGAACATCGCCAACTGCGTTTCCTGCGAGGGAAAGACCGATGATGGCAACTGTGGGTCCGATAACAATGGGGGGCATAAGCTTATTTATCCAGTTAACGCCAACGAATTTAACGATAAGAGCGATAACAACATAAACAAGACCTGCAAAAATTGCACCGAAGATAAGGCCAACATAGCCTAACTGCATTGAAACACCGCCCGCAAAGGCTGCTGCCATAGAGCCTAAGAAAGCGAAGGATGAGCCTAAGAAAACAGGGCTCTTAGCTTTAGTGAAAAGAACATAAACGAGTGTTCCGACACCTGCACCGAAGAGCGCTGCTGCAGGGCTCATGCCGTTTCCGATAATAACCGGAACAACGAGGGTTGCCGCCATAATGGCGAGGAGCTGCTGGATTGCGAAGACAATTACCTGACCAAACTTAGGTCTGTCCTCAACATCGTAGATGAGATTCATTTTTTCTTCCTCCATTTTTTACCCCTTTGCGTGTAACCGCAAAAGTTTTATTATATATCCACAGCGCATAGGCTGAGCATATTGAAGCATAATATATACATATATATAATATGTGTACCATCCTATTTAATATATCATATAAGGTGTCGAAAGTAAAGGTTTTTTGTGATTTTCAGGGTCAATATTTTGTGGTGGAATATGTTAAAAACAACGAAAAACCACTAATAATAGTGTAAAAAGCGGTTTTTGAGCGCTTTTTTTGCACCGCCGACTTCCAATTTTGTAGGACTGCACAAGGCAAATGTCATAAAATGGGAATAAATTCCTATTTTAAAAGGTTACAAACCTGTAACCTTTTGTAACATATGAAAATTTTTGTGCATATTGACTAAAATTTAGTGTTTTAAAAACTTTGACATAGTTTATTTTTGTGGTATAATACCAAAGGCTTGCGGAAAATGGCAAGTTCAAAAACAAAACTTTTGGTTTTAAATTCAAAGGAGTTATTGGATGATAGAAAAAATAAAGTATCATCTGTCGCGAATTTTCAATTCCCGTCAGATGCGCGTAAGTTGTATGGCGGTTATGACCGCTCTCACCATCGCGGTAGTTACTTTACTTGGCAATTCCATTTACACCGTTAATATTTTCGATGGCGAAAACACTTACACAATACGAACATTAAGTAACAATGTAACAAATGTTCTTTCAAATGCTAACCTTAAGTCTTCAAGCTATAGCATTGCAAGAACAAAGGTTGAGGGAAGAACAACCTCAATTGAGATTTTATACACCTATCCCGTTTTCATCACTCAGGGTGATAAAACAACCGAAATCAGCTTCACTGAGGGTACCGTTGGCGATGCTCTTGAAATCGCAGGTATTACTGTTGATGAATATGATTTCGTTGAGCCCTCGGTTGACACCGAGATTAAGGAAACAATTTATATCGATTATACCGATATTTCATATGTGGATGGCAGTTATACCGAGGCTATTCCTTATTCTACCAAGACTGTTTATTCCTCAAGCGTTTTAAAGGGTGAGACCTCTTTAAAGGCTGGCGCAAACGGTGTTAAGGAAGTTAGCTTTACCGAGAAGTTTGTAAACGGCATTTCGGTTGAAAAAACCGTTACAGGCTCCAACGTTTTAAGCGAGCCGGTTAATGCAGTTAAAACCATCGGCACTAAGGATGTTGTTAAGGCTGTTAAAACTAGTGCGGATGTTAAGTCTATATCAGTTCTTTCGCCCTCTTCGGCTATTGAGCTTGATGCTAACGGCAACCCCGTTAAATACAAGTCTAAGATGACAGTTCGTGCTACTGCCTATACCTATACAGGTAACAACTGCTCAACAGGCGTTGCTCCGAAGCCTGGATATATTGCCGTTAACCCTAAGGTTATCCCTTATGGTACAAAGCTTTATATCAAGTCCCCAAACGGCAGCATTATTTACGGTTATGCTGTTGCAGCCGATACAGGTGGATTTATCAAAAACCATCCAACAGGAATAGACCTTTTTATGACCTCGAAAAGCGCTTGCCGCAATTTCGGTGTTCGCAATATGGAAGTTTATATTTTAGAGTAAAGTAACAAATTAAAGCCAAGGCGAAAGCCTTGGCTTTTTTAAAATCAGTGATATTCTGTGTTATCGCTCAGAGCGATATTATATTCGCCCAAAACTCGCGAAGCGAATACAACTTGCAAAGCAAATATAACTCGCCGCAAGGCGAATATAACTGAAAAAGACCAAGTTTTAAACTTGGTCTTTTTCTGGTGGAACTTCGCCACTCAAATCCGAACCATATGGTCGAGTTGCAAGTTCAAGACTAGCACAAGACTTTGGAACGGATTGGGTGTCGAGCCTCTTGACTGGTGGAGATGAGGAGAATCGAACTCCTGTCCGAAAATCTATTCATACCGGCGTCTCCGAGCGCAGACACATCTTTAAATTCCCTCAGTTTCCCGTCAAGTGTCGAACTTGAAACCTCGGTAGCCTTTAATTCATGACAGCGGTCAAGGCTTCCCGCTGTTCACGTTCACTACTTAAATGACACCCTTGCCGAGCCGTAGTACTCTCGGTTCGGATGAGCAGCCAAATTAGGCTGCTAAAGCAACTTTATTGTTGTTAGTTAATTTTTTATGCAGATTTTATAGCGGTTCTGCACCGCTGCTCGCTTCCAATACTTCAAAATCCCCGTCGAAACCTTTACATCCCCGAATATACAATTCGGAATTCGGAATGCGTAATTCGGAATTATCTGTTTTGTTCTTTCATAGCACGGTCAATGGCTCTTGCGGCGTCTCTTTTTGCAGCGGTCTCACGCTTATCGTGAAGCTTTTTACCCCTGCAAAGTCCCAACTGCACCTTAACAAGAGAACCTTTGAAATACATTGACAATGGAACTAACGCCAAGCCCTCTTGCTTAACAGCCCCCAGAAGTCTCATAATCTCCCGTTTGTGCATAAGCAATTTCCTATTGCGGTCAGGCTGTTTGTTGAAAATATTACCGTGCTCATAAGGGCTTATATGCAGTTGCTTGATAATCATTTCACCGCCATCCACGCTACACCAAGCGTCTTTGAGATTAACACCGCCTTGCCTTATAGACTTAACCTCAGTGCCCGAAAGGGAAATTCCCGCTTCAAAGCTTTCAAGCACAAAATATTCGTGATAAGCCTTTTTGTTGGTTGCAATAGTTTTAGTATTCTCCACGGAAAATTCCTCCTTTCGAAAATTGTTGAAATTTGTAAAACACTTATAGAATGACAAACGCCTTAGACAGCAAAGCTGCAAAGGCGTTTGGTTGAAGGTTAACCTTTATGTAAAAATTAGTCCTCTAAGATAGCATCAACGGGACAACCTGCTACGCAAGCGCCACAGCTGCAGCATTTCTCAGCATCGATTACATATTGAGTATCTCCCTCAGAGATAGCATCACAGGGGCAACCTGCAGCACAAGCACCACAGCTAATGCAAGCATCAGAAATAGTATAAGCCATCAAAATACACCTCCATAGCTTTGTTAATAATGGAATAGGTTAAGCGAAACAATTCTGTTTCGCCACAAAATCTTTGATTTTGCGACAAATTTTTTATTAAAAATTTGTCCTATCCCATTGAAATGAGTGTTGTGCAAAATTAAATATTAAAATTTAATTTTGCTAAAGCCACTTGTAAAGTGGCTTGTCGAAACGCTTTTGAGCGTTCCGACTAACTACAATCATACTAATATTGTATCACAAATGCTCGAAAAAGCAAGAGAAAATTTTTCATTTAATTTTCTTCTTCCTTATTTGTTTCCTTTGTGTTGGTTTTTTTATTTTTTGAAATAAGTTTAACATCGTTTCTGTGAATCTTATAGGGAATAGAATCACTGTCAACCGGCTTAACAAAAAGGTTGCCTGTTATAAGATTAACATCGGTAACGGTTGCGATACCCTCCTTTGTTTTAACGGTTGAGCCAACCCTTGGAGTTATGGAGTTTAAATGCTCGTAAGCATTCTGCTCATATTTAAGACAGCACATAAGTCTGCCGCAGCTACCCGAAACCTTGGTTGGATTAAGGGAAAGGCCCTGCTCTTTTGCCATCTTAATAGAAACGGTTTGGAAATCGTTAAGGAAACGCTTGCAACAATAGGGCTGACCGCAAATACCGATACCTCCGAGCATTTTTGCCTCATCGCGAACACCTATCTGGCGAAGCTCAATCCTTGTATGGAAGCGAGCTGCCAAATCCTTAACTAATTCACGGAAATCAACCCTACCGTCCGATGTGAAGAAGAAGACAATTCTCGAACCATCAAAGGAATATTCAACGCTTACAAGCTTCATATCGAGCTTATGCTCTCCAATCATTTCCTCGCAGATATCGAAAGCCTCAGCTTCCTTCGCCTTGTTTTCTTCGAGCTTTTTGAAATCCTTTTCATTTGCTATTCTCAGTACCTTGCGAAGCGGTTTTACGATATTTTCATCCTCAACCGAATGGTTCCTCTCGCTAACAGTTCCCATTTCTTTACCGCTTTGCATTTCAACTATAACGCGGTCGCCCTCTTTGGCAAAAACTCCCGCAGGGGCGAAGAAATAGGCTTTGCCGCTGTCCTTAAATTTTACGGATATAACCTCTGTCATAAAGACCTCCAAATTTCTACCGCCTTAGAAGTAAGAGCGGCAAAAAGTAATGATAGATTTATGTTTAAAACAAGGCTTTTTTCAAACTCTGAAAGCTCATCATAAAACCTTGAAAGAGCCGAAGTTCTATAACCGCCAAGATTTTGCTTCAAAAGGCAAACTGTTTCGTTTTTAAGTTCCTTTATAAACTGGGCAGCATTAAGGCGGTTTTTCTCGGCTTTGAGGGTTGCTTCTAACATTTTCCAACTATTACCCTCAAGCATATATTTAAGGAATTTCTTAGCTTCCTCATTTGTTTCGCTGTTCTCCTTGCCCGAAAGCATTAAAAGGGCTCTGCCGATATTATTTGAGCAAAGGCTAAGAGCTTCTTTAATATCAGTCTCCTGGGCGTTTGAGGAGTTTTTAATATATTCTAATGCTAAGTTCTCCTCGGGAGTAGAAAGGGTGAGGCAAACGCACCTTGAAAGAATGGTTTCAAGAAGACTCGCCTTGCTCTCGGCAATAAGAATAAACATAACCGAGCCTGGAGGTTCCTCAAGCACCTTAAGCAAAGCGTTCTGACTGTTTTCGTTAAGAGTATCGGCAAAATCAATTATGAAAACCCTTCGTTTAGCCGAGTGGGGTTTAACATTGGTTTCGCTCTTTAGAGCTCTTATCTGGTCAACCGCAATATTTTTTTTCTTTTCTTCAGGAGCGGTAACCGAAATATCGGGGTGATTAAGCGATAATGCCTTTTTGCAAGCGGAGCATTCGCCGCAAGGCGCATTTTCATCTTCGCAAACGGCGGCAAGGCTTATGAACTTTGCTAAAGTATGCCTTCCCGTTCCTTTATCGCCCTCGATTAAAATAGCATGGGGCAGGCGGTTTTCCTTTATAAAGTTTAAAACCGACTGTTTGATTTTAGTATTTCCTACAAGAGGGAAAATCATAAAACAAAACCAACCTTTTTCATAGCCTTGAAATAGGTTTTGCGAGCTATTTTTTCAGCCTTTTCTGCGCCTGCGCGGTAAAGAGACTCAAGGGTTTTCTTATCCTTGATAATCTCATCATAGCGAGCTTTTATGGGTGCCAATGTATCGGCAACTGCTTCGCCGACTGCTAATTTAAACTCACCGTAGCCCTTGCCCTTGAATTCCTTTTCAATCTCAGCGATAGTTTTATTTGTAACCGCTGAATAAATAGTTATAAGGTTGGAAATTCCAGGCTTTTCCTCGCTAAAGCGAACAACCGCTTCGGAATCGGTTACGGCGCGCTTGAATTTTCTGATTATATCCTCACGGCTATCAAGAATAGCAACCCAAGAGTTTGGATTATCGTCCGATTTAGACATCTTCTTGGTCGGGTCCTGAAGGGACATAATCTTAGCGCCAGCCTTTGGAATATAAGGCTCGGGGATTGTGAAAACATCGCCGTAAATATTATTGAATCTTGTTGCGATATCGCGCGCAATTTCGAGGTGCTGTTTCTGGTCGGCACCAACGGGAACAAGGTCAGGCTTATAAAGGAGAATATCAGAAGCCATCAAAACAGGATAAGAGAAAAGACCTACATTAACATTCTCGGGGTGCTTTAAAGATTTATCCTTGAACTGTGTCATTCTCGACATCTCGCCAAACTGGGTATAGCAAGAAAGCAACCACGAGAGATTGGCGTGCTCAGGCACATGGGATTGGATAAAAACGGTGTTTTTATCAGGGTCAATGCCAAGCGCTAAAAGCAAGGCATAGGTTGAATATATCTGCTGTCTCAAAGCGGCAGGCTCTTGGCGGACGGTTATAGCGTGCAAATCGGCAACTGCAAAGGTGCAGTCAAACTCATCCTGCATAGCTATCCAGTTTTTAAGGGCACCGAGATAATTGCCAAGGGTTAGCATACCGCTTGGTTGAATACAGCTTAAAACTTTTTTCTTGTTATTTGTGTTCTCTTGGCACATAAATTTATACATTTCCTTTCGGACAGAAAATCATCACTCTTAATAATATCATAATAATATTATATTTACAAGTTTAATTATCTTCCTTTTTTTCAGTTTCAATCTTAAAGCCGTTTTCAAAGCCTTGGTTAATAGATGGAATTGAAATATCGTCTATATCATCAAGGATACTCGGCTTTTTCGGAATATTTTCCATTATGGTTTCGTTTCGTTCTTCTTCGGTCCATTCTGCTATCAGAATTTCGCCCTCGGGGTAATCGTGATTTGGCTTATGCTTAATATTCCAAAGCAGGAAAACAAAGATATAAATGAGGAAAACAACGGCGGTGATAGCGGTTGTTGCAAGACCTTCGGCAAGACCGGGGGTGGTGTAAATAAATCTTATACGGCTGTCTCCTGAGGGAACCTTAACTGCCATAAAACCTGAATTCACCTTTTCAATCTCAGCAGGACTTCCGTTAACCGTTGCACTCCAACCCTTATCATAGGGAACAGAGAAGAAAACTAAAGAGTCTTTTTCCCTTGAAACAGTGGCAGTAAAGCCTCTGGTATCATATACGAAAGATTTAGCCGAGGTCTCTTTGAGCTTCTCGCAGTCAAATCTGAAAGCATCATAGGAAATCGACAAAGAGGTTTTTGGCTCTTCCTCAGAATGATGTTTTTCGGCTACTTCAATATTAGTCATAAGGCTGCCGTATTTCTCAATCTGCTCATCGGTTAAAAGAATTGCTTTGAGCATCATATTTGCTCGGTTTTCGTTGGTATAATCTTCGCAAAAATCATAGCTCATATAGTAGTCATACGAGAAGCCGTAGGGTATATAATTTTCGTTTTCGTAAATATAATATCCGCCTTCGGTTTTGAGGTATTTATAATTTGGCATAAGGGTTTCTTTGGTATCAGTATCAACAAAGCTGTCCCCACTTTTGCGGTTGAGAAGATATTTAACCGAAAGTAGTGGTCTTATCGCATAGCAATCGGTTTCAGGGCGGCTTCCAACAACCCTTTCAACCCCGATGAAATCATAAAATTCGAAAACGCTTGCAGGAACTATAGAATGAAAGGCGTTAATACCGTCAAACCCTAAATACATAGAGGTGTTATCAACCCCGTCATAAACATCAACTCGGTATTCGCTTTCGTCCTCAAGGTCAACCTCGCCCTCAATGAGAGTATCTATAACAATTTCTTTAATATCGTAGGAATGGCTTTGTCCGCAAGCAATGAAAAAGACAGAATAAACAACTATAATAATGCAAGTAAATGCAAGCGCTGATTTGAAGAAGGCTTTGCGGTTGGATTTTAGGGCTTTTAACAAGAAACCTAAAATTACAAGGCTTATAATAGCAATCAGGCTTGTTATCCAGAAGCGGTAGAAATACATTCTGTCGTCCGACTGGGAATAAAGTCCGAAAATGATATTTTCTTCTTTGTCTTTTTGCGGGAAAAGTCCTATAACCAAGGTTACGGCAAGGGTAATCCCAAGCACCCATTTATAGCCGAATGACCAGTCGATTTTGCTGTTCTCCAACAGCATAACTGTTGAAAGGCTCATTATGAGAATCGGCATATAGAACCATCTGGCATAATAAGCTGAATTAAAGGCATAAAATGCGCTGTTCAGAATCGGCACCATCGCCATAAAAATGCAAATTCCGAGAAGTCTTTTCTGCCAACTGCCCTTTTTCTTTGCAAAGAGGGTGAAAACTCCAACCATACTGAAAAGGGGAAGCCAACCGCCAAGGGACGACCACTTAACATTGGCGTTAGGGAAGAATACGGGACGGGCAGGGATATCGGGCGGGAAGAAGAAACACTGAAGAATATTTGCATAAATCTGTTCCTTGCCGTACATTATGCCCGACCAACCCATAAGGGTATTTGTAAGTCGGTAGTTATCGGTTATTGCAAGTATTGCGGGGAGTAGAATAAATGCTGATAGTAACAGTCCGATAAGCGCCTCAAAAACAATAATAAGGAATCTCGAAAACCTGATTTTAATTGATTTTGAAAGTAGGCGTACAAGGAAATAAATAACCGTGAAAACAACCATTCCAAAGAAGAAAAAGTAGTTCGAAACGGCGCAAATGCAAACCATAAATGCAAATGCGAAACGGCGGTTTTCGGTTATTAAAAGCTCGAGGGATAATAAAAGAAGAGGAAAGAAAATAATAGCCTCGTGGAAATGATTAAAGAAGATATTATAAACCGAAAATCCCGAAAAGGCATAGAGAATAGCGCCGAGTCTTGCGGCCTCGGGTGTTCTTGTGAAACGGCGGATATAAAAGTATGAGCTAAGAGCAGCACAGCCGAATTTCAAAATAAGCAAGGGCCCCATAAGATAGGGAACAAAGCTATTCGGGAAAGGAATAGTCAGCCAAAAAAACGGGCTTCCAAGCAGATAAAAGCTATAAGAGCCGATGAAATTTGCGCCGAGGTCGGTTGTGGTGCTCCAAAAAATATTACCGCTTTTTATTGCCTCGTGGCATTGCTGATAAAAGGGGATCTGCTGAACATTAAAGTCCCCATAGAATATAAAATATCCCTCGCCTAAAATGATAAAGGGCATAAAAAACAAGGCGGCAACACCGAGCGAAATCAGAAATGCCGAAAGCCATTTTTCCTTTTTAGGACGAAGATTTACAGCCTTTAAATAAGAAAATTCCATCTATTGCACCTTTTTTATAAATATTTTTATTGATATTATATCAGTAAATGGTATAATATTCAATAAAGGATGTGAATTATTTTGCAAAATCATTTTTATGCTATGATGTCGCGAATGAAAAATATATACCGTTGGGGTCTTATGCGAAACACCAGAAGAGAAAACCTAAGCGAGCATTCTCTTGAGGTGGCGCAAATTGCCCATGCCCTTGCAATTATAAACCGTAGCCGCTTGGGTGGAAATGCCGAGCCCTCGTATGTTGCTTCTGTTGCTATGTTTCACGATACTTCGGAAATTATAACAGGTGATTTGCCAACCCCGATAAAATATTATAACGAGGAAATTAAAGGCGCTTATAAGCAGATAGAGGCTATGGCTGAAAAACAGTTAACCGATATGCTCCCTGAGGATTTCAAAGAAGAGTTTAGTAAAATTTATAATCCCGATGAATTAACCGCCCGTCTTGTTAAGGCGGCTGATAAAATCTCAGCTCTTATAAAGTGCAGAGAAGAGCTTGATATGGGCAACAATGAGTTTAAGGTTGCCGAAAAAACAATAGAAAAATCCATTAAAGAACTAAAGCTTAAAGAGGCAGATATTTTCGTTAAAGAATTTTTGCCGAGCTTTTTCCTACCCATTGATGAGCAAAAATGAGATTAGAGGTTAAAAAATGATTTATTCTCTTGCCGAGCTAAAATTTGAATATTCAGGCCTTTTTGGTGAGGTTGAAAAAGTCAGTACCGAATATCTGTCCTCAGGTGAGCCTGATTTCAAGATAGAGGTAAACCCACAGGACATAGAAACCGAAAGGAAAATTGCAGAGCAACCCTTTTCGGACAGAGTTCTTGAACCCACTGCTTTTTACAGAAAATTGGCTGAGTTATTGCCCAAAAAACAGGCTTTTGTGCTTCATTCTGCCCTATTTGATGTTGAGGGGGAGGGTGTTGCTTTCGGTGCGCTCAGCGGAACGGGAAAAACAACCCATATGCTTCTCTGGCAAAAGCTTTTGGGGGAAAGAATGACCATTGTTAATGGGGACAAGCCGATAGTTCGTTTTATAGACGGAAAGCCTATTGCCTTTGGAACTCCCTTTAAGGGAAAGGAGAATTACGGAAGCAATACCAAAACAGAATTAAAGCATATTTGCTTTATAGAAAGAAGCCTGGAAAACTCTTGCGAAAAAATAACTGAGGAAGAGGCACTGAACGGCATTTTAACTCAGGTTTATATGCCTAAAGATGTAGAAAGTTTAGTTTTAACAATGGAGCTTATAAATAAGCTTTTATCCTCTTGCAAGCTCTGGAGAATTAAATGCAATATGGATATTTCAGCGGCTGAAACCTCGTATAACACTATTTTTAAGGAGAAAAAAGATGAAGCTTAAATATAATTTTGTAACAAGTGTTGTTGCCGATAAAACGGTTGCTGTTGCTATCGGAAACGACCTTGGCAAGAAAAACGGAATCATCAAAATGAATGAAACAGGTGCATTTATTTTTAATATGCTCAAAAATGATGTTGAAAAGAAAGATATCGTTGATGCGCTCGAAAAGGAATATGATGGCGCAACAAGAAAAGAACTCGAAAAAGCGGTTGATAGCTTTTTGGCAGAGCTAAAAAAATGCGGAGTTTTGAAGATATGAAGAACTATAGTTCCACAGCCGAAGCGCTAAGTGAAAACAAAGAGGTTGCGGTTGTTGTTAACGGAATAAGTATGCTTCCAATGCTTAGGGGCGGTAGGGATACCGCAGTTATAGAGAGGGTGGAAAGACCCTTGAAGGTCGGTGATGTTCCGCTTTATAGGGTTAAAAATTCCGATAAATTTGTTCTTCATAGAATTATTAAAACAACCGATAACGGATATATCATCAGAGGGGATAATGTTTACCACACTGAAAGGGTAAAAGAGGAGGATATAATCGGCGTTTTAAAGGGCTTTTTCAGAGATGGAAAATATACCGACTGCGCCACCTCGAAGCTTTATAAACTTTATGTTGTTTCAAACCGTTTATTCTATTTCCCCCGCAAACTCTGGGTTCTAAAAATCAAACCTTTTTTAAGCCGTATGAAACGCAAAATATTAAACTAAAAACCTCGAATGAATGTTCGAGGTTTTATTTATATATAATTAAAAAACACTTTATTTTTTAGAAAAGTTATGATATAATGTATCTTGAATATCTATGTGTAAAGGAGAGAGTGAGGTTGTTAAGGAAAATCATTGGCATTTTATCGGTTTTTTTGATGTTGTTTTCACTTTGCGGCTGTGATTTGTTCACTGGGGATACAGCGGAGCTTTTAACCCCTCCCTCTCTTTCGGGAGATTTAGCTCCCATAGCCGTTGCTATTAACGAAAGTGCAGGCGGCGGCTATACCTTCAAATATCCCTCGCGCGGAGATTTCCGTTCGGCAGTTGTTCAGCGTGATATAAATTCTGATGGAGTTTTTGAAGCGTTTGCTCTTTACAGTATGAATGACGGCGAGAATGTAACCATGCATATAAACGCCATTGCTTTTGAAGATAATAGCTGGCGCTCGGTTTCTAAGCAAAAGATTGTTGCCGGCGGTGTTGACAGAATTGATTTCTGCGACCTTGATGCTGACGGTATTGAAGAAATTTTGGTTGGTTGGGAGATTTACGGAACGAGTGAAATGCAGTTGGCGGTTTACCGCATGGGAGAGGATACACTCGAACAACTAATCCTGCATAAATACACCCATTTCCTCACCAGCGATTTAAACCAGAACGATAAAAAGGAAATCTTTATTGTTGAAACCGCTTCGGCAGAACAATCAAACTCTGCCTTGGTTTTGGAGCTTGGCGAGCAAGGAAAGTTTGAGGTTTCTTCTTGCAGACTTGATAGCTCCTCCAAAACCTTCAACGAGCCTATTCTTGCAACACTTTCAACCGGAAAACCCGCTGTTTATATCGATGAAATAAAGGGTGCGGGCGCTATAACCGAAGTGCTTTTTATGGATAAGGGAATTCTTGTTAACCCTCTTATCTCGGCTGATACGGTAGAAACGGTTGCAACTCTTCGCTCGGTAAGCTTCAGAACGCTTGATATAAACGGAGACTCTGTTTTGGAAATACCCGTTCAAGAGAATGTTCCATCGGTTACACAGTCAGATGTTAACGAGAAGCTTTATCTTACCAAATGGTGTTCCTTTAACGGCGAGTCGCTGACAAATCAGTTAACAACAATGATAAATGTTGATGATAGATTTTATTATACAGTTCCAAACCGTTGGGTAGGGAAAATTGCCGTGCTGAAAGATACTAACAACCGAATAAGAGAAATCTACCTTTATAACCCTGATGATATGCTTGTTGGAGAAAGCCTTATATATTTTAGGGCAGTAAGCAAATCAGAGTGGGACAAAGGGGAATATGATAGCGAGGGCTGCGAGGAAATTATGAATGACGGACAAACGGCATATATCTGCCGAATTTCCTCTGCCGCAAGAAAAGATGGTATAACCCTCGAGAATGTTAAATCAAACTTTAAGCTTTTTGAACAGGAGTGATATAAATGAAGCGAATTCTTATAGTTGAAGATGAAGCTGCTATCAGAGAGTTTGAGGCCATTAACCTCAAAAGAGTTGGTTACAATGTTGAGGAAGCAGGCTCGGGTGAAGAGGCTCTTGATATTTATGATAACGATTTAGAGGGCTTTGACATTGCCCTTCTTGATATTTCAATGCCCGGGATGGACGGATTCACCCTTTGCAAAGAATTAAGAAAAAGAAGCGAAACCCTCGGTATTATTATGTTGACGGCGAGAACTCAGGAAATGGATAAGATTAGCGGACTTATGCTTGGTGCTGATGATTACATAACAAAACCATTCAGCCCAACAGAATTGCTTGCTAGGGTTGATTCACTCTATCGCCGTGTTGAAATGCATTCGAATAAAGTTCAGGCGGTTGTCAGCGATGATATAACCCTCGGCGAGTTCACCCTTAACACCAGAAGAAGAACACTTCTTAAAAACGGCGTTAATATTGAGCTTACTCAGGTTGAGTTCCAGATGATTGAATATTTCTTCAATAATCCCGATATTGCTCTTGATAGAACCGATATCTTAAACAGAGTTTGGGGAAGCAATTATTACGGTGAGGAAAAAATCGTTGATGTTAATATGCGAAGACTTCGCAAGAAGATTGAGGACGACCCGTCTGACCCTAAGCGTCTTATAACCGTTTGGGGTATGGGTTATAAGTGGAATACTCACTAAATTAAAATTTAAATTTGAGAAAGGAGAAGGCAAATGCAGTTGGAGATTAAGTTTAAAAGTATTGCGGTGCGTTGGTTTTTCAATATATTTTTAATAGTTGCAATAATTGTAAGCTTTGTGGCGGTTGCCTTCTCGGTGCTTTTTGCTACTATAAACAATGAAAGAATCATAGCCCTTGCAAACGACTATGCTTATGAGTTTTCTGCCCTCTCCGGAACAAGCACCTTAACCTTTGAGGATAATGCAATATCTATTGCGGGCGGTTTTAAGTATAAAGATAAAATCGAAGTTCAAGTTATCGATCGTTTTGGTGAGGTTGTTGTTTCAACAACGGGATTTGAAACAGCAACTGATTCTATGCCTGATTATGAAAGGGCAAAAACCTCGGGAACGGCAGTTTCAAGGCTAACCACCTCTTCAGGCGAGAGAATAATGGCAGGAAGCACTATGATTTATGATTCAAACGGAAATACCCTTGGTGCTTACCGTTGGATAACCTCTATGCGCTCGGCAGATAAGATGACGGCATTTTTTGTTATAGTTATGGCTGTTTCTGCCCTTGCAATTTTAGGATTTTGCACCTATTCGGGATTATTCTTTATTAAGTCCATTGTTCGTCCTGTTCGTGATGTCAGCAATATCGCAAGAAAAATTGCGATGGGAGATTTCGAATCGAGAATTGAGATAACAAAGAATGATGAAATCGGCGAGCTTTGTGATACCATCAACTATATGGCGTCTGAGCTAAGCCAAGCCGAAAATCTTAAAAACGATTTTATTTCCTCGGTTTCTCATGAACTCAGAACTCCTTTAACCGCTATCAGAGGTTGGGGAGAAACGGCAAAAATGTCGGTTGGAACAGATGATGAATTGGTAAATCGCGGACTAGATGTAGTGCTTTCGGAGGCCGATAGACTTTCAGGTCTCGTTGAGGAGCTGCTTGATTTTTCAAGAATGCAGACCGGAAGACTCACCGTTGTAGCCCAACCCTTTAACATTTCCAAGCTCCTTGAGGAATCTGCCTCAATGTATGCCGAGCTTTCAAAGAAGCAGGGAATTGAGCTTATATTCACCCCAACTGCCGAGAATATTGAGGTTATGGGTGATATTAACCGTATTAAACAGGTATTTATAAATATTATCGATAATGCAGTTAAGTATACAGAGAGCGGCGGTCAGGTGCTTATAAGCCAGATAAAAGAAGAGGCTTGCGTTAGAATTGAGGTTACCGATACAGGTGTTGGTATTCCCGCTCAGGACCTTGACAGAGTTAAGGAAAAATTCTATAAAGCAAATAAAACCGTTCGCGGCTCAGGCATAGGCCTTGCCGTTGCGGATGAAATTATAAAACAACATAAAGGTCTTTTGTTTATTGAGAGTACCGAGGGAGTTGGAACAAAGGCAACTATAGTTTTGCCGATTTTCGAGCCCGAGGAAAAAACAGAAGAAATCAAGGAGATAGAAAATGAGTAAATATACCTCAATAGGTGGTCAGGCACTTATAGAGGGAATTCTGATGAGGAGTAGCGAGAAAACCGCTCTTGCAGTCAGAACACCCGAAAAGGAAATAGATATAACCTATCTTGAGCAAAAAAGCTTAAAGGATAAATATAAAATTTTAGGACTACCTGTTATAAGGGGTGTCATAGGCTTTGCCGAATCAATGATTCAAGGCTATAAAGCAATGATGATTTCTGCCGATAAATCGGGCTTTACCGATTTAGAGGAAGAGGGAGAAGAGAAAAAGGATAACAGTGCTCTGCTTAATACTGTTATGGTTATCGGAACGGTTTTGGGAATAGCGTTAGCGGTTGTTCTGTTTATGTTTTTGCCGAGACTCTTTGTCGGAGGACTTGAATTTATTTTTAAAACCCAGTTTTCAAAGCTTACAAGGTCATTTATCGAACAGTTCTTAAAGCTTTCGGTTTTTGTGCTTTACGTATGGCTCGTATCCTTTATGCAGGATATTAAAAGGGTGTTTATGTATCACGGGGCAGAGCATAAAACTATTTTCTGCTATGAAAAGGGACTTGAGCTAAACATAGAAAACGTCAGAAAGCAGTCCCGTTTCCACCCAAGATGCGGAACCTCCTTTATGATACTTATGATTTTGGTAAGTGTTATTTTATCAACCGTTGTTCAAATCATTTTCCCCGAGGTTTACAGTGTTTATTGGCTTTGGGTTGTGATTAAGATTTTACTCATTCCGCTCACCTGCGGAGTGGGGTATGAGGTGCTTAAAATTTGCGGAAGATATGATAATATCGTAACCCGTATTATCTCAGCACCGGGTCTCTGGCTTCAGAGGATAACAACCAAAGAGCCTAAGGATAGTATGATAGAAATTGCCATTGCGGCACTCAAAGCGTGCGAGCCGAGTGTTCCCGATGTTGACCGCAGTATAGATTCGGAAGGTAATAAGGATGACAATATTTGAAGCCTATAATTCGGTTAAGCAAAAATTACAGGCGGCAGGAATTGAAGACTATGTTTTTGAAGCCAAGCAGATTATAAAGCATATAACAGGGCTTTCTGCTACTCAAATTTTAACCCAGTATAATAATAAACTAAGCCTTTTCCAAGAAAACAATTTAACTGCTCTTTTAAGACAAAGGGAGATAAGATACCCCCTTCAGTATATTTTCGGGGAATGGGATTTTTATGGAAGACCTTTCTATGTGGGCCCTGGTGTTTTAGTGCCACGTGCTGATACTGAAACCTTAGTTGAGGCGGTTTTGGAAAACCTTAAGGAAAAAGAGACTCCCGAAATTTTAGATTTATGCGCAGGGAGCGGTTGCATCGGAATAACCCTTGCAAAAGAAAAAGAAAATTCCAAAGTTTTAATGGTTGAAAAGTTCGATGAGGCTATCCGCTATGCTAAGAGGAATATTGAACGAAATTCGGCCTTTAATGCTGAGGTTGAAAAAGGCGATATATTCGAGTCCGCTTTTTCGGACAGAAAGTATGATATCATAGTAAGTAATCCGCCTTATATACCACAAACTGAAATGGATGAAATCTCTCCCGAAACCAAATTTGAGCCTGAAACGGCTTTACTTGCAGAGGATGAGGGTATGCAGTTTTATAAGGCAATAACAGAAAACTATAAAAACAGTCTTAAAGAAAACGGCGTTATTGCTTTTGAGGTTGGAATTAACCAAAGCGAAAGGGTTGCCGAACTCCTTAAGGCACAAGGGTTTAAGAATGTAACTGTTAAAAAGGACTTGAACTCTATTGATAGAGTAGTTTTCGCAAATATATAATAACGGAGGAAGTTAATATGGCAGGCAAGGTTCAGAATAACAAAACAGCGGTTAGAATAGAAGAGGAAGCCGAGAAGCAAAAGGCTCTAAAAACTGCGATGGAGCAGATAGAAAAGAAGTTCGGCAAGGGTGCGGTTATGCGCCTTGGCGAAAATGCCGCTATGAATATTGAGCATATTAAGACAGGCTCATTAACCCTTGATATCGCTCTTGGTATCGGAGGCATTCCTAAGGGAAGAATTGTTGAAATTTACGGACCCGAGTCTTCGGGTAAAACAACCGTTGCGCTTCACTGTGTTGCAGAGGCTCAGAAGGCTGGAGGCACTGCCGCATTTATCGATGTTGAGCACGCACTCGACCCCGTTTATGCCGCAAACTTAGGTGTTGATATTGATAGTTTATTGGTTTCTCAGCCCGATTCGGGTGAACAGGCTCTTGAAATTGCAGAGGCCCTTGTTCGCTCGGGTGCGGTTGATATAATCGTTGTTGACTCGGTTGCTGCACTTGTTACCAGAGCCGAAATTGATGGCGAGATGGGGGATAGCCATGTTGGTCAGTTGGCCCGCCTTATGTCTCAGGCTATGAGAAAATTGGCAGGTGCACTTTCTAAAACAAACTGCGCTGCTATTTTCATCAACCAGTTGAGAGAAAAAATCGGCGTTATGTATGGCAATCCCGAAACAACACCTGGCGGTCGTGCGCTTAAATTCTATGCGAGTGTTCGTATTGATGTTCGCAAGGGAGAGCCTATTAAGGACGGAAGCGAGCTTATCGGAACTCACACTAAGGCTAAGATTGTTAAGAACAAGGTGGCTCCTCCGTTTAAGACTGCCGAGTTTGATATTATGTACGGAACAGGTATTTCCCATATCGGCGAAATTATCGATGTTGGTGCAGATTTGGGTATTCTTAAGAAATCGGGCGCTTGGTTCTATTACGGAGAAACAAGACTCGGTCAGGGCAGAGATAATGTTAAGAAGCTTTTTGAGGATAATAAAGAACTTGCTGAAGAGATTGAGAGCAAGATAATGGAAACTGCGGCTGAAAATGCTAAGAATACCCCCGCATCCAAGGACGATGAAATCGAAATTATGCCTGAAGAGCCCGTTTCCAGACCCAGAAGAGAAATAGACATTGATATCGCGGTTGACGAATAATGCTTATTCTTGAAGTTAAAAAGGATAAAAAACACCTTTTTAAAGTGATTTTCCAAAATGGTGAGGAAATTCTTATAGATAAAACCGTTCTTGAGGAAAATGCGGTTTATGAGGGAATGGATTTGTCAGAGGAGGATGTCAGCAACCTTTTGGAAAGCTCGGATTATTATAGGGCAAGGTCGAGAGCGCTTTGGTATCTTGACAGGGCTGACCACACCGAAAAGGCTTTATATCAAAAGCTTTTAAGGGCAGGATTTCCTAAAAAGGCATCTGCTAAAGTTTTAGCAAGGCTTGTTGAAATCGGTGCTGTTGATGACAGAAGATATGCCGAAAGATACGCCGAAAGGTGCGTTGAAGCTAATATCTCAAAAAGAGAAGCACTTCATAAAATGCTTGAAAAGGGTGTTCCTATAAACCTTGCAAAAGAGGTTTTAAATGATATAAAAACCGATGAATTATCCCAGATTAAAGCCTTGCTTGAGGGTAAATATGCCTATAAATTAAGCAGGGATGGCGGTGTTCAGAAGGTTTATGCTTCTCTTATCAGAAAAGGCTTTTCCTTTTCTGCCGTTAAGGAAGCATTAAAAGTTTATTCAGAAGAATTAGAAAACAGCGAGGAATATGATGTATAAGGTTTGTATGGTGTCGCTTGGGTGTCCTAAAAATCAGGTGGACGCTGAAATGATGCTAAGTCTTTTAAAGCGGGGCGGCTTTGAAATCTGCTCTGAGGAAGCTAAGGCAGATGCGATAATTATTAACACCTGCGGTTTTATTGAGGCCGCTAAGGCTGAGGCTATTGAAAATATTTTAGAGGCCTCTAAATATAAGAGCGAGGGAAACTTAAAGGCACTTATCGTAACTGGATGTCTTGCCGAAAGGTATAAGGATGATGTAACTGAGGAAATTCCCGAGGTTGATGTTTGCATAGGCCTTGGCTCTAACTCGAAAATCGCCGAAATAGTTAAAA
>JAZPXP010000160.1:0-2059 GCA_045543715.1 Acutalibacteraceae bacterium
TAAGTCTTCTTTGGTTACCGCTCCCGGTCTTAATAGCCTCGGAGGGTTAGTTACAAAGGAAACAACGGTTGATTCAACCCCAACCTCACAGTTTCCGCCAAAAACTATAGCATCAATTTTTCCGCTAAGGTCGGCTTCAACATGAAAGGGCGAAGTCGGACTAGGGCTTCCCGAGGAATTTGCCGAAGGAGCCGCTAAAGCAAGTCCCGATTTTCTTATAATATCAAGTGCCGTTTTGTCCGATGGCATTCTGACTGCAACGGTGCTGAGCCCTGCAGAAACCTCTTCTGCGGTTTTATCGGTGCGGCTAAGCACCATAGTAAAGGGTCCTGGCCAAAACTTTTCGGCACATTTTAAAGCCGTTTCGGGTATATCGCAAGCCACCTCATTTAGCATTTCCATATCCGAAATATGAACGATTAAGGGATTGTCCTGAGGTCTGCCCTTAGCTATAAAAACCTTCTTTATTGCCTCGCCGTTATAAGCAGATGCCGCAAGCCCATAAACCGTTTCGGTTGGAATAGCAACAATGCCGCCGCTATTTAAAATTTCAGCTGCTTTTTGTATGCTATTTTCATAATTACTCTTTAAATCGAGTTTTAAGGTTTTCATTTTTTACTCCTGCTCGGCTTTTAAAGCCTCAGTGCGATAATGGGTTATAAGAGCATCAACGATTTCGTCCATATCCCCGTTAAGCACCTGTTCCAATTTATAAAGGGTAAGCCCGATTCTATGGTCGGTAACCCTTCCCTGAGGATAGTTATAGGTTCTGATTCTCTCGCTCCTGTCCCCCGTTCCAACCTGAGAACGCCTATCAGAAGCGATTGCCTCATCATGCTCACGCTGAGCAACATCAAGAAGTCTTGAACGCAGAATTTTAAGAGCTTTGTCCTTATTCTTGAACTGGCTTCGCTCATCCTGACATTCAACAACCGTTCCGGTTGGTAAATGGGTAACACGAATAGCCGATGAGGTTTTGTTAATATGCTGACCGCCCGCACCTGAGGAGCGGAAGGTATCAATTTTAAGGTCGGCGGGGTTGATTTCAAGCTCAACATCCTCAGCCTCGGGCAGAACTGCAACCGTTACGGTTGAGGTGTGAATTCTACCCTGTGTCTCGGTATCGGGAACACGCTGAACTCGGTGAACACCGCTTTCATACTTAAATCTCGAATATGCGCCCGAGCCCACTATCATGAAGCAGATTTCCTTATATCCGCCAAGCTCGGTTTCGTTAGCGTTCATAACCTCAATGCTCCAACGGCGAGACTCAGCATACATAGAAAACATTCTGTAAAGAGCAGCCGCAAACAATGCAGCCTCTTCGCCGCCTGCACCGCCTCTTATTTCAACAATAACATTCTTATCATCATTGGGGTCCTTCGGAAGAAGCAGGATTTTGAGCTCATCCGAAAATACTGCGATATTTTCCTTCGCCTCTTTCAGTTCTTCCTCGGCAAGCTCTTTAAGCTCCTTGTCTATTCCGCTCTCAGAAAGAATTTCAAGAGCATCCGCCTCTGCCGCCTTTGCCGCCGCATACTCACGGTATTTTTCAACTATTGGGGTTAACTCGCTATGCTCCTTCATAAGCTTTCTGAAAAGCTCATTATTGGAAACAATTTCGGGATGGGTCAACTCCTCACCTATCTGCTCATAACGGTTAACAACCGTTTCAAGTTTATCAAACATAAATTACTCTCCGTCTACCTTGATAATTTTTTTAAGGCTTTTCTCAGCCTTGCTTCTAGGCACCATTATCTCATGCCCGCATCCATCACAGCAGAGTTTAAAATCCATACCGATTCTTTTAACAGTAAAACTATCGGCACCGCAGGGATGCTTTTTCTTCATTATAAGCTTATCTCCTACACTGATATCCATAATAAACCTCACTTAGATATTATCCATAATATTATATACTATTTTTACCATAAAGGCAAGAATTAACTTAATAGCTTAATAGAAAGCCAAAATAAAAAACCAAGAGACAAAGCTCTTGGTTTTGGTGCACCTGACAGGAATCGAACCTGCACCGAGTTTCCCCGACTAGAACCTGAAT
>JAZPXP010000161.1:0-3113 GCA_045543715.1 Acutalibacteraceae bacterium
AAAATCAAAGATTTTGTGGCGAAACAGAATTGTTTCGCTTAACCTATTCCATTATTATAAGCCTTTTGAACTGCTTAATCAAGGAAAAACTTAAATTTTATTGCTTTTTTAGGTAAAATATATTATAATTTATCTTGTATAATTGTAACTCTTTTTAGGAGGAATGAACTTGAAGACAAAATATAAGGTTTCTCTTGATAAAATAATCAATGAGTTTTCTTTGGAAACAATAAACCCTGTGCCTAAGTGTGAAGAGGTTTTTGTTTGTTCGGCAGAGGTTAACCGCCCCGGTCTTCAGATGGCGGGTTATTTTGAATTTTTCGACCCTGACCGCATTCAGATTATAGGCAAAACCGAGGAGAGCTTTTTAAGAAGATTTACCGAGGAAAAAGCAACCCAAAGATTAGATGATTTCTTTTCTAAAAAACCTGTTGCGGTTGTTATTTGCCGTAATTTAGAGGTTAGCGGTATTTACGAGGCTGCGGCTAAAAAATACGGTGTTCCGCTCTTTAGAAGCAGCGAATCAACCTCTTCATTTACAGCGGCACTTATAGCTTTTTTAAATCTTCATTTAGCACCCCGTATCACGAGACACGGCGTTTTGGTCGAGGTTTACGGTGAGGGTATTCTTCTTTTGGGAGAGAGCGGTGTTGGTAAAAGTGAAACCGCTATTGAGCTTGTTAAGAGGGGACACAGACTTATAGCAGATGATGCGGTTGAGATAAGAAGAGTTTCAAGTAAATCACTTGTTGGCTCCGCTCCCGATAACATAAGGCATTTTATTGAGCTTCGCGGAATAGGAATAATAAATGCAAGCCGTATATTCGGTGCAGGTGCAGTTAAGCTTACAGAGAAAATAGATTTGGTTATAAATATCGAACAGTGGGATGTTAATAAGGCTTATGACAGAATGGGGCTTGAAAACCAAACAACCGAGATTTTAGACCTTGAAATCCCGTCTCTTACAATTCCTGTTAAACCCGGAAGAAACTTGGCGGTTATTATCGAGGTTGCGGCTATGAATAGCCGTCAGAAGAAACTTGGTTACAACGCCGCTGAAGATTTGCTTAAGAAACTCGGTATGACCGATGATGAAGCGGCAACTGAAAATGCCACTGTTAATGTCTTTTAAGGAGTAAAATTTATGAATTTTAGCGCATTTGTTTCTTTTTGCGATAATGAAAAAATTGAATATAAATTGCAAGAGCCTATGCGCTTTTATACAAGCTTTAAAATAGGCGGTCCGGCAGAGGTTATGGTTTTTCCTGAAAATGAGGAAGAGCTTATAAAAATTCTTAAAAAGGCAGATTTACTAGGTCTTCCTATCTTCATTTTAGGTAAAGGCTCTAACCTTTTAGTTTCGGATAACGGCGTTAAAAAGATTGTTATCAACCTTTCAAACCTTTCCGAAATATCTGTTGTTGACGGAAAAATTAAGGCGGGCGCTGGCGCTTCTCTTGCGGCAGTTTGCAATCATGCTCTTAGTGAAAGTTTAACAGGTCTTGAATTCGCTTTCGGTATCCCCGGCGGCGTTGGCGGAGCTCTCTTTATGAATGCAGGAGCTTATGGCGGCGAAATGGCTCAGGTGGTTGAAAGCGCCGAATATATAGACCTTAAGGGCGAAAAAGGAAGCATTAAAAAAGAGGATATGAGATTAGGTTATAGAACGAGTATCTTCAAAAAATCAAATATGATTATAACAAGCGTAACCTTCAAGTTGTCAAAGGGTGAGGCTACTGAAATCAAAGCGCAGATGGATGATTTTATGAACCGCCGAAAAGAAAAACAGCCTCTTGAATATCCAAGCGCAGGAAGCACATTTAAGCGCCCTGAAGGATATTTTGCGGGAGCTCTTATTGAGAAAAATAATCTCAAGGGTAAACAAATAGGCGGAGCTATGGTGAGCAAAAAGCATGCCGGTTTTGTTATAAATTATCAAAATGCAACTGCCGATGATGTTAAAAAATTGATGGACTATGTGCGGGGTACCGTTTTTGAGGCGGACGGTGTTAAATTAGAGCCCGAAGTGATTTTTGTTGAGTAATATTTTCATCGGATATAAAAAGGTGATATTATGTCATTCTGCAAAGAAGTTAAAAATGAACTTTTAGCAATAAGACCTTCTAACTGCTGTAAGCCGTCATTAGTGTACGGCTTTATGTTGTTTGGCAGGTCTTTTTCAATAAAGAGAATATCACTTCAAACAAACAACGAAAATGTTGCAAAGGGATATAGTGATTTAATATATTCAGTTTATAAAATTCGCCCCGAAATTTCTGTTGGCGGAAGTAAAATCAAGACCTATAAGGCTGAGGTTAAGTCAGAGGCAGAAAGGCTTAAAATTTTAGCCTTTGCGGATTACGGTATTGAGGAAAATCTTATAAACCGTGATTTGTTTTTGAGGGAATGCTGTGCCCATAGCTTTATAAGGGGTGCGTTTTTGGCTTGCGGAAATATAAATAACCCCGAAAAAGAATATAGGGCTGAGTTTAATATCAAGGATGAAAAAGCGGCGGATGAGTTGCTCAATTTGCTTAACGAAAACGGCATTACTATGCGAAAGGTTTTAAGGAAATACGGAGTTTTGCTTTATACCAAGGAAAGCGGTGTAATAGAAGACCTTTTAACCTTGATGGGTGCTGGAAAACAAACCCTTAATCTCATCGATACTAAGATAATGAAAAGCGTTAAGAATAATATTAACAGGGCTCGAAACTGTGATAACGCAAATATTTCAAAGACGGTTGAGGCATCTATAAAACAGAGAACGGCTATTGAATATCTTGAAAAAACGGACAGGCTTTTTAGTCTGCCCGCAGAGCTTTTAGAGGCGGCGTTACTTAGAAAAAACAACCCTAATGCAACCTTGAAAGAGCTTTGCAGATTATCGGATAAATCTCTAACTGTTTCAGGACTCAATCACAGACTTGCAAGGATTATTGAAATTTACGAGGAAAGCAATTCCTAATTCGGAATGCGTAATGCGTAATTCGGAATTAAAGGAGAAAAAATGAAGAAGGATAATATAATAGTCGAAAAGAGCAAGTTATTTGCTTTGAGAGTTATAAAGCTATATAAGTATCTTTGCGAGGAAAAGAAAGAATATGTGATTT
>JAZPXP010000162.1:0-8022 GCA_045543715.1 Acutalibacteraceae bacterium
CGCCATTATTTAGTGGTTGTATTGTTATACAAAAATAAAAAAGTATTTTCTATCAACCTCACAAATGACAAATTAACGGTTGTTATGGTATAATTAAGTTGCTGGTTATGGGAAAAATTTCCAAAATAGAAACCGCAAAAGCAATTATAGAAAGCAGAAAATTATGAAAAATTCTTTCAGGGGCAATCACAGAACCGCCCCCTGATTGCTGTAATTATTTAGGAGGTTTGAAAAATGAAAAAAGTTTTGTCCTTATTGTCAATAATTATCCTTTTGTTTGTATCCACTTCTTGCAAAACGCAAAAAGATATTTCCTCTCAAACAAGTTCCATTTATTCCAAACCATCAAACACCCTAATTTCCGAATCACAAGACACTTCTGAAATAGACAACGTAAGCAGTGAAATAGAGTTCCAGCAAAATAGCGAAGTTGAAGTCCCCAAAAACAATAAATCCCCTGTATCTTCTCCTTCGACTTCTTCTGGCAATGATACTCAAACCAAACCGAACAGTAACAATACGGTTCCAACCACATCAGAAATCAAACCAAAAGTAATTGCGAGCCGTTGCCAACATTCATATACGAAACCTTCTTGTACTGCACCTTTAATTTGTTCTAAATGTCATGAGGCGGGACCCAGCCAATATGAGGGCGAAAAAATCTCTTTCAACCATCAATTTGTTGATAAAAAATGTCAAACCTGCGGATACGTTTCCACGCTCACTCAAGATAACTATGTTGAATTTAGTGGTTCTTTCTATGAAACCAACAAAGAAATAACAATTGATGTTTTACTTTTAACTTTGAAAAAGAATATTACAATGTATCTTAACATTTCTTTCTACAAATATGAAAACAATGATTGGCAACCTTATGAAGGGCTTTATACACAGGGAGAGTTTTTTGGGTTGGTTGCAACTCCCGGTGAAGTTTTGATATCCGAAACCGGAGTTAAATACGGCAGATGGGATTATCTTAGTAACGAGATTTTACAAAAAGACCCTTCGGCAATAGTAGAAAGCGATTTTTCGGAAGGAAGACTAATTCGTAGATTTAAAGTGACCTTCCCCGAGCCTGGAACATATAAATGTGAAGTTAGCGAAGGAAAAACGCCAAGCCAAGAAAAAATGGACATTATTGTAAAAACTTTTGTTGTTTAAGGTATAAAAAACTAAAAACCAGAGACACAAGGGGCTATTTTCTTGTGTTGACAAATTAAAATAAAAAACGGTGAGGTTTATCCTCACCGTTTTTTATTTAACCAAAATTCCGCCATCGCTTTTGAGGAGGATTAAAACATCCTCTTCTTTTAGGGTTGAAGCGTTTATATATATTAGAATCTCCTGACCATCGGGTGCTGTACAGGCGAATTCATAGCAACGCACCTCATCGCCTGAATTTGTTGGAATAAGTGCTAAGGCTCGGCTTTTAACCGTTAGATTTTTGCCTATTTTTTCCTCAGCCTCTATGGCGGTGTGTTCGGGAGTTTCAAACGCCCTCTCGGTATGGTTTGCAATAAAACCGCTCGCCTCATAAAGCATAACCTCACCGTTATCAAGGGCAATGCCGACTTTTATAAGGTCGGTATAGCAGATTGTTTCGCCGTCCTGAAAAGCAAAATTTATAACAACTATTCCCTCGCTAATCATATAATAGGTTTCGCTCATACCCGATTTGCCTATTCTATCAAGATAGCGTTTTGCTTTTTCGAGGGCTTGCTCATAGCTTAAGAGATGGCTACCGACTTCTCTTTCTTTTCGCATATAAACTGCCTCGCCCCCTGCCTTGCTGACCGAAATATAAAGACCGTTTCCTTTAAATCTATATGCGGGAAGATTTCCTGCAACAAAGCCATCAAAGGATAAATCCTTTTCCTCAACCTCGGCGGTTTTTGCCGCCGAAACAAGCGCCTCGTTTTCCGAAACACCTTCGGCATTCTTTAATAGAGCAGGTTCTTTTTTTAAGATATGGTCGGAATAGGGCCCGTCATAAATAAGTGTTGGATAATCCGAAAGCTCATCTTCTATACCCGAAAGAGCGGCAGATAAGGTATCGCCCTCAATTTCATTTTCGAGTTTTTTATCAAGCTCTTTTGCCCAATAGTCAGTATTGTTATATGAAATCTGACTATCGCTTACAAGGTTTGTAATCTTACTTGCAGTATCGCTTAAAAGGGCGATATTATCGGTCTGCTCTGGGGAAATTTCATTTCCGCTAATCACCGTTTTTGAAACCGATAGGGCAAAGTTTCCAACCTGTGATAAAAAGCGGTTTAAAACGGTTAACTCCTCGTTTGAGGGAAGAGATGAAAGAGCCGATTTAGAAAGCTCAGCCTCGGCTAAAAGCTTAGCGGCAAATTGGCTTATCTGCTCGGGCGAGGAAACATATTTTGCCTTATTTAGTGTTAGCGAAATATTATTAACGGCGCTCCCGAAATCATCAAGACTTCTTGAATAGCTGTTTTGGAGCTCTAACTTAAAGCGTCTGTTTTCCCCGAGAGTTTTGAAAATCAAGCCGACAGAAATGATAACTGCGGCAAGACTGAAGCTGATTATTCTGACTGCAACTTTAGTTTTCATAAATTTACCTCCGTTTAAGTTTTCATTATTATTGGCAAAAGTCGGTATTTTTATGTAAAGAAAAGGAATAATAACCAAAAAGGAGTTGTTGCAATGTCTTCGCAAACCTCGGATTATAACAAAATCTTTCTTTCGGGAAATTTGGAAAAGGATATAGAACTTTTCAAGGAAATATTTAAAAACGATGTTATATTAAGGGTTAAAAAAATAAGGTCGAGAAACAAGGTGTCGTTTGACAGCGCTTTGGTTTATATGGACGGTATGGTTGATTCTGAGCAACTGAATGACGCTGTTATAAAGCCTCTATTAGTATCGAATCCTATAATGGACAGCAAAAATCTTGCAGAATATATAGAAACTCAGGTGCTTTTTGCAAGAGATGTTAAAAAAGCTGACAATGTTGCAAAAATGATAGAGGGTATTTTATACGGCGAGGCGCTAATCTTGACCGACACATCAACCGTGGGTCTTATGGTTGATGTTAAGGGTTGGCGGACAAGGGGGATTAAAGAGCCTGAGGATGAAAAGGTGCTTCAAGGGCCCCGCGAGGGCTTCGAGGAAGCAGCGCTTTTAAATGTTGCAATGCTGAGAAGAAAGCTTCAAACCCCTGATTTTTGCTGTGAAATGCTAAGGCTGGGAAGAAGAACGGCAACTATGGTTTTTGTTTGCTATCTAGGAAGCCTTGCCGATAAGAAAACGGTTGAGAAAATAAAGAAGAAACTTCAAAAAATTGATATAGACGGAATATTAGACTCCAATTATATTGCTGAGCAAATAAGGGATAACAAATATTCGGTTTTCAAAACGAGCGGAACGAGTGAACGCCCCGATATTGTTGCCTCGAAACTGCTTGAGGGCAGAATTGCTCTTATTGTTGACGGAACACCCGTTGTTTTAACCTTGCCATATCTTTTTTCGGAAAATTTTCAGGCAGATGAGGATTATTATCTAAATTTTTTGGTTAGCAGTTGGGGGAGAATGCTAAGATATATCAGCTTCTTTTTAAGCATTAGTATTCCGGGTATTTTCATAGCACTTTCAACCTTTCATAAGGAGCTTCTGCCAACCTCGCTTGCGATTGCGGTGGCAGAACAACGGGGTTCTGTTCCATTTTCACCCTTTACCGAATGCTTGATTCTTATATTTATATTTGAAATTTTAAGGGAATCGGGTATTCGAATGCAACAAGGCTTGGGGCATACCCTTAGCATTGTCGGCGGACTTGTTGTCGGTCAGGCGGCGGTTGAGGCGAGAATTATCAGCACGCCAATGTTAATCGTAATAGCTCTCAGCGGAATTTCTGGGCTTATGGTGCCGAAGCTTAAAGGCGCAGTTTTTTATCTTAGGCTATTTTTTGTTTTGCTTTCGGCATATCTGGGACTTTTCGGATTTATTGCGGGTATGGCGGTTGTTATAATGTCTATTTTGTCCCTTTCGTCTTTCGGTACGGATTACACCTCCTCTCTGAATAAATCTTCTTTTCAGAATATAAAAGATACCTTTATAAGAGCGCCTTGGCCCAATATGAAAACAAGACCGTTATTTAATCGCAATAAGATTCGTCAGGGTGATAGAAAATGAAGAAAATCGCAGTTGTTTTAATAGGTTTGGTTTTATTTTTATCGGGCTGTGCCGGAACAAAACCCGTTTCCTCTAAAACCGAGCAATATATAGTTTCTGCTTTGGGGTTTGATGGGGTTGGAAAAGGCTTTAAGATTTCGGCAGAGGCGGTTATTGTTGGAACAGAGGGAAATTTAGAAACCGAGGCAAAGGTTATAACGGGGGAAGGAGAAACTATAAAAAAGGCTTTTTCTGAGCTTCGCAAGAAAAACTCTCAACCTTTGCTGTTATCCCATTGCGGTTTAATCCTTTTTGGAAATAGTCTCACCTTTGAAAAAATTGAAGAGGTTTTAGAATATGCTAAGACCGAAAGAGAAATCACTCTTTCGGTCTTTATAGGGGTAACTGAAAAGGCAGAAAGCCTTTTGAATTTAAAGGCAGTGTCTTCAGTTGCTATAGGATACGATATAGTTGGAATGATAGAACAGCAAGAGGCGGAAGCCGGTAAAAATTTTAAAAACAGATTATATGAAATAGAGGCTTTAAGAACGAGAGGACAAGATATAAAACTCCCCTTTTTTGAAATCCAAAATGAGGAGTTTTATTTTTCAGAACTTAGAGAGCTTGGGGGGCAGGCAAAATGAAAGAAAACTTAAGACTCCATTCTTTTTGCCTTGTAACTCTTTATATACTCGGCAACGCCGTTATTCTTCTGCCCGATAAAAGCGCCGATGGATATACCCTTTTTGGTTTTTTGGCGGTCTTTATTTTAAGCCTTGCTTTTTGTTTTGTTATCGCACCTTTTTATAAAGGACTTTTTACCGAGAAACATCAAAAATTAAAGGCAGTTGTCTTTTTAGTTGTTGCGGTTTTTTCGTTTTGGGTGGCCTCGGATACCTTTAAAAATTCCTATTCCTTTATATCGCAGATTGTTTTGCCGAAAACCTCAAAACCGCTTATTATATTGGTGTTTTTAGGGGTGGTCTTGTATTTTGCATTTCGTTCGCAGAAGAATGTTTTAAAATTCAGCCTCTTGGCATTCTCGGCTACTATTATTTTAATTATATTCTTCTTTTTTGCGAGCCTTTCTAATTATGATTTGGAAAATGTTTATATGGGACTTCCCGATTTTAAGGATATCTTAAAAAATGCAAAGCCCTATTTTTTAAATCCTTTTTTATCGGTTTTGCTTTTGCCTGTTTATTTTTTGTTCGTTTTCGAAAGGGTAAGAGAAAAGGATATGGCAGTTGGGATAACGCTCGGATTTTTGTCTTTGTTTTTGTGCATTATATCATCAATTTTACTCTTTGGACCGTTTTTGGCGGGAGAACTCGAATACCCCTTCGCCTCGGCAGTCAGCACAGTAACGGTTGGAAAACTGTATGCCAGAATGGACGGACTGTCTTATTTCATATATTTCTCGTCTGCACTCATAAAAATTACAATTTGTCTTTTTGTAACATTTTCTTCACTTAAAAAAATATCACATCAGCTTAGTTGATATGCTTATCCGTAGTCTTATTGTCGATATATTGCTTCGCGATTCGATATGTTTTCACTTTGCTCAAACACGATATGATAAGAATCCACCTCTGCCTTGCAAGCAGAGGTGGATTCTTATCGAGATGCTATATAAGTACATAAAAATAAATTGCAAAGAATTGGAGAAGAGAGCCTAAAACTACGAAGATATGGAAAACCGAATGCATATATCTTACGGTTTTCTTTCCTGCAATTCCGTAAAGCACGGCGCCGACTGTATAGGAAATACCGCCTGCCAGCAACCACCAAAAGCCTTTTATGCCGATAGCTGTGATGGCGGTTTTGCCTGTAAGGATAATGCACCAGCCCTGTGCGAGATAACATATAATTGAGAAAACATTATATTTTTTAAGGTCTATAGCGTTGAGGGTAATGCCAAGCGCCGATACACCCCATACAACCCCGAAAACTCCCCAACCCAAAAAAGCGTTATGTTCTCTGAGGGAGACTAAAGCTATGGGGGTATATGTTCCGGAAATTAAGAGGAAAACGGAGCAATGGTCGATAATCTGCATAACCTTTTTGGCGGTTTCGGGGAGCAGACCGTGATAAACGCTCGAAATGGTATATAAAATTATCATGGAAAAGCCGTAAATGAAAGAGCTAACAATCTGATAAGCATCGCCGTTTAAAAATGATTTTACGATACAAAGGGCACAAACGGCAATACCCATCGCTCCGCCCGCAATATGCGAGACCATATTAAAAATTTCTTCGCCTCTTGTGTAATCAGGAAGCTTTCTGTCGATAAGTTTTGTGCGTTTCATAGGGACCTCAATTTCTATTGGTTAAAGGGTAGATTTTTTAGGTAATTTCGAGTAAATTTTTGGAAAAACAAATAAAAAATTTATTGTCAAAAAATGTCGAAATGATTTACATAATTTTAAATTCAAAAATTATTAAATTCAGTAATTTATCCAACTTATCCACACACTTATCTACCGAAAAAGGCTGATAAAATCGAATTTTTCGTTGGACAACCCCCAAAAATGTGGATAACTCTGTGGATAAAGTGGAAAAGTTTTATGGTTGTCCGAGTTTACATAACTACATTTTTTCGAGGAGTTTTTCCATTATATCGGGGCCTCTTTCAATGAAGATTCCGCTCTTCTTTGCCATAGCCTCGTCAAACCGCTTGGCGCCTGTATTTTTCACTCTGCTATCGAACAAAAGATAGGGAACAGGCTCGGCCGAATGAGTCATAGTTGATAAAGGGGTTGGGTGGTCGGGCATAATTAAAATTCTGAACTCCTCACCCGAATTTTCAAGATAATCAAGCATCGGCTTTAAGGCTCTTTTATCGATTTCTTCAATAGCCTTAATTTTATTCTCGGCTTCGCCTCTGTGTCCGCACTCATCGGGTGCTTCGAAATGGAGATAAACTAAATCTGCACCATTCTTAAAGGCTTCAATTGAGGCATTTGCCTTGCCCTCAAAGTTGGTATCGAGATAGCCTGTGGTATTCTCAACCTCTGGGGTTTGCATTTCGGCACATATACCGATACCTTTGAGCAAATCTACCGCACTGACAACACAGCCCTCAACACCGTTTTTCTCCTTAAAGTTCTGAAGAGCGGGTTTTCTGCCCTCGCCCCAGAGCCAGATGGAGTTGGCTTCATTTAAGCCTTTCTTTCTTCTTTCGATATTAACGGGGTGGTCTTTTAGGATATCGTAACTCTTTTTCATAAGCTCGATTAAGCCCTCGGCATTTTTATGGTCGCTTAGATATTCGCCGATAACTCTGCCGCTTATATCGTGGGGAGGGGTCATAGTGCCAAGCTCGGTTGTGCCGTTATCAACAACTAAACAGTGGCGGTAGCTAACTCCGCTATAGAATTTATAAATATCGCTGCCGAGCTTTTCCTCAACCGTTGCGATAATTTCTCTTGCTTCCTCGGTTGAAATATCGCCAGAGCAATAATCAACCATAGTTTTATCCTCGTAATTTTCTTCGTTTGACAGGGTAACTATATTACAGCGAAGAGCAACATCGGTAGTCTTAAGCTCAACACCTATGGAAGCGGCTTCCAAGGGGGAGCGGCCCGTATAGCAAACCAAGGGGTCATAGCCCATAACCGAAAGGTTTGCAACATCGCTTCCGGGCTTAAGACCGTTTGCTACTGTTCTGCACATACCGATTTCTGAAACCTCGGCCAAAGAGTCCATATAAGGTTTATGAGCCAACTCCATAGGAGTTTTACCGCCAAAAATCTCGTTTGGGGTATCTGCCATACCATCGCATAAAAGAACTAAATATTTCATATATAATCTCTCCGTTTCATTTTCAAGTTTAATTATACTCTCCTTGAAAGAAGTTTTCAAGCAAATAAGCCTCTATTT
>JAZPXP010000163.1:0-3422 GCA_045543715.1 Acutalibacteraceae bacterium
TAATCTTCACGGATGGTATATAAATTTACCCTTACTTTTTAAATTTATAAAGCAAAACAATCTTAAGGTTATCTGGACTCTGCACGACTGTTGGGCTTTTACGGGGCATTGTCCTTATTATGATATGGTGGGTTGTGAAAAGTGGAAGACGGAGTGCCGAAACTGCTCGCAGTATAAAGGTTATCCTAAAACTATTTTTGATTGCTCAAAGAAAATGTTTAAGTTAAAGAAAAATTGGTTTTTAGGGGTTCGCGATTTAACCATTGTTACACCGTCTGTTTGGTTGGCTGAACAGGTTAAACAGTCCTTCTTAAAGGACTATCCCATAAAGGTTATAAATAATGGAATTGATTTATCGGTATTCAAACCTCAAAAAAGTAATTTTAGAAGTAAATACTCTCTGGAGGATAAAAAAATCCTTTTAGGTGTTGCTTTTGGGTGGGACAAAAGAAAAGGACTTGATGTATTTATAAATCTTGCAGAAAAATTACTTGAAAATTATAAAATAGTTCTTGTTGGAACCAATGATAAAATGGATAAGATTTTACCTCAAAATATAATTTCAATTCACTGCACTCAAAGCAAAAAAGAATTGGCAGAAATATATTCTTCTGCCGACCTTTTTATTAACCCAACAAGAGAGGATAATTTTCCAACAGTTAATATTGAGGCTTTGGCTTGCGGCACTCCTGTTTTAACCTTTAATACAGGCGGAAGCCCTGAGGTTATTGATGAAAAGAGCGGTGCTGTTACCCCAAAAAATGATATTGAGGCATTCTTTAAGAAAATTGTAGAAATCTTAGAGGAAAAGCCTTTTTTGAAAGAAGACTGCATTAAAAGGTCAAAAGATTTTGAACAAGAAAAGAAATTTAAAGAATATTTAAAAATATATTCAGAAGGCTGAAGATTTTATGGATTTGAAGAATAGGGTGGCTAAAAATGCCCTTTGGATAATTGGGTGCAGAATAGCACAGTCGGTTTTCCAATTGGTTATAAATATGTTCACGGCAAGATATTTAGGTCCCTCAAATTACGGACTTATATCTTATGCTGCTTCTATTGTTGCATTTTTGACCCCTCTTATGAGTATTGGAATAAGCAATATTCTGGTTAACGAAATCATTAAAAATCCTAAAAAAGAAGGGGAAACCTTAGGCACCACCTTAACCCTTACTTTTTTATCGAGTTTACTTTGTGTTGGCGGTATGGCAGCGTTTGTTTCTATTGCGAATGCAGGGGAGACCGAAACCCTTATAGTTTGTGTTTTATATAGTATCATTCTTGTTTTCCAGAGTTTAGAGATTATTCAGTATTGGTTTCAGGCAAAGTATTTAGCTAAATACACCTCGATAGTATCACTTTCGGCATATATAATAGTTTCGGCATATAAAATTATTCTTTTGATAAGCGGTAAAAGTGTTTATTGGTTTGCAGTATCTAATGCATTTGATTTTTGCATTATTGCCATTGCCCTATTAGTGATTTACAAAGTTGTTGGCGGACAACCTTTTAAATTCAGTTTGAAAACGGCAAAACATCTTGTTAATCAGAGTAGATATTATATAATATCAAGTTTGATGATAACCGTTTTTGCCGAAATCGGAAAAGTCATTCTCAAAATTATGAATTCGAACGCCGAGGTAGGCTTTTATTCGGCGGCGGTTACGATAGCGGGGATAACGAGTTTTGTCTTTGTGGCGATAATTGACTCTATGCGTCCTATGATTTTGGAACATAAGTCTAAGGGGAATATAGAGAGTTACAAACGCAATTTTTCAAGGCTTTGCGGAATGGTTATATACCTTTCTTTAGCGCAAAGTATAGTAATTGCTTTGCTCGCAAAATATGTTGTGCTTATTCTTTATGGTGGAGAATATCTGCCTGCCGTTTCGGCACTTAGAATTATAGTTTGGTATACCACTTTTTCATATCTCGGCTCGGTCAGAAACGTTTGGATTTTGGCAGAAGGTAAGCAGAAATATTTATGGGTAATCAACCTGTGCGGTGCGATTGCTAATATTTTGCTTAATTTTATCTTAATTCCGTTTATTGGAATAAACGGTGCAGCACTTGCATCTCTAGCAACCCAGATTTTCGCCAATGTTATATTAAGCTTTATCATAAAGCCTTTAAGAGAGGTTAATTTTCTTATGATAAAGGGTTTAAATCCAAAGCTTTATATTAATTTCAAGAAATAGAGGAAGTTTGATTTGAGAGAAATCGGTTTTGAAGAGTGTAAAAAAATAGAACTCGAGATTTTAAAGGATATTGCCGCATTTTGCGACAAATGGGGGCTTCGCTATTATTTAGCCTATGGCACCTTAATCGGTGCAGTTCGACATAAGGGTTTTATCCCTTGGGATGATGATATTGATATCTGGATGCCGAGAAAGGACTATGAAACCCTTATAGAAATCTATAATAGAGAAAATGAAAACGAAAACTATTTTCTTGTAGCCCCTGAGGATAAGCTTTCAAAGCATTCTATTGTTAAGGTTATTGATACAAGAACAGTTAAGATAGAAGAAGGAATAAGCTACAAAGAGGGTTATCTTGGTATTGATATTGATGTCTTTCCGCTTGACGGACAGCCTGAAAATGATGAAGAATATCAAAAATTCTACAAGAAGATGCAGAGGCTTTATAAACTTCATTACTATCTTTGTTTAGATAATAAAAGGTCAATAAAGCATAGAATTGCAATTCCGATTATAAGGGCTTTAACTGGCGGTAAAAAGAAAATTTTAGCGAGGGCTAAAAAGCTAAGAGATAAATATCAGTTAGAAACAAGTGAGTTTATAGGAACTGTTGTATGCATTTATAATTCCAACAGAAACAGGTTTGAAAGAAAAGAATTTGAAAATTTTGTTATGATGGAGTTTGAGGGATATTCTCTCAGATGCCCCATCGGTTATGATAATATTTTAACCAAGCTTTACGGCGATTATATGGAGCTTCCTCCGATTGAACAAAGGGTAACTCATCATAAAAATAATGTGTTTTACAAAGATTAAAAAAAGGCGGTAAAAATTATGTCTTTATTTAAAGATAAAACCTTACTTATCACAGGCGGAACAGGCTCTTTCGGAAATGCTATTTTAAACCGTTTCTTAAAGACCGATATCGGCGAAATCCGCATTTTTTCAAGGGACGAAAAAAAGCAGGATGATATGCGCCATCATTTTCAGCGCAAATTTCCTGAGTTTTCAGAAAAAATTTCATATTATTTAGGCGATGTTAGAGATTTGCAGTCGGTTAAAAACGCTATGCACGGAGTGGATTTTGTTTTCCACGCCGCCGCTTTAAAGCAGGTGCCTTCTTGTGAGTTCTTTCCGCTTGAAGCTGTTAAAACTAATGTGCTTGGCACCGAGAATGTTTTAACTGCCGCAATAGATGAGGGTGTTAAAACTGTTATCTGCCTT
>JAZPXP010000164.1:0-6788 GCA_045543715.1 Acutalibacteraceae bacterium
AAATCAACGCTCACATCACAGTGAAAATGATGATTGGCATAATAATATGAACAAACAAGTTCCTTTTCTTTTCCCATTTTCTTGAAATCCTGGAGGTTCTTTTCCTGTGCATAGGCATAGGTATCGGCGCCGTGATAATAACCGAATTCCCCGAAATGAAGCAGGAAAGAGGCAGACGTTGCATTTTCATAATTATGCTCATTAAAGGTTATATCTTTGTAGTAGTCGATTTTTTCTATTTCACCCGTTTCATCAAAACGGCTGTTCATAATCTTGATTTTAACTCCTCCAAGGTCCCAGATTTCATCAAGATTATCATACTTTAAAAGCATATCATTATCTATGAAACCGTAATTAGAGAGGAATTTATATCTTTCTTCCTTTGTTTTTTGAATATATGAGAAAGCCTCTTTAGAATCGGGTTTATTAAGGGAATTTTTGCTGAGTATTTCTTCTAATGCTCCCAAATGGTCATTATGGTAATGGGTTAAAAGATAATAATCTATCTTTATGTTTTCCCGCTCAAGATAGGGAAGAACTCTGCTTTTGCAAAATTCTTCGTAGCCTGTATCTACCAAAAGATTTTTGCCGTTGGGAAGGCATATTAAAGATGCGTTGCCATGGTCAACATCAAAGGAAATTATTTTGAGGGGTTTTCTTTGGTATTTTTCAAAAACCTTGAGTTTTTGTTCTAAAATTTTTCCATCTCGGAAGCAATAGTATATGGTATGTTCTCCCTCGGATAAAACAGTATTTTCTAAATCTAAGAAAATATGAGATTTGATAAGTTCATATCCGCTGTAATCACTGTCATTAGTTCTTAAATCAAATGATTTTAATTCGAAGGGGATTTCGGTATCGTTGCATTTAACAGATACAACGGGGTTTTCAAAGGCTTCTATAACCGAATGTAAAACTCTAGGGTTATCAAGATAAAGACAATTTTCCGAAGGGATTAATTTTAAATTATAGGCTATAGGTTCATCGGAAATACTAACGCCCTTTATATATAACTCATGGCCAAAATCGGGTGAAAGCTTTATTTTATTCTTTCCGGCGCCGAGAAAAACTTGGGCAGAGATTTCTTTTCTTTTTCTCGGGAAAGATGGCTTATAGCAAAATTCTCCCTTATCACAGGTGATGATAAGATTAGCCCAAAGGTCCCAGTCATAATGAAAATATTCAAAAGTAACCTCGTAAAGTCCCTCTTTTTCAATTTGTGCTTCAAAGGAAATGTACTTTTCAAACCCGTTTTTAACAATTATGAACCCGTCTTTATATCTAACACCGGTTGTTTCAATTAAATTGTTTGGAATATTCATTTTAAAACTCCTTAATAATTATTATTTAACAAGTTTTCCGAGTTCGGTTATAACTTTATTAAGTGAAGAGGAATTAACTTTACCCATATCTGTTCCGTTTTCACGGTATTGATACTTTGTAGCACCCGATTTTATAAAATCATAGGTTTTAGAAGAGCCGTCTGAAAACTCGAAAATAATGCTGTAATCAGGAGATGCTGAAAGCTTTTCGGTTTCAAAACTTGTACATGTAAGACTTAAGCATTCTTCATAAAGTTTTGTGAACTTTTCAGTATTGATGGTTTTGCCATTATAGGTAACCTTTGTTTCGGTTTTTTCATTCTCTTTTTCCACGGTATTGAGTGCGAATTCATAAGAGTTGTCGGGTGTTTTGAACTTCATTCCTTTAAGTTCAGCCAAATATTCCATACAAACCCAGTTTGAATAGAAGTCAGTTTCTTCAAAGGCAGCATAGGTTAAACTATCGGCAGATACCTTCTTAATAAGCTTTTCGCCTGTGCAAACAGCGGCATAGTTGCCATCCTCCTGCAAAGCGAATTTGAAGGTATGGGTGATTTTTCCTGCATTCATAGTCATAATGAAATCGGGGTTATCAAGACCGAACTTTTTAAGAGAAGAATCCGAAACATCGAGAGAATATGCGCCCGAAACGGTTATGCCGTCTTTAAATGCTCCTATAAGATAGTCGGCGTTCTGGGCTCTTCTCTTTATAGGACTTGAAACTGCATATTGAAGAAGAGAATCCTCAGGATTTGGAACGATAACAACATTGTTACTGAAATTCTTGCCCGAAACCGTTAGGGTGTCAAAGGTTGAAAGGTCGCTTTTGTCATCCATATAATCGGTCATATCCTCGGTTAAAGGCAGCCCCTTTAAAACATCGGTGTTTGCAAGGTCTAAAGCCGAAAACTCGAATTTTGATTTAACTTCCTCGCTTACAAGATAAATCTCATCCTTATTTGAAAGTTTGAAATAATATCCTGTTTTATCGGGAGATGCCGAGCCTAATGAAAGCTTTAAGGTTGATTCATCAGTAACTATTTCTGCAGTTATTAAAGGGTTATCAAGCCCGCATTCAGCTTCGGTTTTTTGCTCGATTTTTCTGATGGCAGATATAAGACTTATCCCTTCAATCTTTTCGGATGCAAATGGTGAGCTTATTACATCCTCATCATAGCCCTTTAAAAACCAGTTAACTGCAGAGGTTTGGCTTGAAGTAGTGTCAGCATTTTCTATAGCCTCGCTAAAGAATTCAAACTTTCCGTTTTGGTTTTGGAGTGTAACAGTTTTAAAGGTATCGCTTTCTAAATTGATAATTTCGATTTCATCCATTATGGGAACAAAATCATCCTCCTCTTGTCTTTCGGGGATAAGCTCTATAACGGCTATTGTTGAGCCGATAAGAACAACCAAGGAAAGAAAAAAAGCGATAATTTTAACAAAGGGCTTGGTCTTGTTTTTCTGAGGCTTGATTTTACGGTGTTCTGATGGGTCAGAAAATATGGTAGAAAAAACTTCTTCAGCTTGTTCGTTTTGTTTATTTTCAGGAATATTGCTCATTTATGCGTTCCTTCTTTTAATATAGATATAAATTCCTGCTGCAATGCAGATTAAGGGAATAAGGATAACGAAAATAATTCTTATAATATTAGAAGAGCTTTGAGAAACAGAGGATACAAAGTTTTCCTCGGTTATGGATTTGGAAACGAAATAAATTCCTGTATCCTCAGCATTGCAGGCGCGTTCTGTAGCAGAAAGGGCGATATTCTTATTCGAAACATCACTCATTTCGGCATATTCAGAATAGATAAACTGAATGCTGCTGAAAGCCATTACATAGCTTGAGATAGCCTTGTTATCTTCACTGTAACCGTTTTTAACCGACTGAATAACGGTCGAATAACTCTGCATATCATCCTCATCAGCGTCCTTCCAGTCGTTTGCAACGCCAATCGGAGCGGCAACAACGCCTTGCGAGGTACCCATAAGTGATTTAACCTCAAGATTTTCCTTTTCGATAGCTGTCAGGGGGACATTATTTCCCGTAAGGCAATAGTTGAGGTTTGCAACAATTCTGTCATCCGAAGCCGCTGCAGAGAGAAGAGTTGTGGGCTCATTGGTCATATGATAGCCTTCAATGGTTTCAAAAAGTATACCCTCTTCAGCAATAATTCCCCAGTCAGCCAAAAATTCATTAAAATTGGGGAGGAAGGGTAGAGTTGCATCGGCGAAATAGATAAGTCCCTTATCTAAGTTTCCGTTGTTATCGAGGAATGTCGAAATAACATCAAGTTCGCCGCTTAAGAAATCGGTTGAAGGTGAAGCGATAACTATGGCATCATATTTGTCTGAAATTTCGGTTATAATGTTGTTGTCGATAACATCAACAGTATAGTTATTGCTTTCAAGCATCTTTTTGTAATTTTCGGTGTAGTCATGTGCTGAATGTCCTGTAAGCAAAGCAATCTTCTTATCGGAATTGCTTGTAACATAAGCAATAGCACCTGTAAGCGCGGTTTCTATCTGGTTTCCTGTAACGGTTGAAAAGGTATAACCGTAAGCGGCATAGGTTTCGTCTTCAGTGAGGTCATAAATATCCGAGAAGGTTAAAATCTTATATCTTTCGGTACCGTTTTTATTTGCCGAAACAATAATGTCTCCAAAATTAAGATTATCGTTGGCATATTTGGTTGTGATAGCCGAAAACTCGGAAGACTGAGTATTAGCAAAATCAACCGAGATGTTCTTGTTATACTCGCCGTATTTTTCCATCAGTTTAACTGTCTGCTCATAATAAGCCGAAGCATCCTCGCCAACGCCGTATTGCTGAGCATAGTAGGACATATATCCGCCGGTATAGTCTTCCTTAGTAGAACACATAGTTATAGAAATTTCATCTTTAACTTTCTTGATGTATTCAAGGTTTTCTTTGCTTATTGAGTTGGTTTTCTCGGCCGACATATCAAAATCAAGAACAAATCTATCCGATAAAGCGCCAACTAAAATATTAAAAACAATAATACCAACTAAGACGATGGCGGTAATTGCGATGGAATATCCGCCTTTTTTAAATAAAGCCTGATTTTTAATCTTTTTTTCCATTTTCATTACCCCCTTTTAAGACCATCTTCTCTTTTCAAGCGAGCGAACGCATAGAAACAAGAATGCGGCGATAAAGCTTAAAAAGTAAATAACATCTGAAACTGAGAAAATTGTATCGGAAAAACTTCCAAAAACGTTTATGAAAGAAACTGAGTTGATGATTTTAACTATTGTTTCATTCTTTAATGTTGAGGCAAAACTTGGTAGCAATAAAACAGCAAGGTTAATTGATAGAGTTAGTATTGCCGAAACAACCGTGCTTTCGGTCATAGAAGAGATAAACATACCTATTGCAATAACTGCACCGCCTAAAAGCAATATTCCTAGCAAGGAATAAAGGTATGAAAAAATATTAACATTAACATAAGCGGCAAATATAATCTCAAAGATAATGGTTGGCGCCAAGCCTATTGCAAAAACCGCAAGAGCGGCAAAAAACTTGCCCAAAACGATAGAGCTTAACTTAACGGGAGCGGTAAGTAGTGCTTGGTCAACCTTTTGTCTTCTATCCTCACTCATAGTTCGCATTGTTATAATTGGAAGAATAAAAAATATAATGGTGGACATAGTTGATAAAATTTCAGAAATAGCAGGAGAACCATAACTGAAAAGAGTATGGAAAAATATTCCGAGGAAGAAATAGAAAGCGGCTAAGACTATATAGCCTATAGGGGTTGTAAAATAAGATTTGAACTCTCTTTTAAATATAGCACTCATTTAATTTTCCTCCTCTTCAATAGTTTCTTCGGTTTTTATGCCGAGCATTAGTCTTGCCTCGTTGTTATCGGCAACCTCGGTAAGCTTTAAGAATACCTGCTCAAGAGATGCACTGTTTGAGGTAAATGACAAAAGGGTTTTACCGCGCGAAGCAACCCTTTCAAAAACAGCAGCACGAATATCCTCATTATCCTCAGGCTCAATAACAAAATCGAAAGAGCCGTTTTCGCGACTTCCAAGGCTTACAACCGATTTAACACCTTTGACAGTTTCGAGTGCTTCAAGCATTTCATTTTCAGAGCAAACAATTCTTGCAACTAAGGAAAGGCTGCCTGAAAGCTTTGACGAAAGGTTTTCAGAAATATCATCGGCAATTATTTCGCCGCGGTTTATGATAATAACCCTTTTGCAAATCGACTGAATTTCCGAAAGAATATGAGAGGAAAGAATAATAGTATGGTTCTTTCCAAGTTTGGCAATAAGATTTCTAATCTCGATAATCTGTTTAGGGTCAAGACCAACAGTTGGCTCATCAAGGATTAAAACATCGGGATTGCCGATAAGAGCTCCTGCGAAACCAACCCTTTGACGATAACCTTTAGAAAGGTTTTTGATAAGACGATTTTCAACATTATCTATCTTAACTAGTTTTAAAATCTCGTTTATATGAGCTTTTTTGGGGAATTTAACCTTCTTTAAGTCATAGATAAAGTCAAGATACTCTCTAACCTTCATATCCATATAAAGAGGGGGGATTTCGGGAAGATAGCCTATTCTTTTCTTGGCCTCTTCGGGATTTTCGGTTATATCAAAACCGTCAATCTCAACCTTTCCCTGAGTCATCGAAAGATAACCTGTTAGGATATTCATAATTGTTGATTTTCCGGCACCGTTAGGTCCTAAAAAACCGATTATTTCGCCCTTTTTAATGTTAAAATTAACATCTTTAACGGCAAGGTGGGAACCGTATCGCTTTGAAAGACCGGTAACACTAATCATTTTTACTCCTCCTGAAAATTTTTATCAGTATCAAATCTATAATATCAAATAATTATTTTATAATAATAAACAAATTGTAAATTATGTCGTTTTCTCTTCCTTGAAAGAGGGGAGTTGGGCAACAGTTATTGCAATAAACACAAGAACACAGCCTAGAATTTCACTTTTTGATAATATGTTCCCTGAAATGAGCCAACCGCCAAGAGCCGCAAAAACACTTTCAAGGCTCATTGATATTGAGGCAATAGCAGGCTCGGCGAACTTTTGACCTATAATTTGCAGGGTATAAGCCACTCCGCTTGACATAATTCCAAGATATAAAATCTGGGGTGCGGCAGCTAAAATTCCGCTTATTGTAACATTTTCAAACTCGAAAATAAGGGAGAGCAGAGAGGATATAACACCGCAAATTGCAAACTGCATAATTGAAAGCTTTATTCCGCCCGTAATACCAACAAACTTATCAATAGCAAGAATATGGAAAGAAAAACTTATGGCGCATAGAAATACTAGAATATCGCCCAAATAAATCCCGTTGAAAGAGCCGTTGAAGCAAAGCTTATAAATTCCGAATATTGCTATTATTACTCCAACCCAAATGAGAGCTCTTATTTTCTTGCCGAGAAAACAAGAGAATATAGGAACCAA
>JAZPXP010000165.1:0-1987 GCA_045543715.1 Acutalibacteraceae bacterium
TCCTGTTGAACAACTGAAAAAAATCATCCCCAAAAACGAGCTTTTCCCAATAGAAGAAACTGAAAGCTGGAGATTGCACCACGGATTTTCAGCTTGGGTTGGTGATAGTTGGCTTTGTCTTTCGACCCTTCGTTATTATTTTGGCGAGCCTAAGAGCCTTGAGGATGCAGTTGAGAAATCTTGGTGGCTTCAGGAGGTAGGCTATAAGGCGATTTTCGAAGAGGCAAGAAGAAAATGGCCCTATTGCTCAATGGCTATAAATTGGTGCTTTACTGAGCCTTGGATTACTGCCGCAAATAATACTGTAATTTCTTATCCAAATGTTAAGAAAGCCGGATATTTTGCTATGAGGGAGTCATTAAGGCCTGTTCTTGCAAGTGCCCGAATACCTCATTTTGTATGGGGTGGGGGAGATTGCTTCTCAGCAGAGCTTTGGCTTTTGAATAACTCTCCGGAAGTGGCAGAAAGTAAAATCAATGCCTTCATAGAAATAGGTAATGAGAGATTTGAGCTTGTAAATTGGCAAACAGGCGAGGTTGAGGCACTGACAAATAAGATAGGTCCCAGTCTTAATTTTGTTTTGCCCTATGTTGAGAACTGCGATTACTTTTATTTAAAGCTTGAAACAGCTGACGGCAAATATAATAGCAGTTACAAACTCAAATATAAGTACAAAAAACAAGAAGAATTAAAGGGAATTTTGAATGTTTAAGTTTTTGTTTAAAAAAGATAAAAATATCTCTGTTCTGAGAGAAATGGATGGCAGAGAGATTAAATATGTAACCCGCCGAATCAAAAAGGGAAACGGGGATGTTGAAGAGGTTATCCTTGGAAAACGGGGCAGAATTGTTGTAATAGATGGCGAAATTCGTATTATGTGCGGCGAAGTTGATGTGTTCAGGGCTAAAGCTGCCGATTCTACTTATTACACACTGCTTAGCGGGGACGGTATAACCGTTTCGGGTGTTAACACCATAAACGGCGAGCAAATGGACATAACCGTTTATTATGTTTATCATAGGAAATGAAAAAGCAAACCTTCGGGTTTGCTTTTTTCGACATTTTATGATAAGATATATGGGGTGAGATTTATGTTTTTTAAAACTAAGGAAACTATCCCCGAGGGTTTGGGATTTTCGACTTTTGGCGCAACCCATATAATATGGCTTTTAGCTTTTGCGGTGTTTATAAGTTTAAGCGCAATTGTTTACCGAAAGCTTTCGACTGAAAAAAGGAATATAATGAGGATTATATTAGGCTGTTATATAATTTTTCAGGAAACGGTAAAGAATATTGTTGCTATAGCGGTTGGAGATTTTGGGATAGGGCATTTGCCTTTTCACTTATGCGGAATAAGTATTCTGCTTATTGGGTTTGATATCATAAAACAGACCAAAACTGTCCGTCAGTTTTTATATTACATAGGAATAGCAGGTGCTATGCTGGCACTTCTTTTCCCTAATTGGACAGTGTTGCCTTGCACCAACTTTTTCCATATACATAGCTTTACTATCCACGCCCTTATTGTTATGTATCCCTTGCTTTTGGTAACAAGCGGGGAAGTTAAGCCTGATATCAGAACAATGCCAAAATGCATTTTGTTGCTTATCGGTCTTGCAATTCCTATATATTTTATAAATCTTATTTTTGATACAAATTTTATGTTTTTAATGAGCCCTGATAAAGGCAATCCGTTGGAGCTTTTCGAAAAGCTTTTGGGCAGTCATCTTTGGGGATTTCCAATACTTTTGCCGATAGTTATGTTTATAATGTATCTTCCGATTTTTATATCGGCAAAACTTAAGAAAAAACCAACCTATGAAAAAGAAAAGATTACAGTATAGATAAAGGACTCAGTTTTTCCTGAGTCCTTAATTTTATTTTTTCGATGTGTATGAAGGCCCGTAGGGCTGTTTATGATAGCGTGAGTTTATGCTTCCGCGCTGTTCGGTCTGATTGAGAACAACGCCGATAATCTCGCAGCCGC
>JAZPXP010000166.1:0-2733 GCA_045543715.1 Acutalibacteraceae bacterium
ATAACAGAGGGAGACGGTATTTTTTCCTTTAATCGCAAAAAATATAATATTAAGTCGGGTCATATCATTGTTGTTGATAAAGGTGATACCTATGGAATAAAAGCTGGAGACCATGGTATTTCCTATGTAACCTCAGCTATTACTCTTTATAAAAATATGACCTTTAGGGATTTTGGGATCCCCCCTCTTATAGACTCCTCTAAAAACACAAGTGTTTTAAACAAAATTAAAAATTCAGCTTATACCTGGGATAACCGCCAAGGCTTTTTCGTTATGGAAACGAGAATTTTGGTTGAAGATATTCTGCTTGATTTTCTAAACCTTTCAAAATCGCAAAGCTTGTTTGAAAGAAAAAACCCGAGAATTCTGCCCGCCGCAGAATACATAAAAAAGAATTATGATACCAAAATAACAAATGAGTTTTTAGCTGACCTTTGCAATATGAGCGTTACTCATTTTAGGAGAATTTTTAAAGAAAACTTCGGGGTGTCCCCTATGCAGTATCACGAAAAGATAAGGATGCACTGGGCAGTAATCTTTCTTCAAAGCCGAATGTTCACCGTTTCGGAAATTTCAGAAAAGCTCGGCTACAGCGATGTTTATTACTTCAGTAACACCTTTAAAAAACATACAGGCAACACCCCATCATATTATAAAAATAAGTAAGGAAAATTTATGGATAAATTTGTTTTATATCCAAAATATTAAATAATACACCGTAAAACTATAAAATACAGATAAAATGGTAATATTTATAGAAGGAGAATGTTTGAATGAAAAAACTATTTTTCCCGTATGGACAAACACATTTAGATTATGAATTTGATGAAAAAGAGCTCGCGGGAGTTCTAACATCCTCTATCGAGGAATATGTTCCCGAAGCTGATGGCCAAACGCTTGTAAAAAAAGCACTGCAATCCCCTATAGCAAGCAAACGGCTTTCAGAACTCAGCCGCGGCAAACAAAATATTGTAATTATAGCAAGCGACCATACAAGACCTGTACCAAGCAAAATAATTATTCCTCAAATGCTTAGTGAGATAAGAAAGGGAAATCCCAATGCTGATATAACAATTCTTATTGCAACCGGGTGCCATAGGGGAACTACTAAGCAGGAGCTTATAAATAAATTCGGCGAGAAAATAGTTGAGACTGAAAAAATTTATATTCACGATTGCGATGAAAAAGATAAACTTGTTAATATAGGTGTTTTGCCATCGGGCGGTCAGTGTGAAATCAACAAGATAGCATTAGAAGCAGATTTGCTTGTGGCAGAAGGTTTTATAGAGCCACATTTCTTTGCAGGTTTTTCAGGAGGCAGAAAAAGCGTTTTGCCGGGTATTGCTGGAAGAACAACCGTGCTTGCTAACCATTGTTCTGAGTTCATTGCGCATAAAAATGCCAAAACCGGTATTTTAAAAGATAACCCTATACATAATGATATGATATGGGCAGCTAAAAAAGCTAAGCTTGCATTTATAGTAAATGTTGTGTTAAATTCTAAAAAAGAGCCCATATTTGCCGTTGCAGGTGATTTGGAGCAAGCACATAAAAAAGGAACCGATTTCATATCCTCGCTTTGTGCCGTCAAGGCGGCACCTGCCGATATAACTATCGTTACTAATGGAGGTTATCCGCTCGACCAAAATGTATATCAGGCAGTAAAAGGAATGACCGCAGCAGAAGCCACCGTTAAAGATGGCGGTATTATCATAATGCTTGCTTTATCTAATGATGGTATTGGCGGAGACCATTTTTATCATCAACTTGCCGATGAGCCCGATATCGTTAAAACTATGGAAAGCATACTTTCACGTTCAAGAAATGAAACCTTACCGGACCAATGGATGACGCAAATTATTATAAGAATTTTAATGAAAGCCAAGGTTATTTATGTATCGGATTTTGATGCTGACATTATTGAAAAGATGCATATGATTCCTGCAAAATCATTAGAGGAAGCAATAGCTTTAGCCAAAAAACTCTTAAACAAAGAAAATGCCACCATAACAGCTATTCCTGACGGTGTATCGGTTGTTGTATCGCAGTAAAATGGTTATTGTGCGAATCAAAAATTTTTGAAAAGGAGTGAGAATAAGTGGATAAATTTGTTTTACATTCAAAATATAAGCCTACAGGCGACCAACCTGAAGCTATAAACGCTTTAGTTGAAGGGCTAAATAACGGCTATAAGGAGCAAACCCTTTTGGGCGTTACGGGTAGTGGTAAAACCTTTACTATGGCAAATATAATTGAAAAAGTAAACCGCCCGACCCTTATTCTCGCTCACAATAAAACCCTTGCCGCTCAGCTTTGCTCAGAGTTCCGTGAATTCTTCCCTGATAATGCGGTGGAATACTTTGTTTCCTATTATGACTATTATCAGCCCGAGGCATATATCCCAGGCACCGATACCTATATTGAGAAAGACTCAGCAATTAACGATGAAATAGACAAGCTTCGCCATAGTGCAACCTGTGCTTTATCCGAGCGGAGAGATGTTATAATCGTTGCTTCTGTTTCCTGCATATATTCCCTTGGTAACCCCATTGATTATAGAAATATGGTAATCTCCTTAAGAACGGGAATGGAAAAATCAAGGGATGAGCTTATAGCAAAGCTTGTTGATTTGCAGTATGAAAGAAATGATATTAACTTCATCAGAAACAAGTTCAGAGTAAGAGGCGATACGGTTGAGGTCTTCCCTGCTTATTCCCACGAAAATGCCCTTAG
>JAZPXP010000167.1:0-20073 GCA_045543715.1 Acutalibacteraceae bacterium
TATTTTATCTATCCTTCTTTGATGGCGGTCGCCCTCAAAGGAAGTATCAACGAATATATCTGCAAGCTCTATTGCAGTTCCAACTCCGATAACTCTGCCGCCAAGGCATAAAACATTAGAGTTGTTATGTAGCCTTGTATATTTAGCTGAAAAATGCTCACTGCAAGCGGCGGCACGAATACCCTTAATTTTATTTGCGGCAATAGACATTCCAATACCTGTTCCGCAAACTAAAATTCCAAGCTCGTTTTTGCCCGAAACAATACTATCGCAAACGGGGGCTGCAATATCGGGATAATCAACCGAGCACATTTCATAAATACCAAAGTCTTCAACCTCGAAACCTCTTTCGGTTAGATGGTCGGCAATAGCATTTTTATGCTCTAATGCGCCGTGGTCGCAACCAATTGCAATTTTCATTTTTTATTACTCCTTTTTGAGTTTAATTCTCTTTCTGCCTGAGGAAGTCTTAAATAAACGGGTAAAAGCTCTTTTGGCTCAACATAATCTTTTGCCGCAAGAGCAACGCCGATGGCATTTTGATACACTCTTTCTTCATCTGCTTTAGAAATATTTTCAATGTCTTTAACAAACTCATAAAAGAGATTTGCACCGTCTCCAACTATTATAACACATTTGTTTTGATTTTGCGAAATATTTTTAATTTCTTTTGCAAGTTCTTGGCATAAGAGTGCTCTATCCTCGCAAAGTCTTGTGATTTTTCCGTTTTCTATTTCAAAATTTGCGTTATAAACCTGATTACATCTTGCATCCATAACAGCGCAAATAAGACAATCGGTGTCTTTATAATTTTGAGCCATCGCCAAAAGGGTTGAAACAGGATAGCAGGGTTTATTTTCGGGTGTTGCCATACCTTTAATAGCACTGATACCGATTCTGATTCCCGTAAAGGAGCCAGGTCCAGCGCTTACGGCAAAACCGTCAATATCCTTAATCGATATCTTAGCCTCTTTAAGCACCTCTTCAACCATCGGCATAAGGGTTTGGGAATGAGTGAGTCCAACGTTTATAAATTTAGAAGCTATAATTTTTCCGTCCTCTGAAATTGCAGCAGAGCAGGGAACAGCAGAACATTCAATACTTAAAATCTTCATTTTATTTTTCCTTATAAATGGTAATTTTTCTTTGGGTTTCGCCGAGAGCTTCAATTTCAACATAAATCGTGTTCTCGGGTAGGGCATTTTGGATGTTTTCACTCCATTCGCATGCAACAACGCCGTTTTGCTCTATGTATTCAAAAAATCCTGAGGAATAAAGCTCGTCCCAAGAGGAGATACGATACATATCAAAATGATAAATATTAAGTCTTCCGCCAAGGTATTCATTTATTAAAGCAAAGGTTGGAGAGGTAACAAATCCTTCAAAACCTAAGCCCTCGGCTAAGCCCCTTGTGAAACAGGTTTTACCCATACCGAGATTTCCGCGATATGCTATAACTTCCCCGCCTTTAAGGGTTTTTGAAAACTCCTTTGCAACCTCTTCGGTTTGTTCGGGACTATGTGTTATATAAGTTTCCATTAAATCACCAAAAGATATTTTAACATATTTTTTTGAAATATGAAAGTGTTACTTGCATATTTATTAAAAATAAAATATAATGGTTAGAGAAAATAGGGAAAAGGAGGCGTTTTTTTGAAACATTTAATAGCTCGAATTGCGGATTTTTTTCGCGAATCCGATAAGATTTTATTGCTTCTTTGCCTTTTTGCAACCTCTTATGGTTGTACCGCCGTTTTCTCGACTACATATTATAAAGAAAGCCTGCGCCCTGTTATAGTTCAGGTTCTTGCGATGATTTTGGGAATAGGTGCTGCAATATTTGTTTCGGCATTTGACTATGAGAAGTTTTTAGAAAAATGGTATGTAATTGCTGTTTGCGGTCTCATTCCTGTTATATTAACATTTTTTATCGGTATTGCTCCTGAGGGAACTGACGATAAGGCTTGGCTTGACCTTGGTATTACAACCTTTCAGCCTTCTGAGCTTTTAAAGATTTGCTTTATTATTACATTCAGCAACCATATAAGGTATATTAAACCGAATATAAATAAAATCAAGTATTTATTGCCCCTTTGCGCTCACGGACTTTTCCCTGTAGCGTTAATTTTGCTTCAGGGAGACTATGGAACTGCAATAGTTTTTGGTGTTATCTTTGTCTTTATGATGTGGGCAGGGGGAGTTTCCTGGAAATATTTTGTTTGCGCCTTTTCGGCAATTTTGGTGGCTTCGCCCTTTGCTTATTTCTTCTTACTTAATGAGGACCATAGAAAGAGAATAATCTCTATCTTTGATATAGAGGGGGATATTCAGGGTATCGGTTTCCAACAATGGCGCGGAAGGGTTGCTCTTGCTAACGGCGGATTTTTTGGACAAGGTTTTTTAAAGGGGGATTTAACCCAGTCGGGCTCAATTCCCGAAAGCCATAACGATTTTATCTTTGTTAGTATCGGCGAAGAATTTGGATTTTTCGGTTGCATAGTTGTTATTATTCTTTTGGCTGCTATTTGTCTTAGATGTATCAGAATTGCAAGAATATGTACAAATGATGCAGGCAAATATATCTGCGTTGGCGTTTTTGCGATGATTTTTGCCCAATGCTTTATAAATATAGGTATGTGCGTTTCGCTTCTTCCTGTTATCGGTGTTACCTTGCCCTTCTTCTCATCAGGCGGAACTTCGCTTTTATGCCTTTATTTAGGTGTTGGATTGGCGCTTAATGTTTATAAGCACCGCAATTCAAGAACTATTTATCTAAGAGGATAAACCTTGCCTCCGCTTAAGCGGGGGCTTTATCTATGCAAAATGCACAAAAAGTTTATTTCTTTTTCTTACGATGTGTGCAAGTGGTAAAAAATGATTAAAATTATAAATTAAACTTGCATAAATATTCAAAATATGTTATTATTTATGCATAGAAATCAATAAATAAATGCATATTATGCATACGGAGGAATTAAAAATGAATAAAAAAGAGTTTAAAAAGGTTGTTCTTGCATATTCGGGCGGTTTGGATACTTCCATAATCATCCCATGGCTTAAGGAGAATTACAATAACCCTGAAATTATTGCAGTTTCAGGTAACGTTGGTCAGGCAAGTGAGCTTGAGGGTCTTGAGGAAAAGGCAATAAAGACCGGTGCTTCTAAATGCTATATCGAGGATTTAACCGAAGAGTTTTTAACCGATTATGTTTTCCCTTGCGTTCAGGCAGGTGCTTTATATGAAGAATATATGTTAGGAACTGCTTTTGCCCGTCCTCCTATTGCTAAGAGAATTGCTGAAATTGCTATCGCCGAGGGAGCTGACGCTATTTGCCACGGTTGTACCGGTAAGGGTAACGACCAGGTTCGTTTCGAGCTTGCTATTAAGGCTTTTGCTCCCGATATGCCGATTATCGCTCCTTGGAGAGAGTGGGATATCAAATCACGTGAGGAAGAGATTGAATATGCAGAGGCTCACAATGTTCCTCTGAAGATTAACCGTGAGACTAACTATTCTAAGGATAAGAATATATGGCATTTATCACACGAGGGTCTTGACCTTGAAGACCCCAAAAATGAGCCTCAGTATAATAAGGAAGGCTTCTTGGAGATGGGCGTTTCTCCCGAAATGGCACCCGATAAGCCAACCTATGTAACAGTTCATTTTGAAAAGGGTGTCCCCACCGCTGTTGACGGCAAGGAAATGGGTGCTGTTGAGCTTGTTGAAACCCTTAATAAGCTTGGCGGAGAGAATGGTATAGGACTTCTTGATATAGTTGAGAACCGTCTTGTTGGTATGAAGTGCCGTGGTGTTTATGAAACCCCCGGCGGAGCTATTCTTTATAAGGCTCATTCAGTTCTTGAGAGCATCTGCCTTGATAAAGAAACCGCTCATTATAAATCTTTGGTTGCTCAGAAACTTGCTGAACTTGTTTACAACGCTCAGTGGTTTACTCCCTTGGTTGAGGCAATCCTTTCTTTTGTTAAAACAACCCAGAAATATGTAACAGGTGATGTAACCCTTAAACTTTATAAGGGTAATATGATAAATGCTGGAGTTACTTCTCCTTATTCACTCTATGACCCCGAAATCGCAACCTTTGACGAGGATGAGGTTTATGACCAAAAGGATTCTCAGGGCTTTATTAACCTCTACGGACTTCCTACAAAGGTTTACGCTAAAATGAAGGCTAAGAATAATTTAAAATAAAGTAGGTTTTAAAAATGGAAAAAATGTGGGCAGGAAGGTTTGAAAAGGCACTTAATCAAGAGGCCGATGATTTCAACTCCTCCATTCATTTTGATTCAAGAATGTATAAGCAGGATATAATCGGCTCTATCGTTCATGCGAAAATGCTTGGCGATAGGGGTATTATATCCGAGGATGAAAAGGCTTTGATTATCAAAAATCTCGGTCTTATCCTTGAGGATATCGAAAGCGGAAAACTCGAAATAGATATGAAGGCTGAAGATATCCATATGTTCATTGAATCTGAGCTTACAAAGAGGATAGGGGATGCGGGTAAAAAACTGCATACCGCAAGAAGCCGAAATGACCAGGTAGCTTTGGATATAAGATTATATTTAGCAAATGAATGCGAAGAAATCGGCAAGTTAATTTGCAATCTTATCAAAGCTATTAAGGATAAGGCTGGGGAAAACACCGATGCCATAATGCCGGGGTATACTCATTTGCAAAGAGCTCAACCTATAACCTTTGCTCATCATATTTTAACCTATGCTTATATGCTAAAGCGAGACCACGATAGAATTTATGATGCAGTTATGAGAATGCTTTCTCAGTGCCCGATAGGCTCTTGTGCCTTAGCCGGTACTACATACAATACCGATAGAGTTTGGGAAGCAAATCGACTTGGCTTTGAGGGTATTTCCCTTAACAGTATTGATGGCGTTTCTGATAGGGATTTTGCCTTGGAGTTACTATCAAGTTTTGCGATTATTATGATGCATCTTTCCCGTTTTTCTGAGGAGATTATTCTCTGGTCGAGCTGGGAGTTCAAGTTTGTTGAGCTTGATGATAGCTTTACAACCGGCTCAAGCATAATGCCGCAAAAGAAAAATTCTGATATGGCGGAATTGGTAAGAGGTAAAACCGGCAGGGTTTATGGCGATTTAATGGCACTTCTAACAACTCTGAAGGGCTTACCGCTTGCCTATAACAAGGATATGCAAGAGGATAAGGAAGCAATTTTTGATGCGGTTGATACCGTTAAAAAATGCCTTTCAATTTTTGCTCCTATGGTTAAAACGATGAAAACCAAAAAGGAAAATATGTATAAAGCGGCAGGAGAAGGCTTTATAAACGCAACCGACCTTGCTGATTACCTTGTTAAAAAGGGTATGCCGTTTAGAACTGCATATAAAAATGTTGGTGAAATTGTTGGCTACTGTATTAAAAACGGCTTGATACTTGAAAATTTGCCGATAGAGAAGTATAAGGAATTTGATTCCTTGTTTGATGAGGATTTATATAATGAAATATCGCTTGAAACCTGTGTTAACAAGCGTATTTCTGCGGGTTCAACAGGTCCTGCTTCTGTTAAGGCACAGATAGATAATATAACGGAGTTTTTAAATGAAAAAGGTATTCATTGATGGCAGTGCGGGAACAACGGGTCTTCGCATTGCCGAAAGGCTTGAAAGCCGAAAAGATATAGAACTAATAAAACTAAGCGAAGAAAACCGCAAGGATATTACTGCCAGAAAAGAAGCGATAAACCTTGCGGATATCGCTTTTTTGTGTCTGCCTGATGCGGCGGCTATTGAGGCGGTATCACTAATCGAAAACGATAATACAGTTGTTCTCGATACCTCAACAGCACACAGAACAAATGATAACTGGGCATACGGTTTCCCTGAGCTTTCAGAAGAAGCAGAGGAAAAAATTAAAAATTCTAAAAGAATTGCGGTTCCCGGTTGCCATGCAAGCGGTTTTATAGCACTTGTTTACCCCTTGGTTGAAAAGGGTATTTTAGATAAAAATGCTTTACTTTCCTGTTTTTCTTTAACCGGTTATTCGGGCGGCGGAAAGAAAATGATAGCCGAATATGAGGATGAAGAAAGAGAGAGTTTGTTAAACGCTCCAAGGCAGTATGGTCTTTCGCAAAACCATAAGCATTTACCCGAGATGAAGAAGATAACGGGTATTCAAAACGAGCCTGTTTTTATCCCCGTTGTTGATAACTTCTATAGCGGTATGGAGGTTACAGTTCCCTTGTTCGCTTCGGAAATTAACGGAACTGTTGAGGATATTAAGAAAGCCTATAAAGAAAAATATCAAGGTCCTCTCGTAAAATTTGTTGCGAACTTTGATGAAAACGGCTTTGTTTCGGCTAACAAGCTTTCGTTTAAGGATAGCATGGAAATTTCCGTTTCAGGAAATGATGATAGAATTTTGTTGATTGCCCGTTATGATAACCTTGGAAAAGGTGCCTCGGGTGCGGCAGTTGAATGTATGAATATTGTTCTCGGTTTAGAAAAAACCGAAGGACTTGATATTTAGGAGGAAAATATGCAGTTGATTTCAGGCGGTGTTTGTGCCGCTAAGGGATTTTTGGCTAACGGTATCCATTGCGGTATCAGAAAAAATAAAACAAAAAGGGATTTGGCGTTGATTTTCAGCGAGAAAAAGGCTAATGCCGCCGCGGTTTATACAACTAACCTTGTTAAAGGTGCGCCCTTAAAGGTTACAAAAATGAATATTGCAGATGGTTATGCCAGTGCAATAATCTGCAATAGCGGAAATGCTAATACTTGCAACGCTAACGGTATTGAAATTGCCGAGCAAACCTGTGATATTTTGGCAAAAGAATTAAAAATAGATAGCAAAGATATTGTTGTTGCATCAACAGGTGTTATCGGTCAGCCATTGGACATTAAACCCATCGAAAACGGAATACCTGATTTGGTTAAAGGACTTGGAAAGTTCAGTGATTTTGCCGCTGAGGGTATAATGACAACCGATACCAAACTTAAAGAGGTTGCGGTTGAGTTCAGTATCGGCGGCAAGACTTGTAAAATCGGCGGTATAGCTAAGGGCTCGGGAATGATTCATCCTAATATGGCAACTATGCTTGTATTTATCACAACCGACTGCAATATAAGTTCCGATATGCTGGGGATGGCACTTTCAACCGATATTAAAACCACCTTTAATATGGTTTCGGTTGACGGTGATACTTCAACAAACGATATGGTTGTCGTTCTCGCTAACGGTATGGCAGAAAACAAGGAAATCGTGGCGGACGGTCAAGATTTCAATGAGTTTATGAAGGCTCTTAATACTGTTACTGTTAACCTTTGCAGAAAAATAGCAGGGGATGGTGAGGGAGCAACTAAGCTTTTAGAATGCGTTGTAACGGGTGCTGAAACGGAAGATATAGCTAAAACAGTTGCAAAATCTGTTATCTGTTCTTCACTCACAAAAGCGGCTATGTTCGGTGCCGATGCTAACTGGGGCAGAGTTCTTTGTGCTATAGGTTATTCGGGTGTTAAAGTTGATACAGAAAAAATTGATGTTTCCTTCCGTTCAAATAAAGGTGAAATCCTTGTTTGCAAGAACGGAGCAGGGGTAGATTTTTCTGAGGAAAAGGCAAAGGAAATCTTACTCCAAGACGAAATAGAAATTTTAGTATCCTTAAACAGCGGTGAATTTTCTTCAACCGCCTGGGGCTGCGATTTAACCTATGATTATGTAAAAATTAACGGAGATTACAGAACATAATGATTAACAATATAACAAATGCAGGTCGTGCCGAAGTTTTAACTCAGGCACTTCCTTATATTCAAAAATATTACGGCAAAATCGTTGTTATTAAATACGGCGGCAACGCTATGATTAACGAAGAACTTAAGCAACAAGTTATGGAGGATATCGTCCTATTAAGACTTGTTGGTGTTAAAATTGTGCTTGTTCACGGGGGCGGTCCTGAAATTACCGATACCTTAAACAAGGTTGGCAAGGAATCAAAATTTGTTGACGGACTTCGTGTTACAGATAAGGAAACCGCTGAAATCGTTCAGATGGTATTGGCGGGCAAAATCAATAAAAGCCTTGTTAATTTGCTTGGAACAAAGGGTGGTAAGGCTATGGGCATTTCGGGTATTGATGCTCATCTTATCGAGGCAAAGGTTAAGGATGATAGACTCGGCTTTGTTGGTAAAATTACCAAGGTTAATGTTGAGCCCATAACCGACCTTTTAGAGCATAATTATATCCCTGTTGTTTCAACTGTTGGTTGCGATAAAGAGGGAAATGTTTATAATATCAATGCCGATACCGCCGCTGCTTATATAGCGGGGGCTTTAAAGGCGGAAAGCCTTATTTCTATGACCGATATTGCGGGAGTTTTAAAGGATAAGGATAACCCCGATTCTTTGATTTCGATTATTGATTTAGATGATGCGAAGAAACTCTTTGAGGATGGAACGATTTCGGGCGGAATGATACCCAAGGTTGAATGCTGTATCGAGGCTATTCGCAGAGGTGTTAAAAAGGTATTTATAATGGATGGAAGAGTGCCTCATTCTCTGCTTATCGAAACCCTGACAGATGAGGGTGCAGGAACAATGGTTATAAAGGAAAAGAAAAAATGAGCATTAAGCAAATTGATAACTCATATATAGCAAATACCTATGCCCGTTTCCCGATAGAACTTGTTTCGGGAAAGGGCTCTTTGGTTTATGATAGTAACGGAAAAGAATATATAGATTTGGCAACAGGTATTGCGGTTAATACCTTCGGCTTTTGCGATGATGAATGGGTAAAGGCTGTAACAGAACAGCTAACCAAACTTCAGCATACCTCAAATCTTTATTATTCTGAGCCTTGTGCAGTTTTAGCTAAAATGCTTTGCGAGAAAACCGGAATGAAAAAGGTTTTCTTCTCAAATTCGGGGGCTGAGGCTAATGAATGTGCTATTAAGGCGGCAAGAAAATATGCGGCTGAGAAAAAGGGTAAAGAATATAATACAATTATCACCCTTAAAAATAGCTTCCACGGCAGAACTATTACGACCCTAGCGGCCACCGGCCAAGAGGTCTTTCATAATGATTTTCTACCGCTGACAGAGGGCTTTTGTTATGCAGAGGCTAATAATATAGAAGACCTTGAAACAAAGGTTAAAGATAACAATGTTGCTGCAATTATGTTCGAATGTGTTCAAGGTGAGGGCGGAGTTATGCCGCTTGATAAGGCTTTTGTTGAAAGAATTATCGAAATTGCAAAAGAAAATGATATTTTAACTATCGCCGATGAAGTGCAGACAGGAAACGGCAGAACAGGCAAGCTTTATGGCTTTATGAACTATGATATAGTTCCCGATATTGTTTCAACTGCAAAGGGTCTTGGTGGCGGACTTCCTATAGGTGCAACTCTTTTAGGTGAAAAGGTGCAAGATGTGTTCACCCCCTCAAGCCACGGCTCAACCTTTGGCGGAAACCCCGTTGCTTGTGCGGGTGCTATCAATATTTTAAGCAGAATTGATGATGAGCTTTTAGAAGAGGTAAATAAAAAATCCCTGTATATTTTTGAGTGCCTTAGTAATGCTGAGGGTGTTAAAAATGTCAGCGGAATGGGACTTATGCTAGGTATCGAAACCGAAAGGGATGCCAATGAGGTTATAAGGGAATGTCAGGAAAACGGAGTTCTTGTTATTAAGGCAAAGAATAAGGTGAGATTACTTCCCGCTCTTAATATTCCTTGGGATTTGCTCAAAAAGGCTATAAATGTTTTAGTTAATGCTTGCAAGGAGTAGTATTATGGATTTTAAAGGGAAAAGTTTCTTAAAACTGCTTGATTTTTCGAAAGAGGAAATTTTATGTCTTCTCGATTTGGCAGCAGAATTTAAATATAAGAAAAAGGCTGGTATTCCGCATAGAATCTGCGAGGGTAAGAATATTGCTTTGATTTTCGAGAAAACAAGCACAAGAACCCGTTGCAGCTTTGAGGTTGCAGCCTTCGATTTGGGAATGGGTGTAACATACCTTGACCCAAAGGCTTCGCAAATCGGCAAAAAAGAGAGTATTGCCGATACTGCAAGAGTGCTTGGCAGAATTTATGACGGTATTGAGTATAGAGGCTTCGGACAGGAAATAGTTGAAGATTTGGCGGCATTTGCGGGTGTTCCTGTTTGGAACGGACTGACAAATGAATTTCATCCTACTCAGATTTTAGCTGATTTCTTAACTATCAAGGAGCATTTTGGAAAGCTTGAGGGTATAAACCTCGTTTATATGGGTGATGCGAGATATAATATGGGAAATTCCCTGATGGTTGGCTCTGCGATTATGGGTCTTAATTTTACCGCTTGCGCTCCTAAAAAGTATTTCCCAGATAAAGAACTGATAGCAAAGTGCGAAGAGTTAGCAAAGATTAGCGGTGCAACTCTTACATTCTGTGAAGACCCTATGGAAGCTACAAAAAATGCGGATGTTATCTATACTGATGTTTGGGTTTCAATGGGTGAGCCTGATGAGGTTTGGGAAGAGAGAATTAAAGAATTATCTCCCTATCAGGTAAATTCTGCTCTTATGAAAAATGCAGGGGAGAATGCTGTATTTATGCATTGCTTGCCCGCTTTCCACGACCTCAATACCACTGTTGGCAAAGAGATGAGTGAAAAATTCGGTATAAAGGAAATGGAAGTTACTGACGAAGTATTTGAAAGTAGTCAGTCGATAGTTTTCGATGAAGCTGAAAACAGAATGCATACAATTAAAGCTGTAATGGCTGCAACATTATAATTTTGAGGACTGGAAGCAGTCCTCTTTTTTTATCAAATATCTCAATTTTTCATAACTTTTTTACTCGAATATCAGTTTTTTTAGGGTTGATTTCTCAAAAAAACGATAGTATAATGTGGGTAGTAAATTTTGTTTGGAGTTGATTTTGTGAAAATAACAAACGATTATTCAATTATTCATAAATTTGCTCAAGAAAATAAGAGTATAATTCATGGAAACATCCCCGTTTGCAAGGGTCTTGATAATCAAGAAATCATTATTAAAGGCCACGGCGGAACTATCCATAGCGATAAGTTTTTGATTGATATTGTGTCAACACCCGGTCAGGATAGACATATCGATGTTGTCCCAGGTAAATTCACTATGGAGTTTAATTTAGGGGATGAGCCTGTTGAGGTTGATAGAATACTTTTTATCGGCTTTTGCACAGGTGGAACTTGTGATTATTCGCTCCACGAGTTTGACTTCTATTTTTCTACCGATGGCGATACCTTTAATGAGAAAAATCATTTTTATCATTATGTTTGCGATAAAGAGTTTAAACCGGGTTATACCAGAACAACTGCTGATGTTATGATAGAGTTTGATAAACCTGTTAAGGCAACAACTTTTGGTTGGAAGGTTTCAGAGTTTTGCCCAACTGATGATTGTGCAAGACTAGGACATTTGGCTCTTTATTCGGAAGAATATTCGAGAATTCATTCTCTTTTACCAAATAGATATCTTCAAAACACATTAGAATCTAAAAACATCAATATTAATGGCGATTTTGAAGGCGATATTTCTGCTCTTGTTGATAACAAAGCCTTTGATAGCAATTTTGTTTCTGCTCAAGATGTTCAAATTACTATTCATAACCAAAAGCCTACTGATACCCAAATGCTCTATGTGGCTTATGAGGGCAACATTGATTCTATTATCTATAACGGTAATATAATCGAAGCCGAAAAAATTAAAGATAATTATTATATTGCAGAATGTGAAATCAAAAAGACCGATAACATTGAATTTAATACACAAGGTTCTGCTAAGCTTTTTGAAATCGGAATTTGCGATAAATGCAAAGAAATTATAATATCCGATGAAGTTATAAACGATAATTTTTATGGCGTTGGTGTTAACTGTATGCCGATGGCTATGATGGAAGAATCAATGGCTCAAGGGTATACCTATACCCATTGGGAAGAGGAAAGACGCAGAATTAAGCTTGTTAGGCCTACAGTTGCTCGTATGTGGTTCCAGCCGGACTGGTTTATAAAGGATAAGGAAAGCTATTATAATCTTGATTTTGATTATGAAACTCCAAAAATGAAATGCTTCTTGGCTTATCTTGATGCTTTCAAAGAGGCAGGAACTGAAATTGAACTTGATTACGGTTGGAAAAACGCACCCTTTATTCAGGAATGGTATGAAATTCCGGGTGTTAGAGATGCGGGTTGGTCAGCTCCTCGTGATATTGAGCAGCACGGTAAGGCTTGTGCTAAATTCCTTGATGACCTTATCAACGGTATGGGATATACCAATGTTAAGTATTTGACCTTCTATAACGAGATTTGCCATAGACCTGATTGTGGTGATTTCCAAACAGCACCTATGGGTGAGACTGTAATTGCAAAGCCTACTGAGTTTAGAATGAAGGATATTGATATGGACCAGTTTAATTACTGGCTCAGGATGGTTGAAAATGTTAAAGAAGAGCTTAAAAACAGGGGTATTAGTGATATCGTTGAGTTTTGGGGTCCCGAAGCCGGCGGAACTTCAGCTGAAAACGACTGGATGAAAGAAATTGCGGAAAATCATCCTGACCTAATTAGCAATTTCACTGTTCATGAATATCATACAAACGCTGCCGATTTCAAATATATCACACCGCCACTTATAAATAATAAGATAGGCTTGCCTGTTGGTATTACCGAGTTCAGCGTTGGTCAAGCGGCTAAGTATTGGGATATGTCGGTTATATCGATGATTATAAATGCAACCAATTTAAGATATTCAACTCTGCTTTTATGGCTTATTTCCTCGGTTATCAAGACTCAACCCTTTGTTTTTAAGGTTACAGGGCCTGACGGTGATATGTGGGATATAGTTAATGTTGAGCCTGATAGAGTTAATCATTTCTTCTATGATGTTTGCCTGTTTATGAGATATGTTCCTGCTCATTCCAAGGTTTTAAAAACCGAAACCTTAACAAAATCAGGCAAAAACGCTCTACCAAACTGGGAAGGCGAAATGGTTGAATTTGATGATACTGAGCTTCGTTCAGCAACATATTTAACTCCCAATAACGATTTGGTTATTGCTGTTGAGGCTAAGGGTCTAGGTCGCAACAGAACTTTAAAAATCAAATTGCCTGATGGAGAAAAACGCACTTTCTATAAGTTCTCGGTTGGTGCTAAGTATGACCTTAGTGTACCCCCAATGATACCTGCTTGCGAAAAGGTTATAGATGCTGAGGGTAATCTTATAGACGATATTGATGGTGATTATCACCTCATTATTTATACAACCGCTAAGCCTTATGAACAGATTATCTGCGATAAGGGTTATGTTGAGCTTAAGAAGGGCGAAACCTTTGATATTACCTATAAGCTTTATGATACTAATGCTCGTGGTGTTAAAATATCAGTTACTAAAGGCGAGTATGCAGTATCTGTTGAGGGTAATAAAATCATTGCCAAGTCGGAGGGTCTTGCTGCCGTTAAGGTTGAGCTAACTGACAGTGAAGAAAAGTCCTATGACATTATTTTGGTTAAGGTTAATTAGTTCTTAAAAAGGCTGTTTTAAACAGCCTTTTTTTGTTGACAATACTTATAGTATATTTTATAATTATATAATATAAGGGGGCAGAACCTATGCGTTATTATGAAAATGTTTTAAAAACAAGCGAAAACCGTTTAAATCCCAGAAGTTACTATATTCCTGGGGGTAAATCGGAATATAATCTTCTTAACGGTGAATGGCGTTTTAAATATTATAATAGAGATATTGATGTTGAGGAAAATATTGATAATTGGGATAATATACCCGTTCCTTCCTGTTGGCAGATTTTAGGCTATGAAAATCCTAATTATACCAACATAAATTATCCCTATCCTTATGATATTCCCTATGTTCCTGATGATAATCCTTGCGGAGTTTATGAAAGGGATTTTGATATCAAGAACAAATGGGGAAGAGTTTATTTTGTTTTAGAGGGCGTTTCTTCCTGTGCTAAAATTTTCCTTAACGGAAAGTATGTTGGTTTTACTCAGGGCTCGCATTTAGAGGCTGAATTTGATATAACTGATTTTGTTTTTGAGGGCAAAAATACTATTCGAGTTGAAGTTCTCAAGTGGTGCGTTGGAAGTTATTTAGAGGACCAGGATTTTATGCGTTTTAACGGAATTTTCAGGGACCTTTATATTCTTCAAAGACCAGAAAATCATATTGTTGATATTTCGCTTTCAACTAAGGAAAATTCCATTTTTGTTAGTGCTGATAAAGAATGTAATATCAGCCTTTATTCCGAGGATGGTAACCTTTTAGATAGTAAAAAGGGAGAAAAGGCAGAATTTGTTTTAGAAAATCCTATTCGTTGGAATGCGGAAATGCCTTATCTTTATACTGTTAAAATCGAAAAGGATGGCGAGATTATAACCCGTAAAATCGGTTTCCGAGCTATTTCTGTCTCTGATAAGGGAGAGGTGCTGTTAAATGGCTCTCCCATTAAATTCAGGGGTGTTAATCATCACGATACGAGTAAAATGAGGGGCTGGTGCCAGTCTGATGAGGAATTATTAAATGACCTGCGTCTTATGAAAGAGCTTAATATTAACTGCATCAGAACTTCCCATTATCCGCCAACTCCTAAATTCGTTGATATGTGCGATGAATTGGGCTTCTATATTGTTCTTGAAACAGACCTTGAAACTCATGGAATTGTCAGAAGATTTGCTGATGTTGCTTATGGCTATGATGTTGAGAGTGATGACTGGGTTTGCCAGAGAGATGAATGGAAAAAAGAGTTCGTTGAAAGAATGCAGAGAGCAGTTCTTTTGTTTAAAAACAACACCTGTGTTGTTATGTGGTCAACAGGTAACGAAAGCGGTTACGGCAAGAACCACGAGGCAATGATTGACTGGGTGAGAACTCTCAGGGATGACCGCTTGGTGCATTGCGAGGATGCTTCTCGTAAGGGTGATAATGCCAAGGCTGATGTTTATTCAAGAATGTATACCTATATGCCCGATATGGAAAAATATGCTCTTGATGAAAATGAGAAAAAGCCATTTTTCCTATGTGAATATGCTCATGCTATGGGTAACGGACCAGGGGATGTTTATGATTACAACGAGCTTATAAACAAATATCCTAAGCTTTCGGGCGGCTGTATCTGGGAATGGGCAGACCATGTTGTAACTGAAGACGGTGTTGAGAAATACGGCGGAGATTTTAAGGGAGAGCTTACTCACGATGCAAACTTCTGCTGCGATGGTATCGTTTTTGCTGACAGAAGCTTTAAAGCGGGAACTCTCGAGATGAAGACTGCATATCAACCGATTAGAACCTTTTTGAGCGGTAAGACCTTAACAATTAAAAATCTTTATGATTTCACAGTTTTAAATTCTGATTTTGAGTTTATTTGCGAAATTGAAAAGGATGGCGAAGTTATTGAAAGTTCCAAGAAGGAGCTAAATATCAAACCGCATTCTAATCAGGAAATCGAATTAGATTTACCAAATGTTTTCTCTAAATATGGTTTATATCTTAATTGCTATCTTTTAAAGAATGGCTTTGAGCTTGCTCATACTCAGCATAAGCTTGAAAGCCAAGTTATTAAAGAGGCGGTTTGTGAAAAGAAGGCAAAATTTTCAGAAATCGGCGAGAATATTCTAATAAGCGGCGAGGGCTTTGAATATACCTTCTCAAAATTTTATGGCAATTTTATAAGCCTTAAAATTGCAGGCGAAGAAAAGCTTGCTGAAAGAATGGGCATAACCACTTGGAGAGCACCCATTGATAACGAGAGATATATCAAGAATAAATGGGGCAATTATAATATTTGGGAAGGCGAGAATATGGACTGCCTTTTCACCAAGATTTACGATTGCAAATTAGAAAACGGGGTTATAACTGTTTCTGGCTCTCTTTCGGGTATTTCCCGTATGCCTTTCTTCAGATATACTTTAACTGTTGAAGTTTTTCAAGACGGCAGAATTAACTTCGATTTAACAGGTATTGTTAGAGAAAATGTTTTCTGGTTGCCTCGTCTGGGCTTTGAGCTTAAGCTTATCGGCGAAGATAAGAAGTTTAGTTATTTCGGTAACGGACCATATGAAAGCTATATTGATATGTGCCATGCGGGTAAAATCAGCAGATATGAAAGCAGTGCTGATAAGGAATATGTAAAATATCCTATGCCTCAGGAACACGGTAACCATATCGGCGTCAGAGAGCTTTTAATTGACGGTATGAAATTTACAAGTGATAACGATTTTGAATGTAATGTTTCGAATTATAGTTCAAAAGATTTAACTGCTGCTATGCATACTGATGAGCTTACTAAAAAGGGATATACATTTGTTAGACTTGATTATAAAAACTCAGGACTTGGCTCTGCTGCTTGCGGACCACCTCTGGAGGAAAAATACCGTTTAGATGAAAAGAAAATCAAATTTACATTTTCAATGCTGAAAATGTAAAAAAAGTGGAAGTGAATTTATTAAATGCGAATCGTTTTAAAAATCGGAACCTCAACCTTGGCTCACGAAACGGGCAGACTTAATATCCGCCGAGTTGAAGAGCTTTGCAAGGTTATGAGCGACCTTAAAAATGCAGGAAACGAGATAATTTTAGTTTCCTCAGGGGCTATTGGTATGGGAGTTGGAAAGTTGGCTCTCGCTAAAAAACCTGATGATATTCCAACTAAACAGGCTGCTGCTGCTGTTGGTCAGTGCGAGCTTATGTATACATATGATAAGCTTTTCTCAGAGTATAACCATACCGTTGCCCAGATACTTATAACGGGTGAGGATATTGAGGTGCTTGAACGCAGAACTAATTTCGAAAACACAATGCGTCGCCTTTTGGAGCTTTCTGTTATCCCGATTCTCAACGAAAACGATTCAATAGCAACCGAACAGATTGTTATCGGCGATAATGATACCTTGGGTGCTATTGTTGCAACAACCTTGCAGGCGGATTTGCTTATAATTCTTTCGGATATAAACGGTCTTTATACGGCAGACCCCCATAAGAATAAGGATGCGGTTTTACTTCATACGGTTGATGAAATCACCCCCGAAATTGAGGCGATGATTGGCGGAGTTGGAAGTTGCCTTGGAACAGGCGGAATGATGACCAAGATAAAAGCCGCTAAAATGACAACCGAAAAGGGTATAGATATGGTTATTGCAAACGGCGATAACCCATCTGTGATTTATGATATTGTTGAGGGCAAGGATGTTGGAACTCGCTTTATCGCAAAGAGGGTGAACTGATGACAACAACTAACGAACTGCTTATAAGAGCAAAAGAGGTTTCTGCTTCAGCGCCCCTTTCAACCGTTCAGAAGAATGACGCTCTAAAGGCCATGGCAGAGGCACTTATTGATAGCACTTCTGAAATTTTAAAGGCAAACGCTATTGATGTTGAAAACGCAAGGAACTCTGTTTCCTCTGTTATGCTTGATAGACTAAGCCTTGATGAAGGTAGAATTGAGGGTATGGCAAGGGGAATTTTAGAGGTTGCGGCTCTTCCTGATTATGTTGGAAGCGTTATATCCGAAACTCGCCATAAAAACGGTCTTATAATTGAAAAGACCGCCGTCCCTTTTGGTGTTGTTGCAATAATTTACGAAAGCCGCCCTAATGTTACAAGCGATGCCGCTGCTTTAAGCTTTAAAAGCGGAAATGTTTGTGTGCTTAGAGGTGGAAAAGAGGCTTTTAATACCTCTTTTGCCATTGTTAAGGCATTAAAATCTGCACTTTTGAAATGCGGCATAAACGAAGACTATATAAATCTTGTTGAGGATACGACAAGAAATAGTGCTAACGAGCTTATGACTGCAAGCGGTCTTGTTGATTTGCTGATACCCCGAGGCGGAAAGGGACTTATTAAGGCTTGTCTTCAAAACGCAACAGTTCCTTGCATTGAAACGGGAACAGGAATTTGCCATATTTTTGTTGAAAAAACTGCTGATATTGATATGGCACTTGATATTATTGATAATGCTAAAACAAGCCGTCCGTCTGTTTGTAATGCGGCAGAGGTTTGCCTTGTGGATAAGGAAATCGCTTCTGTTATTTTACCAAGGCTTGCAGACAGATTAAAGGATAGGGTTGAACTTAGAGCCGATAGTAAAGCACTTGAATATTTAAGTGCTACAAAGGCAAGTGCAGAAGATTTTGATACTGAGTTCTTAGATTATATAATGGCAGTTAAGGTTGTTGACGGCGTTGAAGAGGCTGTTAATCATATTTCAAAGCATTCAACCCATCATAGCGAAAGTATTATAACCTCTTCAAAAGAGGCTGCCGATTTCTTCACTAAAATGGTTGATTCTGCGGCGGTTTATGTTAATGCCTCAACCCGTTTTACAGATGGCGGTGAGTTTGGGCTTGGCTGCGAAATGGGTATTTCAACCCAGAAGCTTCATGCCCGCGGTCCTATGGGACTTTCAGAGCTTAATACCTATAAATATATAATTAAAGGAAACGGTCAGATAAGATAGGAGGAATTAAAATGGCTTCGGTTAAATTTGGTTTCATTGGAGCGGGGAATATGGGCTCTGCATTAGCCCGTGCGGTTTGCAAGGCGGTTTCTCCAGATGAGGTGATTATTTCTGATAAATCTCAGGTTAAGGCAAGCCTCTTGGCAGATGAGCTTAAATGCTCTTATGCTGATAACAATGCAGTTGCTTCTTCTGCTAAGTTTATATTCTTAGGAGTTAAACCTCAGATGCTTAATGATATGCTTCAAAGTATTGCTCCTATTTTAAAGAAGAGAAATGACCGCTTTATTTTAGTATCAATGGCGGCCGGTATGAGTATTTCCTCTATCGCCGAAATGTTAGGCGAGAATATGCCGATTATCAGAATAATGCCTAATACTCCTGTTTCTGTTTCAAAAGGAATGATTCTTTATTCCTCATCTGATATGGTCTTTATGGATGAGATAGGGGAGTTTTGTGAGGCACTCAAATTTGCAGGCAAAATTGACCGCATAAATGAAGAGCTTATAGATGCGGCTTCTGCACTTTCGGGTTGCGGACCTGCTTTTGTTTATCTATTTGCAGAGGCTTTAGCCGATGCGGGTGTTGAGTGCGGTTTGCAAAGAGATAAGGCTTTAGTATATGCTGCTCAAACATTGTCGGGTGCGGCTGAGTTGTTGCTAACCTCTTCGAAACACCCAGGTCAGTTAAAGGACGAGGTTTGCAGTCCTGGCGGCAGCACAATAGCAGGAGTTCATTCCTTAGAGGAATCTGCTTTCAGAGGTGCTGTTATGAATGCCGTTAACGCTTCCTTTGAAAGAACAAAAGAATTAGGGAAAAAATAACTTTAAAAGCCCTCAAAAGAGGGCTTTTTTAACATTTTATTCATACTTCGCCTATTGACAAAAAATAGCAAAGGTTTTATAATAGTTAGCAGGCTAACTTTTTTCGAAAGTAGGTGTATTATGCGAAGAGAAAGGGAAATTGGCTTTGTTATCAGAAGACTCAATAATGCTATAAAGCGTGATGTTGAAAAAAGCAAAGATGAGCTTCAGGTTGAAGAAATAAAAGGTATTAACGGTTGGGTAATAAGTTATTTTTATGAAAACCGAGATAAAGATATTTTTCAGCGTGATTTCGAGGAAAAGTTTTCTATAAGAGGCTCAACTGCCTCCCGTATGCTTAAAACTATGGAGCAAAAAGGCTTTATAGAAAGGCAATGTGTTGCGAATGATGCGAGACTTAAAAAGATAGTTTTAACCGAAAAGGCTATAAAACAGCATAATATAATTATGAATGATATAATAAAGAGAGAAAAGAGATTAAAAAACGGCATTGATGAAGAAGACCTTGATGTGTTTTTTAAGGTAATGAATAAGTTAACAGCAAATATGGAGGAAGAAAATGATTAAAACTCTGGCAAAATCAATTAGAGAATATAAATTGCCTTCAATTTTAACCCTCATTTTTATAATGGGAGAGGTTATAATTGAAGTTATGATTCCGTTTTTCACAGCCGACCTTGTTAATGCTATCAAGGCGGGAGCACCTATTGAATCGGTTATAAAAACGGGATTGTTGCTTATAGCGTTGGCACTTGTTTCGCTTTGCTGCGG
>JAZPXP010000168.1:0-5939 GCA_045543715.1 Acutalibacteraceae bacterium
AAATTCTTTCATAACAAATCCCCTAAAACTTTTAATCTAAATAAAAGTATAACATACAGCAAATATAAAAGCAAGTTTTGTCGAAAGAGGTAGTTAATTGAAATTTTTAAAAGATAGTGCATAATTCAAATAATAAAAAGGTATAAAAGCCTTTACTTTTCTTAGAATAAATGCTATCATAAAATGTAATTATAATATACCAAACGCGGAGGTAAAAAAATGTGTAAAACAAAAAGAATTTGTAATTCCGATGAGCTGGAACTTCTTATAAATTCAACCCCGAATGGCCAAGTATGTGTTTTAGATGCTAAGGAATACTATTTAACAAGACAGGTTGTAATCAAGGATAAAAAAGATATAACTATTGACGGTAGTAAAGCGGTAATAGTCAGCAAATACGTAAACAATGCTGATTATAAGGAAAGCACTAACGCATTTCTTTTAAAAGGATGCCAAAGGGTTACCTTGTCTAATATCACAATGGAAACAGATGTGCCCTGTAATATTACAGCTACGGTTAAGTCCATCGATTTTGATGAAAACACTCTTATTCTTCAGGTTGATGAAGAGTTCACCGTTAATGGTGATGAAGTGCTTATGGCATTTAATACTATAGATGAGGATGGCTCCCCCGATTATCATATGAACAGTTATGCTCGCCATCCCGATGACGATAATATCACAACCTTGGTTTTTGGAGAAATACTCCTTGCACATACTTATTCAAGCGCTAGGTATGACTATTTAGGAGATAATACCTTCAAGGTGTATTTTAAAAGACTTAATGAAAATCTTAGTGTTGGAGAAAGAATGTGTATCCGCCATACAATGTATGGGCCCGCCGCTATCATACTAAGCGACAGTGATGATACCGTATTAAAAAATATTACGATGCATTCAGCTGCAGGTATGGGCATTGTGGTTCTTCCAAAATGTAAAAACCTTACTATAGATTCTCTTAAGATGGTAGTAAAAGAAGGCAGTAAGAGCCTTATGGCAGGCAACTGTGATGGTATACATCTTACAGGTCTTTGGGGCAATTTAGTTATGAAAAACTGTGTGTTTGACGGAATGGGAGACGATGCCCTTAATGTTCACTCTACAGCAGGCACCATAACCGAGCTTTTAGATGATTCATCTATAAAATGCGGATATTGTAAAAAGAGTCCTGATGGAACTCTCCCTAAAAGATGGTGTGAAACGGGTGATATAATTAAAATATTCGACCCTGTTTCAATGACCAACACAGGAAGTCTTCGCGTGGTATCATTTGCAGACGGTATACTTAAATTTGACCAGCTTTCCGGCACATATAAAAAAGGTGATACCTTGCAGAATACAACCTTCACGCCTTCTATTGAAATAGACAACTGCATTGTAAGAAATACACGCGCAAGAGCCTTTGTAATTCAAACCGAAAATGTTGAAATTAAAAATTGCACCTTTTTCGGAATGTCTTCAGAAGCAGTCAAGGCGGCTCCCGACTTTGATTTCTGGTATGAAGTTGGACCTACCTGTAATTTAAATATACATAATAATGTTTTTGAAAAGTGTGGCTTCATAAGAGAGGATTTATCGTCTATCAGGGTTTCAACCAACCATAGAAAAGGCGATGAAACAATAAGCCATCTGCACAAGAATATTACTATTAAGGACAATGTGATAAAAAATAATGAAGCTAAGTGCATTTCGATTATGGCTACAGACGGCGTTACCATTACAGGTAACCGTTTTGAAAAACGCAAACAAAAAGAGGCTGAGCCTATTAGCTTAATTAACTGCAACGATGTTAAAATTGAAAATAATATCGATGTTTAATAACAATTAAAATTCCAAAACATTCTTAAGCCTGGTGTTAATCATCACCAGGCTCTTCTTATACTACCGGCAGTACCAATAGCTGAATTACTGAGCCGAGTTTCTTGTTTCTGGCATTTTAAGGTATAAGCAAAGAATAAAGGATTGAGAAAATAGTGTAAATATGCTATAATTTGCTCATAGAAGCATTTAAGGGGAATGTCTATGGCAAATCACGATATAGAAGTAAAACAACGCTGGGGCGAAACCGATACCTATAAAGAACACGCAGAGAAGACCGCGAACTACACCGCAGACAAATGGCAAGAGGTAAATGATGGTTTAATGTCAATCCTCGCTAAATTTGCCGAATGTAAAAAGAATGGCAACTCTGCAGATTCAGACGAAGCACAAACACTCGTAAAAGAACTGCAAAACTATATCACCGATAATTACTACACTTGCACTAACGAAATCCTCGCAGGACTGGGGCTTATGTACGTCGCTGATGAACGTTTTAAAACTAACATTGATAAACACACTGTCGGTACAGCCGAATTTATTAGTAAGGCAATAAAAGTTTATTGCAGTAATTAAAACCCATTTGTAAGGATGAAAGAAATGATTATTTTAATTACAGGTGCTTCGCACACGGGCAAGACTGCGCTTGCTCAAAAACTACTCGAAAAGTATAAATACCCATACCTTTCGATTGACCATTTGAAAATGGGCCTTATTCGTAGCGGAAACACCGAGCTTACACCTTTGAGTGATGACAGTACCTTGACCGAATATCTATGGCCGATAGTTTGCGAAATGATTAAAACTGCCATAGAAAACAAGCAAAATCTGATTGTTGAGGGGTGCTACATTCCGTTCACTTGGCAAGATGATTTCGATAAGGAATATCTCGACAATATAAAATATTATTGCCTTGTGATGAGCGAGAATTATATAAGAAACCATTTTGATGATATTAAGAAATTCGCTTCAGTAATCGAAAACCGTCTTGACGATGACTGCACCATAGACGGCTTATTGCAAGATAACTCACAGGTTTTAAACGCATGCAAAAAGCATAACGTAAAGTATGTGCTTATTGATGATGAATATAAGATAAATATTGATTTATAATTAACCGCTGAAGTTTACACTCCAGCGGTTTTAATCTAAATTGATTTTTTATATTTTAGTTTACACATTTTTTCAAGCTCCCGCCACGTACAAAAAAGAAAATGCCGAAGTCGGCATTTTGCGAAATTTTATAAATTAGTCTGCGAAGCAGACACCGAACTTCTTCACTATTCACTATTACTTATTACTTCCAAAAATCCTATATAAAAAATCGTAGAGAATAGTGAAGAGTGAAAAGTGAAGAGTGAAAAAGTAAAAATCCCCATTCTTACGAATGAGGATTTTTGGTCGAGGTGACAGGGCTCGAACCTGCGGCATCTAGTTCCCAAAACTAGTGCGCTACCAACTGCGCCACACCTCGATAAAATATTAAACTGATAAAAATTGTTTTGGTAACCCTCTTGCAATTACCAAAAATTATCGTGCTTGGTTATTATAATTCAAAACCGACAATTTGTCAACCATAAAAAACTAAATCGGCATAGATTATCTATGCCGATTTAAAATTTTAATATCCTAATTCCTCTCCGCAAAGGATAACAGTTATTCTGTTTGCTTCTCTTTGCAAAGCGGTTACGAGGTAATTAACACAAATTCTGCTATCCTTACTGCAGCCAGCCTCAATAACAGGGTTATCGCTTTTTTCGAGCGAAACACAATGCCCGAGCTTTGCACAAGGGTTATCGATACCAAGTCGCACGCAGTTTTTGGGTGCTGCGATTTACTTGACCCTCAAAAAGCCCTCATTAACATTTTCAACAAGCTTGTTAATTCCAACAACAGCAATAACCTTTTTAGGCCCAAATGCAATCGCAGAAATTCGGTTTGAAAAACCATCAACATTAACAAGCTCGCCGTTCTCGGTTAAAGCATTAGCCGAGCAGAAATAAAAATCGCAGCCTATAATACCTTTAAAAACCTCTTGCTGTTCCTCAGGGGTTATGCCTTCTCTCAAGCGGTCAAGATAGCGGTACTTATCACTCTTGATAAGCTCAAGCACGCCGCTTTCCTTAAGCGACATCGAGCCGCCCGAAGAAATAGTTGCACCCTCAAAAAGCAAGCTTTCAACTAACGGTACAATATCTTCCCGCTTTTCAACGAAAAGGGCTGTAATATTGTTACGCTCAAGCGCTGAAACAACCTTTTCGATACGATTATTTTGCATAATCTACAGCTCTGCTTTCACGGATTACATTAACCTTAATCTGACCGGGATACTCGAGTTCATTCTCAATTCTCTCGGCAATCTGATGAGACATAAGCACCATCTCATCATCGGTTACAACCTCAGGTTTAACTACGATACGAACTTCTCTACCCGCCTGAATAGCAAACGATGTTTCAACACCTGTAAAGGAATTGGCGATTTCCTCAAGCTTTTCAAGACGTTTAATATAGTTTTCAATGTTCTCTCTGCGAGCACCGGGACGTGCGGCAGAAATAGCATCGGCAGCCTGAACGATAAGAGCAATAAGAGATTTTGCCTCTGTATCCCCGTGGTGAGCATGGATTGAGTTAACAACAATCTCACCTTCTCGGTACTTCTTAGCGGCCTCAACGCCAAGCTGAATATGCGAGCCTTCTTGCTCATGGTCAATAGCCTTACCGATATCATGCAAAAGACCTGCACGCTTAGCAAGGGTTACATCAGCTCCCATTTCGGCAGCCAAAAGCCCTGCAATATGGCAAACCTCAAGCGAATGATTAAGAACATTCTGACCATAACTTGTGCGGTAACGAAGCTTACCGAGGAGCTTAATGAGCTCGGGATGCAGGTTATGAACTCCCGCATCTATCATAGCTCTTTCACCCTCCTGCTTGATGGTTGCCTCAACCTCAGCAGTTGCCTTTGCAACAGTCTCCTCAATTCTGCCCGGATGAATTCTTCCGTCCAGAATAAGCTTTTCAAGAGCAACACGGGCAATTTCTCTTCTTACAGGGTCAAAGCTCGAGAGGGTTATAGCCTCAGGAGTATCATCAATAATTAGGTCAACACCCGTTGCGGTTTCAAGGGCTCTGATATTTCTACCCTCTCTACCGATAATTCTTCCCTTCATTTCATCGCTCGGAAGAACAACAACCGAAACGGTCATTTCAGAGGAATGGTCTGCAGCACAACGCTGAATAGCATGACCGATAATATCCTTGGCAATACGGTCAGACTCTTCCTTGGTCTGCTGTTCAATTTCCATAATTCTGACTGCTTTTTCATGAGTCAGCTCGCCATCCAAAAGTTCAAGAAGATGGGCTTTTGCCTGTTCCTTGGTAAAGCCTGAAATTTTCTCGAGCAAGTCCATCTGGCTTTGCTTAATACGGTCGCACTCTTCAATGCGACTATCAATTTCTTTTGCCTTTTGAGCAAGCTTTTCTTCCTTGGCTTCAAGATTATCCATCTTTCTGTCAAGCGATTCTTCTTTCTGCTGGATGCGGTGCTCCTGACGCTGAACCTCACTTCTTCTTTCACGAAGGTCCTTTTCAGTTTCCTGACGGAGCTGGTGGATTTCATCCTTTGCTTCAAGCAAAGCTTCTTTTTTCTTTGATTCTGCAGTTTTAATTGCATCGTTAAGTATTCTTCTTGCCTCATCCTCGGCAGAGCCGATAGTAGCTTCAGCAGATTTTCTGCGGTGAAGCGAGCCGGACACAAAGCCGATTACAGCAAAAACGAGAGCAACTGCACCTGCAATAATGTAAAACATTACATCTGTGGGCATAATATGCACCTCCTATATATTTAAGCACTGTTTTTTGCCTTTTTTAAGGCTCGGGAGCGTGCGTTTTCCTCCCGAGGTATAAATCAACTATATTATAAGCGGTTCGCCAAAGCCGCCAATAATTATAAAACAGTAAATTTATCTAAATAATTTTACCACCATATATGAAATATGTCAAGTTCGGGAGTTATATATATTGTATATTTTTTACAATTTTAATGAATTTTTAAAACCCTATTGCAAAATGCGACATAGTATGATAAAATAATTCTACATTTTAATATTGCTGTGTGAAGT
>JAZPXP010000169.1:0-3146 GCA_045543715.1 Acutalibacteraceae bacterium
CATTAAGCAACCGTTAAGATAAACTGTTGTATGCCCTGCAACACCGTCAAAACGAAGAAGAACTCTTTTTTCGCTATCTTCTTTATCTAAAGTAAAATGCTTTCTGTACCAAGCGTTATCGTAATGAAGATATCCTATTGCTTGATTTTCTTTTTTGTCAGCATCCTGGCAAACAACATAATCGTGGGGCACAGTTACCCATTCCCATCTATCAGCACCGATATCCCCGTGATTTCCGAAGTTATTCGGAATATCTATATAGTTATAGGAAGCGGGTCCAAAAAGCTTTCTTTCGGTTTTACTTTGCTGATAAGTAGGTCCTTTGTCAGGGTTTATGGGAGTATCAAAATCTCCTCTATGAAAAACCCAATTATCATTAAGCAAAATTTCTTTGCGCATAATAATCCTCCTATATTTTAATATTTATCCATTTTTCTTTTTTCCAACGAATGTAATATAAAATAGATTTAAAACCTTCATCCAAAATAAAGGCTATCCAAATTCCATTCAATCCAAGCCTTAAAACAACCCCGAAAATATATGCACCTAAAACATTTAAGCAACCGCCTGAAAAAATAGATATAGCAAAGGTTGCTTTAACATCTCCAACCGCATTAAGAGAATTTTCAAGAATATGACTAAAAGCTCTGAAGATATCAACTAAAATTTCCAAAAGAAGAATTGTTGTTGAAATAGCAAAAATTTCTTTGTTACTTGTGAATAATGAAAGCAAAGGACGTCTTAAAATAAAGATAATAATAGCCAACATCATATTAAAAAATACTGCAATACCAAGATTTTGCTTTGATAGTTTTTTGATACCTTCAATATTGTTGGCGCCTTTATGGTATCCGTTAAGGATAAGGGTTCCTTGCCCTAACGCCATGCTTATTCTTGAAGCATAGATGACAATATTGCTCATATAAACCTTTGCGTTTACTACCATTGGACCAAAAATGGTTAGGAAGCCCGTAGTCATCATTTGGGAAAAACTATAAGCAAACCATGCCATACCGCTAGGTATTCCAACCTTTAGTATCTTGAGCATATATTTGATTTTAAAAGAAAATATGAATGGGCATTTTTTACGTATGAAGAAGGTTATAGAAAGTAATAGTCCTATAGTTTGAGCGATAACTCCGGCAAAGGCAACAGGAGTTGTTCCTTCGGATATAGTCCATATTCTGCCATAAAGGAAGGCATAGCAAATGCCTATGTTGATTAAATTACTGGTAAATGTTGTTATCATTGTTTGCTTTGCATAACCGTTACAAATAAGCATGTTATTGAAAAAACTCATTACTAATGTAACAATTAAAAATAAACTTCTAAGCCTAAAAAAAGAAACAGTTAAAACAAATTCTATACCCTCAAGTTTTGTGAATCCGATGATTATTGGCGATAGCAGAGAGGAAAGAGAACATATCAAAATTGAGAAAAATGATACCAAACAAAAGGCTGTTGAAGTTATTTCTCCTGCTTTTTCTCGTTTTGAGCTTCCTAAATAAATGCTTGCAACAATAACTGCACCTTTAATTATCATGGTAATTAGATTTATTATAACATTTATAATTTGTTCACTCATCCCAACTGCTGTTATAGCGATTTCGGAAAAACCAGAAAGAATTAGGGTGTTAAAGGTTCCGCAAAGTTGAATCGAAATATTTTCTAATAACGAAGGAATAACTAATGAAAGCAAGGTTATAGTTTTTGTTCCGTCATTAACTCGGGAAACCAAATTATCATAAAGCATATTATCACCAGTCATCATAGTTATTCATAACGAAAAGAAATTTTATATTCGCTGGGGGCGATGCCTTCTTGCTTTTTAAAGGCACGGCTGAAATAATAAATATCTGAAAAACCAACATCATTTGCAATTTGAGTAATTGATAAATCAGAGGTTTTTAGCATTTCTTTTGCGGCATTTATCCTAACAACATTTCGATATTTCATAATGCTTATGTTCATAACTGATTTAAAAACTCTATTGAGGTAATCAAAATTAAGGTTGAATTCTTTTTCGATATCATAGCTTGATTCAATGGTTTTATAATTAACTTCAACAAAGGAAGCAATATTTTTTGCGTATAAATACTTGCTGTGCTCATCAGTTTCAATATCAGAATATTCCAGTAAAAATAGCATTTTAGCAACAATCGCTGATGCCAAAACTCTGTTTTCGGGGAATCGACTAATAGGAGAAATGGTATTGGCTTTGAGCAGGCTTTTTATATAATCGTAATTTGCCTTATTGGAAATACTGTATTTTCTTTTGAGCAGAACAAAAAATTGATTATATACATCGATATCTCTATGGTCGGTTTTAAGGGAGGTCATTCTTTTTTGCTCGATAAAGTTTAAATATTCTTCCTCCGAGAGATTTATTTCTTCAAAGAAATCGGTATCGAAATGTATGTAATAATAAGAACAGGTGCTAGTTCCAACAGGTTTATGGAAATCTCCTTTTTTAAAAAAGAAGATATCTCCCTCTTTAAGCTCTAATTTTTCGCCGTTAAGCTCAAGGTTTAAAACGCCTTTGGTCATAACATATATAATGTATTTATCTAGGTATCTTGTGGGATGAAAATACGGAGAATAGAGGTTGCCTTTATTTAGCAATTCTATTTTTAGATTTTGTTGTAAACCGAGTTTAAAACACTCCAAATAATCACGACCTCTTTATACATAATAGCACCATTAAGCTCGATTTCAATGGTATTTTTCGATTTTGTTTGGACAAAAACGACTTTGATATAATATTATATCAAAACTGGATATAAATCAAGCAAAAAATAACCCCCGAATTTCTTCGGGGGTTAAAATTTAGATATTAGTCATGCTTTTTAAAGCCGCGGCGTTCTCTGCCGCCTTTTCTTTGTGGCTTTTGCTTGGGAGCTTCATCTGCATCATCCTCAACAACAGCACCGTTGATTTCAACTAATGCATCACGTCTTGAAAGGTTAATTCTTCCCTGGTCGTCAATCTCGGTAACCTTAACGAGCACCTGGTCGCCAACATTAACAACATCCTCAACCTTTTCAACTCTCTTTACATCAAGCTTGGAGATATGAACAAGACCTTCTTTTCCGGGAGCAATCTCAACAAATGCACCGAATGTCATAAGTCTTGTAACCTTGCCGTTG
>JAZPXP010000170.1:0-23085 GCA_045543715.1 Acutalibacteraceae bacterium
TTTTTAGAGCTGAAGTGTGAAGGCGGTTACTGCGAGCAATGCGGAGCAGTCGCCAAGCACGGCAAACGCAAAGCGGTTGCATCTTCTTCAGCGCGCCAAGAAGAGTCTGCTTGAATGCAGGCTCTTTCTTTTTTATAAAACTTTAAAGAAAGAAAAGACCGCTCTTAAAAGAGCGGTCTTAAATTATTTATTCTTCATCAAAAGCGGTTTTATCGAGTCCGCAAACGGGACACACCCAATCCTCAGGAATATCCGCAAAAGCAGTTCCGGGGGCGATACCGTTATCGGGGTCGCCGATTTCGGGGTCATAAACATAACCGCAAGGGCATACATATTTCATACTATCAGTCCTTTAATCGTTAGTATCGTGGTCAAAGGAGATAATTTCTCCCGTTTCGGCATTTATCTCATAATCGTATTCCATATTGCCCTTTTTAAATTCAACATCATATTTTCTGATGTTGTTTTCAGTTTCAAGCTCGCTGTAAAGAGAGGTAACCTCATCTTCCTTAAGATTTGCATGCTTAAGGGCGATATCCTTTGCTTCATTTTTAGAGATTTTGGGATTTTTCATTGTCCCATCAATCATAGACTCAACAGAGGACATATCATCCTTAAGGTCGTTCTTAATATCATCAGCGCCGCAAGCGGCAAATGAAACTGCGATTAAAATTGCCGAAAAAATTGCTAAAATTTGTTTTTTCATAATAAAACCTCCTATATAAAGTATTATTTACTCAAAATTCAAAAAATACGAAGAGGTTTTAAAAAATTTAATTATTTAAAATATCTTTCGAGTAAGCCCTCAAAAGCCTTGCCGTGTCGAGCTTCATCTCGTGCCATTTCGTGAACAGTATCATGGATAGCGTCAAGACCTAATTCCTTAGCTAGCTTTGCAAGTTCGAATTTGCCGAGTGTTGCACCGTTTTCAGCATCAACCCTCATTTCGAGGTTTTTCTTGGTGCTATCGGTTACAACTTCACCTAAAAGCTCAGCGAATTTTGCAGCATGCTCAGCCTCTTCGTAAGCTGCTTTTTCCCAATAAAGACCGATTTCGGGATAACCCTCTCTGTGAGCAACTCTTGCCATAGCAAGATACATACCAACCTCACAGCATTCGCCGTTGAAGTTTTCACGAAGACCCGAGATAATTCTCTCATCAACGCCCTGTGCCACGCCTACAACATGCTCAGCAGCCCAGGTTTTTTCGCCTACCTGCTCCTGAAACTTAGATGCGGGAGCATTACAAATGGGGCACTTATCGGGAGCAGATTCTCCCTCGTGGACATAACCGCAGATAAGACATACATACTTTTTCATTTTAATTTCCTCCAATTAAGTTTTTTAAACAGTTTTTACACACACCGTACACAACGCAAGATGCGGTCTCGGGGGAGAAACCGTACTTATCGGTAACTTCCCGTAAATATCCTGATTCAAGCGGCGCATCGGTTAAGCTTTGACATTTTTTGCAGTAAAGATGAGCGTGAGAAGAAATATCTCCATCATAATGCTCAAAACCATCGCCAACATCAATGCAAAGAATCTCACCTGCCTTGCTTAAAGCGGAAAGGTTACGGTAGACCGTGCCGAGACTGATGTTCGGCAGCTCTTTTCTTACCGTTTCGTAAATCATACTTGCGGTGGGGTGAGTCTTTGTCGAACGAAGGGCGGTTAAAATCGCCTCTCGCTGACGGGAATAGTTTTTCATAAAATCACCCAAATCAGTAATGATTACTATTTTATTATACTGATTTTTTTTCATTTGTCAAGTACTTTTTTATAATTTCTTGACTTTTTTTTAACAAAGGCTTACAATATGTATCGTAAATATAAGAATATAAAGAGGTATATTATGAAAAGCGGTTTAATTTCTAATTCTGTTATAAAAAGGTTACCGCGTTATTATAGGTTTTTGGGGGAGCTCAAGGCTTCTGGGATGACAAGGATTTCCTCAAGAGAATTATCTGAAAAAATGGGGCTTACCGCAAGTCAGATAAGGCAAGACCTTAACTGCTTCGGCGGATTCGGTCAACAGGGATATGGATATAATATCGAAATGCTTCAATCTGAAATTGCCAAGATTTTAGGTTTTGATAAACCTAAGAATACAATTCTTATAGGTATGGGCAATTTAGGAAAAGCGGTAACTCATCATATGAATTTTGAAAACAAGGGTTTCAGACTTATAGGTGTTTTCGATAGCAAGGAATCCCTTGTGGGTCAGATTGTCAGAAATCTTCCGATAAGGAGCACCTCAACCCTTGATGAGTTTTGCCGAGAAAATCTTCCTGATACGGCAATTCTCTGTATCCCTAAGGAAGCGGCAGAAAATATGGTTCCTCAGCTTATAAAGCTTGGAATCAAAGCATTCTGGAACTTCAGTCATTATGATATAGCGATGGAATATCCGGGAGTTCAGGTTGAAAATATGCATTTTGGGGATAGTCTTATGACCCTTTCTTACAGAATAAATAACGCCGAAGGTTAACTTCGGCGTTTTACTTTATTATTTTATCTGTTCTGCAAAAATTCCCCTGAGGGCATATAAAAGCAAGGAAAGAAATGAAAATGTTGCACCAACGATTAAGAATGGGAGATAGAAATTTCCGCCTATCAGGGTAATAACCGCGATAACAATACAGCAGATGGCAATATTTTTGAGATAAACAACACTTTCATTTGAAAAAATATTTCCATTAAGAGCAGTTTTTAGAAGCTTTTTTAATGTTATAAGTATTGTTGCTGCAAATGGAACACAAGGATAACATGTAACCATGACGGTTGTTGCAAGGGTTGAGGAACGACCCATAATATCGGCATACCAGGTTACCAAAAAAGGAAGAGTTATAGTAAAGAAAAATAAAATCAATAAAAATATATTTGTTAAAATAATAGAAACCTTTATGTATTTATTATCCATGCCAATAACTCCTTTGAAAATTATATACATATTATACAATATATTTTTACTTTTGTAAACGGATTTTTGAGTGGTGATTTTAAGTGTTGGATTATCTTAAAAAAAGACCTATGCTATCAAGCTCGATAATAACTGTTATTTCGGCATTTGCGATGATTTATTCTCAGATATCGGCTTTTATAATAGGAATTTTAATTTCTCTTATTTTAGGCTATTTAATTATCAAGAAATCGCAAAAACTGATAGCTCCGGTTTTGCTTTTTGTTGTTTTTCTTTCTATGTTTTTTGAATGTTCAAAAGCTCAAAAGCTTATGAATACTAATGTTAAGGAAGAAAACTGTTCGTTTGCAGTTTGTAATATAAACTTTGAAGGTGAAGATTATTGTTATGCTGAGGTGGAGGTTATTGAAAGTAAGAGACTTAAAAAGGGAACTAAGATTTCGGTTTCTTATGATTATCGCGGGCTTTCGATGGGTGATATAATAAAGGCAGATATAGAAACATCACCTCTAGAACAAAACTCATATAAAAATATAAATTACAGTAAGGAAATTTTTCTTAGCGGCAGTTTAGAAGAGATTGAAAAAACGGATGAAAAAGATTTCATTTTTGGTTTTATTGGGGAAACCAGAAAATACATCGAGAACTCGTTTTTTAAAAATATGGCTTATGATGAAGCAGCAACCTTTTCGGCCTTTATATTTGGCAAGAAAGATTATTTCACCGATGAGTTTAATGAAAACATTAAACGCTCGGGTGTCAGTCATGTTATGGTAGTTTCAGGTATGCACCTTGCAATAGTTGTTTCATTTTTTCTAAGTGTTTTTAACAAGATATTTTATAATAGATATATAAAGGCTGTTGTTATGGTGGCAACGGTGCTTTTTATGACAGCGCTTTGCGGATTTTCACTTTCTATGTTAAGAGCGGGCGTTACATATATTTTAATAGCCTTATCCCAAGCTATAAAGAGGGAAAGTACACCTGAAAATACATTAGGCACGGCAGTTATGATAATATTAGCACTTTCGCCTTTTGCAATTTTGAATATAGGTTTTCAGTTATCGGTGCTAGCAACCTATGGAATATTAGTTATTGCTCTTCCGGTGATAAACTTGTTAAAAGGGAAAGTTAAAAGTAAGATTGTTATGGGACTTTTATCCTGTGCAATAACCTCGGTTTCGGCAATGCTTGTATGTTTGCCCGTTTTGATATATTCCTTTTCTTCTCTTTCAATTGTTGCGATTATCACCAACCTACTTATTTCATCTGCCGTAACTTTGGCGATAAGCTTAGGGATAATAGGACTTGCGGCAGGTCTTATTTTTCCAACTGTTTCAGGCGGTATTTTATATATAGCCTCGTTTGTTATCAAATATATAAATTTTTGTATAAATAAGATTGGCTCTTTGCCCTTTGCGATGATAAAGGTGCCATCCTGGACTTCTTTAATTGCCGTTGCAATTATTTTGGGTGTATTTTGGGTTATGCTCTCTTGTAAAGTTCGGAATAATATGTTAAAATCAAAAGAAAGACTGGAAAAAATCAAAAGGGAAGGCGGAAGAACTTTAAAATGGCGATAGTATTTGAAGAAGCCCTTAAAAAAGATTTGGCTTCAAAAGAGCTTGCTAATGTTTATATCCTCTTTGGAACAGACGGATATCTTAAAAAGACATACGCTGAAAAAATCGGCCGTTTGATAGCCGAGCCTGACGATATTTTCAATTACTGCAAATTTGCGGCGAACTCTGATTTGCAAGAGGTTTATGATGCTGTTATGCAGTTCCCATTTGCGAATGATAGGAAGTTTATTTTATTTGATGATTTTGATTTTGAGCATTGTTCAAAATCAGAGTTGGATAAGCTTAACAGTCTGCTCTCGGATACTCCCGATACAGCCGTTTTGGTTTTAAGGTTTGACAGTATTGATATTGATGCCAAGAAAAACGCAAAATTTAAAGGACTGGTAGCCTCTGCAGAAAAATCGAGCGGAAAGGCAGTTTGTCTTGACCATAGAACAGCTCCCGAGCTTATTAAAATGCTATCAAACGGAGCTGCTAAAAGAGGTCTTAAAATGGATGCCTCGGTTGCAAAATATTTAGTTGAAACAGCAGGCGAGGATATAAACCTTTTAAGCAACGAGCTTATAAAACTTTGTTCATATAAAAAGGAAGGCATTATAACAAAAGAAACGGTTGATTTGGTTTGCTCAAAAACGGTTGAGGCTTCGGTATATAACCTTTCAAAGCTTATTTTAAACTCAAAATCAACCGAGGCGCTTTCGCTTTTGGACGAGCTCTTATTTATGAGAATAGAGCCTATGAGTATTTTTTATAATATCTCATCGGTTTATGTTGATATGTTCAGAATGTTCAGTGCTAGAAATGAGGAAGTAAAGCTTCCTGAGGTTGCCGAAAGGTTTTCTTATGGGAACAGAAAATTCCTTCTTGAAAATGCCGAGAGAAATCTTCGCAAATTTGATTTTAAAAGGCTATCATTAAGCTTTGATGAAATTATAAGGGCGGATAGTCTTCTCAAATCATTCAGAGCTGAGGAGAGAACAGTTTTAGAACAGCTTATAGTCCGCCTTATATATATTATTGAAAAGGGTGAGTCGGTTGATAAAGCTTGAATGCCCTGTTATTGTTGAGGGGAAATACGATAAGATAACCCTCGAGAATGTAATTGACGCTCTTATAATTCCAACAAATGGTTTTTCGGTTTTTAAGGATAAGGAAAAGCGCGATTTGATAAGGCTTTTAGCAAAGGAAAAAGGCGTTATTGTTATGACTGACAGCGATAATGCGGGCAATTTAATTCGCTCATATATCAAGAAAATCGTTGGAGACAGTAAGATAATAAATGTTTATGTTCCCGCTCTTTCCGGTAAGGAAAAACGCAAAGCAAAGGCTTCAAAAGAGGGACTTTTAGGTGTTGAGGGTATGACCCCTGAGATTATCGAAAAGGCACTCGAAAAAAGCGGAGTTTTTGGCAGAGAAGTAGCCGCAAAGAGACGGAAAATCACCAAAAACGATATGTATTTATTAGGTCTTTCGGGAAGAGAAAACAGTTCTATTAAAAGAAAGCAACTGCTTAAGAAATTAGAATTACCCCAAAGTCTTTCTTCTTCCGCAATGCTTGATATACTCAACACACTATATACCTATGAAGAATTTATCGGAGTGATAGATAATGCCGAGGAAATCTAATCAAAAACTAAAACTTATATATATTCTTGATATATTAAAGCGCTTCAGCGATGAGGAAAACCCTCTCAACGCTTCGGATATAGCCGAAAAGTTAACTGATTTCGGTATTGAGGCTGAGCGAAAATCAATTTATGATGACATTGCTTTTTTAGAACAGTATGGCGCTGATATAATAAAGACGACTATCCCTAAAAAGGGTTGGTTTATAGGCGATAGGGAGTTTGAGGTACCTGAGATTTATTTGCTTAGTGATGCTGTTCGTTCGGCTAAGTTTATAAGTGCTAAGAAAACAAGAGAGCTTTTGGCAAAACTTAATTCGATGCTTAGTATAAATCAGGAAAAGCGAAGGGCAAATGTATTTTTCTCGGCAGGAGATAAATGCGGTAATGAGGAAATTTATTATAGCATTGATAAGATAAGCTCGGCTATTGAAAACGGTCATCAGATAAAGCTTGAATATTCTTCCCGTGTTTTCGCAAACGACCGCTCGGTTAAGCGCAAAACTAAGGAAATGATTATAAACCCTTATGCATTAACCTGGCAGGACGACTGTTATTATCTTATCGGCAACCATTCGAAATACGATAACCTTATTCATTTAAGGGTTGACAGAATTAACGATGCCAAGGAACTTGATATTAAGGCGCGCCATTTTTCAGAGGTTTGCGAGTATAAGGAATTTTTCGATACGGCTGATTATACTAATAAGCTTTTCGGTATGTATTCAGGAGATGCCACTCAGATTGAGTTCTGCTGCAGCCGAGAGATTTCTGAGCCTGTGCTTGATAGGTTTTCGGAGAATATATTTATAACAAATGTAACCGAGGAAACCTTTAATTTTAAGGTTAACGCGGTTTTATCCGATGCCCTTGTTACCTGGGTTATGAACTATGGCTCCAGACTTAAGGTTATAAAGCCTGAGGCGCTTAAGGATATGATAAAAAACAGGGCAAAAGAAGTTTTAAATGTTTACGGAGAATGAAAAATTATGCGAATGCGCAAAAAGAAAAACCTTGACGAAAGGCTTTTAGCAGTTAAGGATATTTTATTTATAAGCGATTTTGAAAACAGAAATTTTAAAACCGCAATCAATGATAAGGAATATATCGACCTTGACGGTTGGTTTGGTGATAGTAAACCTTTTTATCTTGAAATCGGGTGCGGAAAAGGGAAATTCGCCCTCGAATATGCAAAGATGCATCCCGAAATCAATCTTTTAGCGGTTGAAAAGAGTGCTAATGTTATCGTTGAGGCTTGCGAAAAGGCGAAGGAAGCAAACCTTTCAAATTTGAAGTTCATAAAATGCTCTGCCGAATATCTCGAAAAATATTTAAAGGAAAATTCGGTTGATGGAATATTTCTTAATTTTTCCTGTCCTTTTCCTAAAAAGGCTTATGCAACACACAGGCTAACACACAGGAATTTTTTGAAGATATATAAGAAAATACTGAAAAAAGGCGCTGAAATTCATCAGAAAACCGATAATATGCATTTCTTTGAGTTTTCGATTGAGCATTTAACAAGTGAGGGATTCGCCCTTAAAAATGTTTCATTTGACCTTCATAACAGCGATTTTGAGGGCAATATTGAAACCGAATATGAGCATAGATTTGCGTCTTTAGGTCAGCCGATATACCGTCTTGAAGCCTATATTGCGGAGGAAAAAGATGATTGATTTTAAAATAGAAAAAATTGCTCCGCTTTGTGAAAAGTTTGGGGTTATTATTGATGAAAAAATAGCAGAAAGGCTTAATAAATATGGCAATTTACTGCTTGAATGGAATGAGAAAATCAATCTTACTGCCATAACAGAGCCTGAGGCGGTTTTATATAAGCATTTTTATGATTGCATCCTCTTTTTAAAGGTTTGCCGTTTGGGAAAAGGAAGCAGTATTATAGATGTCGGCACGGGAGCGGGATTTCCGGGTATGGTGCTTAAAATTGTCCGCCCTGATTTGAAAGTTACCCTTTTAGATAGTCTTAATAAACGCCTTGTATTTTTAAATGAGGTTATAAATGAGTTGGGACTTGAGGAAATAGAGACGGTGCATATGCGCGCTGAGGATGCGGGCAAATCGAAAATCCATCGTGAAAATTACGATGTTGCAACTGCGAGAGCCGTAGCATCTCTACCCGTTTTGCTTGAATATTGTACACCGCTTGTTAAAAAGGATGGAATTTTTCTTAGTATGAAAGGACCGTCTGCAAGGGAAGAATTATCCCTTTGCGAGAATGCAATTAAGGTTTTAAATCTTTCGGAACCTAATATTATATGCGAAACCTTAACAGGTGATGAGCAAAGAGCCTTTATAACCTTTAAAAAGTTATCGCAAACACCGCCAAAATATCCGAGAAAACCCTCTGATATATCAAAACAGCCGCTTTAAAACGGCTGTTTTTTTATTTTTTTGCCGAATTTTAACGACCGAAATTTCTTTACAAATTATGCTTTCTTTGTGATAATTTATTGGGAGGCAGATTTATGCATACTATATCAGAAAGAAAGCTTGTGATGTTAAAACCTGAGGAAATAAAAAAATCGGCATTTTGCCTAAGGAAAAGCTTTGATAAGTATGAAATGAAAATGTTGGCAAAAAGTATCGCTTCAAGCGGAATTATCCAACCGCTTGTTGTAAGGAGAGATGAAGAGGGAAGATATGAACTTATAGCAGGCAGAAGAAGACTTGAAGCCGCTGTTATGGCGGGATTAAGGCGTATTCCTTGCGCTGTTCATAAAATTGATACTAAAACCGCCGCTCTTTATTCGGTTGTTGAAAATATGAAGGTAAGTCCGTTGTCAGTGTTTGAAGAGGCAAGGGCGCTTCAAAGTCTTATTATAGATTTTAATTTTTCGCTAACCGAAATATCGGCAAGGTTAGGTATTGAGGAAACGGAAATTACCGAAAAACTAAGACTTTTAAGAATGGGTGAGGAGATTGTAAATAAGCTTGAATCTGCGAAGCTTGATGAAAGATATGCTTTATTGCTTTTAAGACTTCCTTCCTTTAAAAGATTATCGTCCATTTCCTACATAATAGAGCATTCTCTTGATTTTGAGGATGCCAAAAGCTATATAGAAAAAATCTTAAACCCCGAAAATCCGCCAACCGAAGAAAAACCGATAAGGCGAGCGGTTATCGGGGATATAAGGCTTTTTTCGAATAGTCTTGAAAAGCTTGTTGATACCTTAAAGGTTGCAGGAGTAACTGCAAATTCCAGAAGAAACGAAACCGATAAATATATCGAATATAAAGTCAGGATAACAAAAGAGCCGACTATATCCTCGGCTCAGCTTAAAATTTGTTGATAAGATTAACCCCCGAGCACACAAAGCTCGGGGGTTAAAGATTATTCAATTTCTTCCTCTGCTTCATCAACATCGCATTCGAGGTAATCACCTTTAATGCGGTTTTTGTTGTTGAACTTATCGAAAATTGCTAAAGCGCCGATTACTGTTCCGAAAACGGCAAAGATAGATAATAAAACCTTAAAAAATGCTTTCATCTATATAACTCCTTTCGTTTTGAGCGATATTTCCTTTAATATTATATCAGTTGAATTTTAAATTGTCAAACATATTACATAAATGGTGAGAAAAGATGCAAAAATGCTTGTTTTAAGCGCATTGTGATCGGTCTTTTTTTCCATTGCTCTAATTTTATTTCGGTTGAAGCTTCAAACAAATCGGTGAAATGGTCTCTGATATCAAGAACGGTGCTGTTATCGCAGAGCCAAGCACCACATTCAAAATGGAAAACAAAGCTCCTGTAATCCATATTTATCGAGCCAACCGTTGCAATTTTATCATCCGATACAAAAAGCTTTGAATGGATAAAGCCAGGGGTATATTCATAAATCTTAACTCCTGCCTCCAAAAGTTCAAGGTAATTATATTGGGTTGCAGGGTGAACATACCATTTATCAGGAATATGCGGTGTTATAATTCTAACATCAATTCCCGAGTTTGCCGCCATTCTAAGCAAGGTTTTCATTGTATTGCTGATTATAAGATAGGGCGTTGCGATATAAACATATTTTTGCGCCGTGTTGAGTATCTGCATATAAATACCTTCGGCGGGGTTTTTAGTGCTTAACGGGTCATCGCAATAGGGGATAATAAATCCGTCATCTTCGGCTTCGGTTTCAGAAAGCCTTGCTTTCATATTGATGGGTTTCCCCGTTGTAAATTCCCACATGGTGCAAAACATGGCAAGGAAACTTTTAACGGCTTTGCCTTTGATAAATACCGCACTGTCCATCCAATAACCGAAACGCTCCTCGGCATTTATATATTCGTCCCCAATGTTGATTCCGCCCGTCATAGCGGTTTCACCGTCAATAACAACTATTTTTCGGTGGTTGCGGTTGTTCATAAATATATTCATAATTGGGTTTATGGGGTTGAAAACCGAAACTGAAATACCCTCTGAGCGAAGCTTTGAAATGAAATTTTTATGCTGGCGTTTGATAGAACCGAAATCATCGAATATAATCTTGATTTCCTTTCCCTCTTTTGCCTTCCTTTTTAAAATCTCGTGAATAGAGTTCCACATTTCGCCCTCAGCTATAATGAAAAACTCCATATAAATATATTTTTCAGCCTTTTCGAGTTCCTTTAAAAGTCTTGGGAAGATTTTTTCTCCTGGTGCCAAAAACTCGGTTGTGGATTTATCATAAAGGGGATATCCGCTCTCTCTTACGAGATAATCAGCCTGACGGGAATGAAGTAAATCGTAATAACTAAGCTTAGATTTAACACCCTCTTCTTCCTTTAAAAAGGGCATATAATGAGAGCTGCAAACCCGCATTTTTTTCTTTATATGAGGCATAACTCTTCCGCCGCCCCAAAGGATATAAACGGTTATACCGAAAATAGGGAAGATAAGGATAAATATAATCCAGGCTATCTTATGGTCGGAATTGCCTCGGCGGTTGAAGATAAAAATAACCGTTGCCGCGCCTAAAATTAGGGAAACTGTATAGATAAGAATAGAGTTCGATGTAACATCGTAAAGAGCATAGCCGAGATATATAAGCTGAACTAAAAGCAAAAGTCCCGAAACGATAATTCTCATCGGCATAGGTATACCGCGTTTTCGCTCTTTGTTCATATAGTTCCCTCCCTTCAGACTTTTTAATGATTATATTATACCATATTTTTTCCAATATTTCAATTTTATATTTTTGTTGTAAATTTGTGTTAAAGTATGGTAAAATATAAAATAGTATATTTTAAACATTATAAGGTGATTTTAATGTCTGTTAAAAGTTATAGGCTAAGTGATGGTGTTGAGGGACTATTTGTTAAAAATGAGAGATTTAACACAACCCTCATATCCTTTAATTTTTATTTGCCTTTAAAAGAGGAAACTGTGGCAGAAAATGCCTTGCTTCCCTTTATCTTAACGACCTGCAGTGAGAAGTACCCTGATTTTTCTCGCCTTAATTATAAGCTTAACCGACTTTACGGCGCAAGGCTTGACGCTTCTGCCGAAAAGTATGGGGACTATCAGTTGCTTAAAATGACCGTTTCGGTTATTAACGACCGTTTCTCGCTTGACGGTGAATCTCTTGTTAAAAGCGCAACAGATTTGCTGTTAGGTTTGGTTTTCCAGCCGAGTGTAGAGAATGGTGAATTCTTAGAAAGCGACCTTGCAAGAGAAAAGCGCAAGGCTATTGAGCATATAAAGGGACAGTTCAGCGAAAAAAGAATTTACGCTAAAAACCGCCTTATTGAAGAAATGTTTAAGGGAAAGGCTTACGGTATTTCAAAATGCGGAACTGTAGAACAGGTTGAAGCGATAACAGGGAAAAGCCTTTATAAAGCATGGCGCAATATGATTGAAAGCGCATATATAAGAATTCAGGTTATAGGAAGCCTAGTTCCCTCGGGTCTTTTTGAGGAGCTCGGCGAGAGATTTTCTTTGGTTGAAAGAAAAAATATAACTAACTGTAAGGCCTCAGAGCCTTGCGAAAAATTCGCAGAGGTTAAAAGAATAGAAGAAAAACAGGATATAAGCCAAGGCAAGCTTGTTATGGGATTTTCGAGTGTGGCTTTCGGCAACGATGATAGAACGCTTCCTCTTCTTGTTATGAGCGATATTTTCGGAGGCGGACCTTATTCAAGACTTTTTTCAAATGTCAGAGAAAAGATGAGCCTTTGCTATTATTGTTCGGCTTCCTCTGTTCGCCAAAAGGGACTTTTAACGGTTGAATCGGGTGTTGAAACTGCAAATGCCGAAAAGGCGGAGCAAGAGATTTTAAATCAGTTGAATATCGTTAAATCGGGCGAGTTCAGCGATTTCGAATTTGAATCATCGATTAAAAGTATATGCGATTCATTTAAGAGCTATAATGACAGTCAGAATTCTCTTGATACCTGGTATGCAGTTAAGGTTAATAATGATGAGCTTTATTCCCCCTCTGATTTAGCCGAAAAGGTTAAACTTATTTCCCGCGAAAATGTTATAGAAACTGCAAAGGGAATAAAATTAGAGGCAGTTTATAAGCTTTTGCCAAAGGAGGCGAAGGAATGAAAAGAGAATTTTTTGAAAATGAGATAGGGGAGAGCTATGTTAAAGCTGAGCTTCCTTCGGGACTTAAGATTTATATTCTCGAAAAACCTCAGTATACCTCTTCTTATGCTATTTTTGGTACGAAATACGGCTCTATTGACACCTGTTTTGCAGTAAACGGTGAGGAGACCTCAGTCCCCGAGGGAATTGCCCATTTTTTAGAGCATAAGCTTTTTGAGAGTGAGGATGGGGATGCTTTTTCGAAGTATGCCAAAACGGGTGCTTATGCCAATGCCTTCACCTCGTTTGACAGAACCTGTTATCTCTTTTCCTGTTCGGATAAGTTTTATGAAAATCTTGATATTTTGTTAGGGTTTGTTCAGTCGCCTTATTTTACCGAGCAAACCGTTAAAAAGGAGCAGGGGATAATCGGGCAGGAAATCAGAATGTATGACGATAGCCCAGGTTGGCGCGTTATGTTTAATATGCTTCTGGCTATGTATCATAACCACCCTGTAAGAATTGATATTGCGGGAACTGTAGAGTCTATTGCTCAAATAGATTATAATCTTTTATATAAATGCTATAACACCTTTTATAACCCTTCTAATATGTTTATTTGTATTGCAGGAAATGTTGATACCGATAAGGTTTTAAAGCATATTGAGGAAAAGATATTAGCGTTAGAGCCTATTGAAATAAACCGCATTATGCCCGAAGAGCCTATAGAGGTTGTAAAACCCTTTGTTGAGCAAAAGTTGGCGGTTGCCCAACCTATCTTTTGCTTTGGATTTAAAGGCAAAGCGGAAAGGATTTTAAGTGTTAAGGAAAAAATCTGCAACGCCTTGCTTATAGAAATTATTGCGGGCGATGCCTCACCTCTTTATAAGCGCTTGGTTGAAAAGGGACTTATAAACGATGAGTTTTCAAGCGAGCATTTTAACGGATTTGGTTATTCGGCAGTAATATTCGAGGGTGAATCAAATAATCCCCAAACGGTAGCAGAGGAAATCAAGGCAGAGGTTGAAAGATTAAAGAAAGAGGGAATAGATAAAAAACTCTTTTCGGCAGTTCGTTGCGGAATGTATGGTAACGCTATTCGTCTTTTCAATAATGTTGAGAGTATCACAATGCAGCTCGTTGAATGCGCTATGAATGATACCGAGCTGTTTGATGAAATCAAATATTTAAAATCGGTAAAATTAGAGGATGTTACAAAAGTTTTGATGGAGCTTGATGTAAATAAAACCGTTTTATCGGTTATAAATCCTTCGGAGGAAGTTTAAATGAACGGAATAGAGGTTACTATTTTTGGTATAAATTTAATCCTAAAACCTATAGCATTTAGCATACCTTTAGGTGATAACCATTGGGATATATATTGGTATGGAATAATAATTGCTTTGGGCTTTATGTTGGCTCTTATTTACGGAATGAGGAATGCAAAGCGGTTCTCAATTGAAACCGATAGAATGCTTGATGTTGTTCTGGTTGTTGTTCCTGTTGCGATTCTTTGCGCTAGGCTCTATTATGTAATATTCGATGGCGTTAAACTCGAAAATTTTGCCGATTTCTTTGGTTTTGGTAACTCTTCGGGTTTTTCGGGTCTTGCGATTTATGGCGGAGTTATAGGCGCCTTCCTTTCGGGCGCTATAATGTGCAAATTAAGAAAGGTTAAAATTCTTGATATGTTCGATTTAGCAGCTATTGGTTTTCTTATCGGTCAGTCGGTCGGCAGATGGGGAAACTTTGTTAACCAGGAGGCTTACGGTGATTTCACAGGCAGCACTTGGTGGGGAATGCAGAGCGAGAGAACTATAAGAGAAATGGGCGAAGGCTTGGTTCATCCTTGTTTTCTTTATGAGTCGCTCTGGTGTCTTGCAGGATTTATTCTTTTGCATCTGCTTTCCAAAAAGAGAAGGTTCAGCGGTCAGATAGTTTTATCTTATGCCGCTTGGTATGGTTTTGGTAGAGCTTTTATAGAACTGCTCAGAACCGATAGCTTAATGCTTGGAAGAATAAGGGTTTCGTCCCTTTTATCCTTCGCCCTTTGCATTTCGGCGGTTGTTTTGCTTTTGATTATAAACAACCGATTAAAGAATGACGAAGAAAAGGTTTATGAAAAAATTTTTGAAGAAAACGGAGAGGAAGTTTTAAATGACTAAGATAATTAATGGTAAAGTAATATCCGCCGCTGTTAAGGATAGAGTTAAAGAGGGAGTTGCCCGTCTAAATGAAAAGGGTGTATCGGTTGGTCTTGCGGTTATAATCGTTGGAGAAGACCCTGCATCTAAGGTTTATGTTTCTAATAAGAAGAAGGCTTGCGAGGCGCTTGGAATTATCTCGGAAGAATATGCACTCCCCGAGAATACAACCGAAGCCGAGCTTTTAGCCCTTATTGATGAGCTCAATAACAAAGAGAGCATAAACGGTATTCTTTGTCAGTTGCCTTTGCCGAGGCATTTGGACGAAAAACTTATTATAAATTCTATTTTACCCGAAAAGGATGTTGATGCATTCCATCCTCATAATGTTGGCAGAATTATGATAGGCGACTATGATTTTGTTCCCTGCACCCCTGCAGGCATTATGGAAATGCTTGAGTTTGAGGGCATTGAGGTTGAGGGTAAAACTTGCGTTGTTATAGGCCGTTCTAATATCGTTGGCAAGCCTATGGGAATGCTATTGCTTCATAAAAACGGAACCGTTACCATTTGCCATTCAAAAACTCAAAATCTTAAAGAAATTTGCAAAAAAGCCGATATTCTTGTTGCCGCTGTTGGAAGACCTGGATTTGTAACTGAAGATATGGTAAAAGATGGTGCAGTTGTTATAGATGTTGGTATCCATAGAATAGACGGTAAGCTTTGCGGCGATGTTGATTTCGAGAATGTTAAGGATAAATGCTCTGCTATAACTCCGGTTCCGGGCGGGGTTGGACCTATGACTATTGCAATGCTTATGCAAAACACCTTAACTGCTGCAAAGAAACAAAATAATATAAGCGAGTGATTAAAATGAAAAGAATAATTGCTTTGCTTGCCGCCTTTTTGCTCTTGTTTTCTGTTACTGTTTCTGCTGAGAGTAAGATCTCTTTAAAGCCTGATGGCGAGTTTATAACCGAAACCGAGAAAATAGCAGAGATTATAGGAATGGAAAAGGATGGACTTCTTGATTTCTGTATAGAAAATAAGATAGTTTATATTGCGGTTAATAAGGATAATTCAAAGCAAATAAGGGTAACCGTTAAGGAAACCGATTTTTCTAAAAGTATCGTTAATATAAACGGACTTAGTGAAGATAAAATTAACGGGCTTCTTCCCGATATAATCGGAATAGAAGGGGTTAAGGGCAAGGTTTTAAATAAGAATGGACAGAAGTTTATCAAAACCGAAATTTTATCAAAAGATAGCGGCGGTGATTTTTTAATAACCGAGTATATAACAGTTGCCGATAAAAAGGTTTATATTTTAAACTTTTATACAAATAAAAATGCCGATACTGATTATATTGAAAAAACCTTTGAAAGCTTTGAAAGCCCTTATTTTGTTAACGAAACAAATAGTTCTATTACATATGTTATTATAGCAATAGCAATTTTCTCAGTTGCAAGTGTTATTATAGTTATAACAATAATTAAAGATTTAAAATTTAAAGAACCTGACTCATAAAAGAGTCAGGTTCTTTTTTATGCCTCGGGAAGACCTTTAATCGAAATTAAAAGGGATAATATTCCCGAAAGAATTGAGGCTGAAATAACTATTTTCCAGTCAACCTCGGAAATCACAGCCGATGTTCCGATAGTTGCAACTGCTGTTTCAGCAACTGTTTTAATTGCTCTTATGCCTGCGGCTTTAAGCCATTTTAAAAAATTCTTTTTCATTGTTTTCTCCTAAACTAATTTATTGACTAATTTTTGAATTTCTGAGTAGTTATATCCTGCATCGGTAAGTCTCTTTTTGCGTTCTTCGCCGTTACCCCATTTGCCTGCTATTACCTCTTTGGCAATAGCTTCGTTTGTTTTCTTGGCGGCGAGTTTATTTACCTCTGCTTGAACTTTTGAGTAGTTATAACCGGCATCGGTCAGCTTTTTACGTCTTTCCTCGCCGTTGCCCCACTTACCATCTATTACTTCCTTTGCAAGCTCTGCAACACTTTTCTTAGCAGCAAGCTTTGCAGCATAACCATCATCATAAACACCGAGAGCGTTGGGTATTCCGCTGATAGCAGAGATATCCCTTATCTCTTGTCTTGAGGAATTTCCTCTTGCACAGTAATGGCAGTGAGGGCCGGTTGATTTGCCTGTGCTTCCCTCAATTCCTATAATATCTCCGATTTTAACGGTATCTCCAACCTTAACCTTAACCTCGGACATATGCCCGAAGTAATATCGGTCAGCAGAGTTGTCCTTTTTGATTCGTACATAAAGACCGAAGCCTTGTTTTTTGTCTTGAATGTTTTCCCAGCCTGCCCTTTCAACCTTTCCGTTAACGGTTGAATGGATTTCCTTGCTGTCAAGACCTACAATATCAAGGCCATCGTGGGCGGAGCCTTTAAATCTTTGCGTAACCTTGAATTTTCCATTATATGGACTGTTCATTTTCTTTTCTCCTTACTTATAAAAATTTCTTAAAACACAGAATGCACGGTTTTTAATTCTGTTAACCGCCTGTCTGGATATGCCGAGAAGGGAGGAAATTTCGGCATCACTGTAATTCAGGATATACTTATATATTATGATAAGCCGTTGCCGATTGGTAAGGCTTGAAAGAGCTTCTTCAATACAAACCTTTTCAACGGCTGAATCGGTATAAAACACCTCGCTTTCATATAACTCAGTGCACATAAGAGCATATCTTGAATTTTCTTTTGAAAGTGCGATATATTTATTTCTTATAGAAACTGCAATATATCTTGAAAGCCCGTCCGATAAATCATTTTCGAATAACTTAAGGTCGATATCATAAAGAAGCTCTATGAGGAAAAGGGTTAGTTCTTGGAGAGCGTCTTCATAACCTAATTTTTTCGAATAAAATCTTATGTACCTTTTAAACTCGCTGTAGATAGGTTCAAAGGCGAGCATATCTTCCTTTCTGAAATTTGAAATGAGTGATTTAAGTTCAATGTTTTCCATTTTTTTCCTTCCTTTCAATAAGCGGAAAGAAAAAAACTTTAAATTTGTAAACCTTTGCAGTAACTTTTTCGCCCGCGGAGAGAATAGATATAACCGCTATTTTACAAAATTTGGAAGAAAAATGTCGGTTGCGGGAGTAAAAGGTAGATTTTCGAGAGCGAAATTACGCAAATAAAGTAAAACATTGACAAATAAAAGGATGTGATATATAATATTATGTAATATACATAATTTAAGAGGTTGAAGTTTTATGAAAATCGCATTGTGTGATAAAAATCAAAAACGCTTAGCGGCCTTAAAGAAAATAATTTATGAATATTCGGAAGAAAAAGGCTTTGATGTTGCGGTTGAGGGTTATTCTGATATTTCAAGTTTGGTAGTTTCGAAGGAAAAATTTGGTATGGCTTTTTTATGTTTTGATTATTTAAGGTCTGAAGAATTAGAGATTTTCAAGAAAATCAAAGAGCAAAATTCTTTTTGTGATATAGTTTTAATTAGCGGAACTTCTGATAATATTTTAGAGGTTTTAAAAATAAAACCTTATGGCTTTTTCTTTTTCCCGATAGAAAAAAGGGAGATGTTTATTTTTTTTGATGAATATTTTTCCGAAAAAGGCTGCGATTATCCTATGTGGATAAAATGTGGCTGCGATACTTTGTGCCTTAATACAAAGGAAATTATCTATCTTGAAGCAGATAACAAAAACTGTTTTTTGCATTTAGAGGGCAGGAAGTTCAGGTCTAATTGCACAATGGCAAGGGTTTTTGATGTTCTTCCCAAAAGTCATTTTATAAAGATAAATCGGGCATATATTGTTAATTCGCAGTATATAAATAAGTATAACAAGGATACAATTTTCCTTAAAAACGGCGATAATTTAAGGCTTAGCAGAAACTATTCTGCTGATTTCAAAAGAGCCCATCGGAATTTCTCGAATCCTCTGGAACCATAGTAAGAAAAATCTTTTATTTCGGTATTGACAAATTGATATTTTATGGTATAATAATTTTTGCTTGCTTGGGGCGTTAGCTCAGTTGGTTAGAGCAACCGGCTCATAACCGGTCGGTCCGGGGTTCGAGTCCCTGACGCCCCACCAAACAAGCATTTTTTAATTTAGCTTGAAAACTCGCAATAAAGATTGATAAAAAGGTGAAGATGCGCATCAAGCTTCTCTTCGCTCGCTTTCTGCGACAGGGACTTTCAAGTTAAAAACATTCCACTGGAATGTTTTTAAGCCTTGAAACTAACGCCCCACCAAACAAGCATTTTTTAATTTTAAAAAGAAAATAGGGGTATGGTGTCAATGGTAGCACACCGGTCTCCAAAACCGTTTGTGAGGGTTCGAGTCCTTCTACCCCTGCCAATGTTAAATGCTCGTGAAACCGCTTGGTTATGCGGTTTGCGAGCATTTTCTTTTATATTAAACAACTCTTCAAATGTAATTTCGTTGCTTTAAAATGCCTTTAATGTAATCTTTTTTATAGTCAAAATTATAGTCAAATATCTTGACTATAATTTTTTATTATGTTATAATTCTAATACCATCTTTTATACATAAAAAATAAAGGAGAACTTTTATGGCGAAAAATAAAAGAGAGCATGGTCAAGGTACAATATATTTAAGAAAAGACGGAAGATGGTATGGTGCAGTTCAAAACGGATATAATGAGAATGGCAAGCCAAAAATGATAACTGTTTACGGTAAAACGGAAGCAGAAACAAAAAGAAAATTAAAAGAAAAAATCAAACTTATTAATTCTAATGGTTTAATTTTACAAGACAATACTGTTGCCAATATTACAGTAGAAGAATATTGTGCTAACTGGTTGAAAAATGTAAAGGTAAATGAATTAAAACCTTCAAGTTATGACCGAAAAGAAATGACACTATCAAATCAAGTATATCCGACAATTGGAATGCTACAGTTATCACAACTATCAATTGATGATGTGCAGGAAATGGTCAATCAATTAAAACAAAAAGAATTATCATATTCCTCGATTAAAAAAGCATATGAAGTAATCAATGAATGCTGCAAATATGCAATGATTCGTGGCGACTTGCAAAAAAACCCTTGTGTTGGCGTAACTTTGCCTAAAAATTTAAAACACCAAGACGGAGATATTAAGTTCTACACTGAAGAACAGATAGAATTATTATTAAAACAATCTACGGCAAAATATAGCAATGGTAAAAACAAATATCGTTTAGGCTATGGAATACAATTCTTATTATACACCGGCTTGAGGATAGGAGAAGTATTAGCCTTAACTTGGGAAGATGTGGACTTTCAAAACAAAACCGTTAAAGTCAACAAAAATTTAAAACAAGTAAAAAACAGAGATAGCGATAATCAAGGCAAATATAAAATTATCATCCAAGATAGCACAAAAACAAATTCTAGTTCAAGAATTGTTCCGTTAAATAATAAGGCAATCGAGGCCTTAAATCATATCAAAAAAATTACGGGACAATTCAAATATGTTTTTTCAACCAAAACAGGCAACAATGTTTCTGGAAGAACGTATGACACAATGTTCAGAAAAATACAAGAAAACTGTAAATTTAAAGAGATTTATGGTGTTCATGCTTTAAGACACACGTTTGCAAGTTTATTATTTAAAAAAGGCGTAGACGTAAAAACTGTAAGCGAAATTTTGGGACATAAAGATGTATCAGTAACTTACAACACTTATATACACTTAATACAAGAACAAAAAGTAAGCGCAATAAACTTGCTTGATATGTAAAATCGAAAAAATAGGGGAGTAGAAATTAATCTACTCCCCTAAATTATATTATTTAATTGTTTTCAACGCATTTAAAGCTTCTTGTAGAGATTCAAGTGTATATTCACCATTCTTTAGCGCTACCATTACCTTGTCTGCCATTTTAGCTTCCTTGGTAACGGAATTATTTTTCCAAGCAGTGTAAATGGCTACTCCGCAAGTTAAAATAGCTGACACTATGCCATAAGCTTCTTCTTGAGAAAAGGGTATAGGATTGATATTAAATATAGTTAAAATTGAATTTATTAACACTACGGATAGTGCGGCAAATCTTGCAATTACATTTATATCCATAATTTATTCTCCTTTGTCTTTAAATTTACATAAAAATATTTCGGCCAATTTTTTCATAATGGTAATAATAATAGTGACAATTGTATTAATTTTATTATTATTATCTACTTTTTCTTCCGACTCCACATTAATTTCTGGACTAACCTCGATATCGGTTTTTTTGTCTGTTTCAGGTACTGATTCTACCTCTGGTTTAACTTCTACATTTTCTTCTTTTTTCTCAGGTTCTGTGGTAACTGGAGGGGTAGGTATGACTTCAGGTTGAACTGGAGTTGGTGATGGCTCTACAATAGTGGGCATTTTGTAAACATAGACCTCTTTTCCACTATCATCGAATACCTTATACCCATTGCCAGCAGATTGACATTTATCAATAGCATTTTGTAAATCTGTATAAGCACCTACTTGTGATTTACTATCTGCCCAAGATATTCTTACTCTATAGTATTTTTTAACAGGTTCGGGTTGAAGTACTGGAACTGATGGTTGAGAAGGCGAAGGGTCAGCAATTGTTTGCACAATGGTTTTTTTGGCATACATTCTAATACCATCAATTGGTTTACCTATTATACCTGCATATCCATTGTTGTTATCAGATGTATTATAACCGGTTACATAAGGCAACCATTCACCACCACGAATATGTACTTGATAATATATCTGTGTATTCAAATCAGTTGCTTTAATCATGAAACCATCAATTGGTTTATTAAATATACCTGCATAATCCGTTCTATTTTTAACTTCGGGTAGCCAGCTACCACCTTGAGTATGAACCTTGTACACACAATCGCCTTCTGATAAGTTGGCATACACGCCACATACATCATGGCCGAATATGCCAGCATAGTCGGAATCGCTAGTAACGTTTGGCAACCAAACATTCTTTACATCATCCCAAGTTTGATATGTAATTGCTATATTGTAGACAGTAGTTTTTGTGGTTGAGCCACTACCGCCATTGAGATATTTATTAACGAGATTTATAAAATAATCCCAACCATACTCATCAAGAGTTCTATGAGGACAATGTTTGCCGCTCCAATGTTTATGTGGATAAACCTTATCGGTCCCCCAACCCTTTTCTTTTAATTTATAAGCAACAAATTCTGCTGCATTTTCCTGCGCTTTCTCAAATTTTACTTTATCTCCAGTAGAATAACAAATTTCAACACCTATAGTTTTTCTATTACCTTTACCGTTACCATCACCTGCGTGAAAAGCATTTCTGTTCTCAGGAATACCCTGAATAATTTCTATATCATCTATTGCGTAATGATATGAAGTAGAACTATTGTTATTAATCATATAGTTAATTTCATTTTTCGCAGAGGCATTATTAGCGGTATTGTGTACTGTAATACCTTCTGCTATCATAGCGTAAGGGCATTTAAGACTATATTTACTTGAACTTACTAAATTTTGTTTAATTGGTACCATGTAAAACTCCTTGCTAATAATGATTATTTAATAAATTGGGCTGACCTTTCCAAATCAGCCCTCATTATTAAATACTTTTTTGTTGTTTTAACATTGCATTTAATTTTATAGCTTAATCATATTTTTGTTATTCGACGGCCTCCGTTACTACCTCGAATTCGGCATAAAAGGTTTCCTTTGCCTCATCCGTTAAATAGCCGTAACGCTCTGTATTTTCTATTAAGGTGGTTGCGTAATCGAAAGAATATTCGCCTGACCTTACGCAGTTGATGAATGCCTTAATAACTCTTTGTTCTCTTTTACTCATTTTTAACCCTCCAAAATTAAAGCTTGAAGCTCTGATTTAAGTTCTTTGAATTTATTGTCAATATAAAGCTTGGTATCTGCTATATATTCAACCTCAATAACAACGTTATCCGTATCAGGAATTAAAGCCATATTCGGTGAAATGCTTTTTAATCCTTCAACTATTCCCTCTGCGTTTGCAGTGGCGGTATGCACCACACACGGCTCATAAGGTGTGACATTATCACCACGTTCGAGTTGTGGAAATTTCATTGATGATAGAGAACCTATTGCCGTCTCCATAGCTACCCAACCAAACTGCCAATAAGCTACAGTATCAGGTATTGTGAAAGTTAGAACATCATCCAACGGTAAAATAAAGGCTTTATAAAAAACATTGTAGTTAGAGTACACATCAGTTAAAATGTTTCCTTCTGCATCAAAACACCTCGCCAATATTCGAGACCTGCCAGTACTGCCATCACTCTTGTATGAA
>JAZPXP010000171.1:0-5345 GCA_045543715.1 Acutalibacteraceae bacterium
GTAAAGACAATCTATAAACTCTTCCTTATCAAGTTGATGAATATTAGTTTGAAAAGGGAAATCAATAAACTTGTCCCCATGGACAATTTTAGTGCATTTATCATTATAGATTATATCATCTTCGGGCATTTGATTTAAAAATTTAGTTTTAAATTCTTCGGTCTTGAAATGGAAAAAATGTCCCGCATAATCCCAGACATATTCGCCCTTTTTAATAGTGCGACAATAACCGCCAACTTCATTTTCCTTTTCAACTATCAGATAATTACCTTTGCAATAATTAGCAAAGGTAAGACCCGATATTCCAGCGCCTATAACCAGATATTTAACATTAATTTTGCTCATAATCTTTTCCCTTTTTTAACAGCATTTTTTATAAATCGTTCGAAATCTTCTGACTTGAATTTCCAATCCCATTTCTTAATGGATTCCAAATTTTCCAAAGAACATTCTTTCATTATTACGGGATTTTCAATCATCTTCTTAATGGCAGTCTCCAAACACTCGCAGCTTCTATCACTTAAAATAAACTGCTTTTGTTTTTCCCCTAACGCATCTCTAACAATACCAACATCAGTAGAAATAACAGGCACCCCACAAGCCATCGATTCGAGTACAGGATTAGGAGTTCCCTCATTTATAGAGGCGCATACATAAATATCAATTTTTTCGTAATAATCGACCATTTGCTCGATAGGAATATGCTTATCAATCTTATCGCTGGATAAAAGATTTACATTATAACCTTGTTTTTGCAGTTTTTCCACAACCGGCTTGATTATAGTGTTTATACCTTTATGGTCGGCACCTTTATTCCACTCACTATTTCCTACCCAACCAATGTTAATGGTTCTTTTGCTATCATCAAACCTCGCTAAGTTTTTGGGATAAAACAAATCAAGATTAACACCATCAGTTATAACTGTTGTGGGTTTATACTTTATGTCGAGCCCGTTATAAATATTAAATAAAATATTAGAAGAAACATAATAGGTTTCAAGTTCCGAGAACCAATACTGAGTAGACGGTAACTCCTCATCCAAAAATAGATGGTCATATACACAAGTAGTTAAAATTTTGCCCTTAAGATAGTTTTTATAAAAATTATCATAAGTATCGCCATATTTTTCAAGCTCAGGTGTTAATGCGGCAGGTTTCATACTCAAGGGAATTCCACGACAGAAAAAGTGAACCACATCGCATTCCTTAAGCATTATCCACATCAAATGAAAATTCGAATCAATTAGAGACATCGGTATAATAATAGTTTCATATTCGGTTATATGCTTACTAAAATTATTTGCAATATTATAAAATGCCCAATTATCAACATCAACTACCATGCCCAACTTATTTTTACTAGGCTTTGAAAGTTTTTGCTTTATAATTTCTTTTAAAGATTTATTCCTTTTAACCAATAAATCCTTTAAGTAATCATTTTGTGCCTCTAAAGCTTTAATTCTGAGGTTCAGTTTTTCAAACTCTGTCATATTTTCACCTTTGTAAATGGTCTTTAATCCAACCCAAAATACCCTGTAAGAACATAAAATGTCCATTTGTGAGCCTTAAAATCTTTGTTTTTATTCCAACCAATTCAGGATGGTTATAGAAATAAGGATATTTTTTCAAAACATCGTCAAATTCCTTAAATGCCTTTGGTTTCTTGATTAGTTCGAAAATTAAATTATAATGAGTTGAAATCATCTTTTTGATAATCTTATTTTCTATCAATATTTTTTTGTTTTTAGAAATGTTATCAAAGTTTTCGCTATAAATTTCAAGAAGACTTGCTATCATTCTTCTATGCATAGGATAGTTGCGCTTTAATGCTTCATCAGAAATAGATTGTCCCGCTCTTCCAATTAAATAATTATAAATATCCAAATCAAAGAACTTAACAGTATCACAATTGATGTAGGTGTTTAAATTCCATTCCATATCATCATAAAACATCTTCTCGGTTGTTTTATAAGGTCTTTTCTTTAGCATTTCAAGCTTATAGCTCGAGGTTGAAAGAATTGGTCCCCAAACATCAAAGCCATAATTTTCAAAACAAAGGTCTTCAAGGTTATACTCAACATTTTCAACCAACATTTTATAATGTTTACGGGGAGTGTTGCGATTTTCATAAGGTACATCTTCGCAGAAATTGTTGAGAACGATATCCACATTTTCCTTTTCCAAAATATTGATAAGTTCTTCAAAACTCTTGGAATTTACCGTATCATCGCCATCTATAATTTTAACATATTTACCTTTTGCAACCGAAACTCCATAATTCAAAACCGAACCATGTCCGCCGTTTTCCTTATCAATAACCTTAATAATCTTGCCTGTTTTGTCTATTTCCTTAGCATATTCCTGCGAGATAAGTAACGTGTCATCACGGCTTCCATCATTAATAACTAAAATTTCAAGCTTATCTGCATTCTCTTGATTTATCAAGGACCACAATGTGTGTTTAATATATTTCTGAACATTATATGCCGGAATAATAATACTAAGCACAGGTTGTTCGCTACAGGTTGTAAGTTCAAGCTTGGGCAATTGCTCGCTGGCATCCCTTTTCAACATTTCAAGCTCTTTTTTGATGGTTTTATCATAAGAATAAATGTTGTGTATCTTTTCCGACATCTTTCGGCTTATCTGCAAAAACTCATCAGGATTATAATACAAACGCTCAATAACATCTGCATATTCCTTATAATTTTCCTGATTGCAAAGAGTATTATGCTCAGCATCAAATTCCTGAAGAATACCGGGATTCAATGTGCTCACAACAACACAGCCTGAGCTTGCTGCTTCACAGGATGAAACCGCCTGAGAATCGTATCGTGTTGCAAAAAGTGCAATTCCGTGTTCCCTATGCATTTCGGCAATTTCATCGCTTGTTAAGAATTTCTTATGAATCTTAACATTCGGAAAATCCTTGACAGGAGCCAACAACTGTTCGTGTAACGGACCATCGCCATATATATTGAACTCCAAATCATCGAAGCATTTTCTATGGCTAAGTTCTAAAATAGCACGAACATCCAAATCAATAGAATAACTATTTATATCGTGGAATTTTCTTAATATGAAAATCTTTTTCCTGAGTTCAGGGTCTTTTTCGGTAAATTTGAAGGTTTCAGTATCAATCAAGCAAGGAACAACATCATAATTATTATATTTAATTCCAAGCAACTCTTCGCTATGAGTTCTTGTCCAATCGGTAACGAAAATCCATTTAACATTTGGCATTTCATTATATTTTCGAATTACTGCATCCTTTTCCTCAAAGATATCATAATGATATTCAATAAGTTTAACAGTAGAATTGAAATAAGGACAACAAATCTTCTGCCAATCCCTATAAAGAGTTTCGGCACCATGAGCATAAAAATATAATCTAGTTTCATGAAGGTCTAAATTGTCAATAACCTTTGCTATTCTCTCATTAAAGAAATGAATGAGAATATTTTTATATTTCTTGAAATATAAAATTTCTCTTAAATCGCCATAGTTTAATCTAACAACACGAATTCCTTGATATTCATATACCGATGTTTCAGCAAAATCTCCAACCCAAACAACATCCACAGGGAAATTTGATCTTTTATAAGCCAAAGCTCTTGTATGAACAAAACCGCAATTATATCTATCTTCTTCACAGGGATATCCCGGGCTAACCAACAAATTATCACACGAAAAATATTTCAACAAATCTGTTTGCTGAGCTTTTTCAACCGTAAATTCGCCAAGCGTGCAGCTCCGGTTAGGAGGTATCCTAACCATAACTCTTCCGCAAAAATCTTCTTCCAGGTTAATATAAATATCTGAATTGGAATCAAAATTATATTTGATTCGCATTAAATTGCTCACAAGACAAACCTTAAAATTACCCGAAAGGGAAGAAAATCTCAAATGAACAAAACCTCTTTTAATTTTTAACGAACCAATATCGAAACAAAAGGCTTCGCCACCGAAATTATTATTTATTGTTTTTCCTTCCGAAAGTTTTTTTATTGTGATATTTTTTCCTTTAATTCTCATTTAATTTATTCCCCATATGAATTATATTTTCAATATGCATTAGCCTTTCGCTATTTGCCCTATTAAAATCTATATTATATTGAACCTTTCTTCCCGCCTGATTTAATATCGCTTTTGAAATATTCTCGGCATTAAAATCAGTAACAGTGAAATATTCTTCAATGTTTACATAATCATCGCTTACCGAAACGGTAGTAACAAACGGCTTATTAAGTATTAATGATTCGGTATAAATCATTGGATAGCCTTCATATTTAGATGTTAAAATCATTAAATCGCATTCCTTCATATACGGATATGGATTTGATTTCTCACCCAACACAGCAACACCATTTATATTTTCCTTTTCTATAAGTCTTTCTATATCTATTCTGTTTGGCCCATCGCCAATTAAATATAGCCTCAAAGAATTATCCTCGGTATACGCCTTTTTAAAGCTCTCAAGCAGTAAACCGAAATTTTTCGAGGTATCATCCAAACGTCCTACGAAAAGAAGATTCTTTTTATTATCTTTAAATTCAACAGCTTCTCCCTGAAAAGATTTGAGTAAAATTTCTTCAGGCAAGATAATGTTGTTTATGGTTATGAAATCTTTAGCTCTTTGCGGATAGATTTTTTCAACCGCCAACCGACTTTCATTAGATACAAATATAACCCTTTTAAAGCGACCAATATCAACACTCTCAAAAAAGGATTTAACCTTAAGAAAATCTCCTTGGTAATATCCTAGATAGTTACTATGAACATACAATGCTGAATTTTTTGAGGCTATGCAGGCAAGTTTGCTTCCAATAACTGAATATGTTGCATAATTACAAGAAAAATCATATTTATTGCGGTTTAAAACCGACCAGATTTTCCGATGTAAAAAATTATAAATTTTTCTAAAAACTATGAGCCTTGAATTACTTAACCTATATTCCTTAATATTAACATTGGAATCCAATTCCTTTAATAATTCACCGCACGCATTTTCAAGAACCAATGTTATAAGGTATTTCTTTTTTGCCAAACCGTTTAAAAGAGAAACTAAAGCTTTCTCCATACCACCAATTTTTAAATCGCGGCTAAAAAATATGATTTTCTTATATTCACAATCCATATCAACCGGTTCCTTTAAAAACTATTTGTTCTCCATAAACTGAACATACTCATCGCAAATTTCTTTGCCGCCGATTTTTTGAACAACGCCATGTTCTATCCAAACAACTGTGTCGCACATTTTCTTTATTTGCTCAATAGAATGCGAAACAAATAAAACTGTTGTTCCGCCGCCTATCATAGAAAGCATCTTTTGCTCACTCTTTGCC
>JAZPXP010000172.1:0-6928 GCA_045543715.1 Acutalibacteraceae bacterium
GAGCAACTTTTTGACAGAGCGGAAGCTGCAATGCGCACCGCCGAGGAATTGAAAAAAGAAAACTCTTCCCTGCTTTCAAAGATTGAGGCACTTGAAAAGAAAATAAAGGGAATGGCAGAAACCCCAAAACCCTCTGCACCATTACAAATGATTGAGGAAAAAATGGTTTCTCAGATAAAGCTCGAGGAGGATACTGAATACGGAGCCTCTATTATTGGAAAAATTGTTCTTAGCTCTACCTCTTATTGCAATGAGCTCACCTCTTCAATGGAAGCATCTTCGGCTAAAGAGCTTGTTAACCTTATCTTAGGCAGAACAGAGGTTGCAAAGGCTGAAATCTTAAAAATAACCTCATCAAATGCTTCAATCGAAGATAAAAAAGCTATGATAGACAGTGAATTATATTCAGCTGAAGACTATTTTAAGAGCGTTATGGCTCAGAAATAATCTATTAAATTGTTATTTTTTTGACATTTTGCTATTGAGTTTTGTGTCGGATTTTGATATAATCAATACATAGTGAAATTCTGAAAGGAGTACATATATGAACTATTCACATGAAGTAGAAAATATGTGTCCCTTAGCTAAGGGCACATATCACGGTCCCGCTCCCATTCCGGAGGAGGGCAAGTGGGTTCAGGTTAAGGAAGTTAAAGATGTTTCCGGCCTTACTCACGGTATCGGTTGGTGCGCTCCCCAGCAGGGCACCTGCAAGCTCACCCTTAATGTTAAAGAGGGTATCATTCAAGAGGCTTTAGTTGAGACAATCGGCTGCTCGGGTATGACCCATTCGGCTGCTATGGCTTCTGAGATTTTGGTTGGCAAAACCATTCTTGAGGCTCTCAATACAGACCTTGTTTGCGATGCTATCAATACTGCTATGCGTGAACTTTTCTTGCAGATTGTTTACGGTAGAACTCAGACCGCTTTCTCTGAGGACGGTCTCCCGATTGGTGCAGGTCTTGAGGATTTAGGTAAGGGTCTTCGTTCACAGTGCGGTACTACCTATGCAACTCTTGCAAAGGGTCCCCGTTACTTAGAGCTTGCTGAGGGTTATATCACCAAGATTGCTGTTGATGAGAATGATACCATTATCGGTTATAAGTTTGTTCATCTAGGAAAAATGATGGATATGATTAAAAAGGGTATGGACGCTAATGAAGCTTTAGAAAAAGCCAGCGGCCAGTACGGACGTGTTGATGACGCTGCTAAGCTCATCGACCCCCGTGAAGAATAATAAGGAGGAAATGAACAATGGCATTATTTGAAAGTTATGATAGAAGAATAAATCAAATAAACGCAGAGCTTAAAAAGCACGGCATTTCTTCCATTGAAGAGGCAAAAGAAATCTGCGATAAGGCAGGCGTTGATGCTTATAACATCGTTAAAGGTATTCAGCCTATCTGCTTTGAGAACGCTGCATGGGCTTATGTTGTAGGCTGTGCTATCGCTATTAAAGATGAAGTTAAGTCTGCTGCTGAGGCTGCTGAGAAAATCGGTGTTGGCCTCCAGTCCTTCTGCATCCCCGGCTCTGTTGCTGATGACCGTAAGGTTGGTCTTGGACACGGTAACCTCGGTGCTATGCTTCTCCGTGAGGAGACCAAGTGCTTTGCTTTCTTGGCAGGTCATGAGTCCTTCGCTGCTGCTGAAGGTGCTATAGGCCTCGCTCGTAGCGCTAACAAAGCTCGTAAAGAGCCTTTAAGAGTTGTTCTTAACGGTCTCGGTAAAGATGCTGCTAAGATTATTTCAAGAATTAACGGCTTTACCTATGTTCAGACCAAGTTTGATTATTACACAGGTGAGCTCACCATCGTTGAGGAGACCGCATATTCAAACGGCGAACGTGCTAAGGTTCGTTGCTACGGTGCTGACGATGTTCGTGAGGGCGTTGCTATAATGCATAAAGAGGGTGTTGACGTTTCTATCACAGGTAACTCCACCAACCCCACAAGATTCCAGCATCCTGTTGCAGGTACTTATAAGAAGGAATGCATCGAACAGGGCAAGAAGTACTTTTCAGTAGCTAGCGGCGGCGGTACAGGAAGAACACTCCACCCCGACAATATGGCTGCAGGCCCCGCTTCCTACGGTATGACCGATACAATGGGACGTATGCATTCTGACGCTCAGTTTGCAGGCTCTTCTTCAGTTCCTGCTCACGTGGAAATGATGGGTCTTATCGGCGCAGGTAATAACCCAATGGTTGGTATGACTGTTGCTTGTGCAGTTGCAGTTAACGAAGCGCTTAACAAATAATTTAATCACTAAAAAAATAAACCGTCCTTTTCTAAGGACGGTTTATTTTTATGTTTTTATCTCTTACGTAAAAGGCTTGAAATAAATAAGATTACCAAGGAAACTGCACAAAGAATCATAATTATTTTAATATTGGAATTATCCCCAAGAAGTGCAATATCGGAATAAGTGTCTTCAGGCGGGGTAACAAATTCAGGTTTTTTAATTTGTTCGTAATCCCAAATGCCAACAACTGTTACGTCGCTATTGCCCATTATGCCGTAGTTAGGATCACTCCAGCCACTAAAGGTGTAGCGTCCGCAAATATCGTTATTTTCGTCATATTCGTTTATAACGGTTTTATCAGTATAGGTGTCATCAACAGTATAGGGTTGGTTGGTAATGTAACGGTTACTATCGGTTGGTAAATCAACACCCACCGGTATTTCACCGCTCCAATTATAGATAACTCCAAAATCATTTACCGCTACGGAATTATATATCCATACGCCGCTTATGATAATATCGGCATTTCCCATAATTCCGTTATTAGGGTCGGTCCAGCCGCTAAAGCTCCAGCCACCACAAATATTGCCGTATTTATCATAATCGTTTATTTTTGTGGTGCTGGTATATATTTTATCAGCGTTATAAGGCTGATTTAGTACGTAACGATTACTGTCGGTCGGTATAATTTGACCGCTTGGAATATCGCCACTCCAAGTATAAATAACCTTATGTTGTGCTACGGGCATTTCAGTATAGGTCCAAACGCCTTCTATGGTTATGTCGTGATTAGCCATAATGCCGTGGTTGGTATCATCCCAACCACTAAAGCTCCAATATCCGCAAATATTATTGTATTTATCGTGGTTGTATATAGTGTGTGGATGCTCATAGTTGGTATCTACACTATACGGTTGATTTGTTACATAACGGTTTTCATCGGTCGGCAAGGTTTGTCCGCTTGGAATTTCACCGCTCCAAACATAAGTAACCTTGTAATCGGGAACAGGAACTGTGGTGTAACTCCAAACACCCTCTATAGTTACATCACTATTACCCATAACTCCGTTATTTTGGTCAGTCCAACCGCTAAAACTCCAGTATCCACAAAGGTTACCGTAAGTATCACGGTCATCAATCATAGTTGTGCCATTATACGTTGTATCAACACTATATGGTTGATTGGTTACATAACGGTTTTCATCGGTCGGCAAGGTTACAACGCTTGGAATTTCACCGCTCCAAACATAGGTAACCTTGTAATCGGGAACAGGGACTGTGGTGTAGCTCCAAATACCCTCTATAGTTACGTCATTGTTACCCATAATTCCGTTATTAGGGTCGGTCCAGCCGCTAAAACTCCAATATCCACAAAGATTACCGTAAATATCGTAGTCATTTCTTGTGGTGGTACTATTATAGGTTGTATCAACGCTATATGGTTGGTTATTAACGTAACGGTTTTCATCAAGCGGCAGATTTTCACTGCTTGGAATATCACCCTTCCATACGTAAATAACAGTATGGTCTTCTACAGTTACAGATTCATAACGCCAAACACCGCGAACTGTTACGTCCTCATCCCCCATTACTGCGTTGTTGGGGTCTGCCCAGCCGCTAAAGGTGTAAATGCCCTTAACGTTGTTATAGGTATCATATTCGTAAATAGCGGTGGCGCTGGTGTATTCTGTATCAACAGTGTAAGGCTGATTATTAACGTAAGTATTGCTATCATTCGGTATAACAACACCTTGGGGTATATCCCCTGTCCATTCATATAAAACCTCGTGAGCAGGTATTGTAAAGGACTCGTAGCTCCAAACACCAGGTATTGTTACGTCCCTATCTCCCATTATGCCTGCATTTGGATCACTCCAACCGCTAAAGGTCCATCGCTCTGTAACGTTATTATAGGCATCTTTATTTTCGATTTTAGTTTCAGCGGTAAACTGCTGGTCAACGGTATAATTTGTACCCGTGGCATAACGACCGACATCAGTTGGAAGCTCAACTTTCGATGGAATATTGCCTGTCCAGTTATAATTTACCTTATAAAAACGCTTAACCGTAATGGTTGAAGTTGCTTCAACGGGGTTAAATACCTCAATAGTGTGTATTTCAGAAATGGCGGCTGTGTTTGTAAGGACTTTAAAGTTTGCCGCACCATCGGTAAGTGTTGCCTTATAAGAAATCGTCAAGGTTTGTCCCGCTTCTATCTTTGGAACTAAAAAGCTTAAAGTTTGACCATTAACAGTTGGCTCAATGCCTAACGCTGAGCCCGATTTGTAGGTTAAGTCGGCGGGCAAAGTATCCTCGACAACCACGTCATTAAGGGTTTCAGTGCCAACATTTTTAATTATTAAGGTAAAGCCCGCCTCTGTGCTTGGCTCAACAAATTCGCTATCGGCTTCCTTTTGAAGCTGCATCACCGGTTTTAAAATACCATTGTTACCTAAGTTTACCGTAACACCAATATTTTCGGTATTATTAGTAACAAATGAGATGCTGTTTTCATTGGTACCGGTAACGTTATTTTCTTTTGCCACGCTTTTAAAAGCATCGGTTTTAGTGCTGCCATCGGCGTTATGGTAATATGGGTTATCCTTTGCTATGTAAAACTGTGCCGTAGCATTATTATTAGAATAAATTGTTTCACCATTATAGTTTTGTGGAGCTAAAACATATGCGTTATAACATAATCTTATTGGCTCTGCAGTATTATAGCGACCGTCGGTTGGGTCTTGACGGTTTAAAAACGAGAAAATTGCTATTTCATCGGCAGGAATATGCCAGGTTAAAACCTTTCTGTTTTGCGCATTGGTTGATAATTCAACCGTCATATCGTAGCCGTCAAAGGTGTAAACATTATTGCTTTTTTCAGTCGCTAAAATAGGGGTTGTTGCATTTGCGTAAAGTGTTATATCACTAACTCCAAGGCCATCACCTAATTCATCAGTAAAGACTAAATCTCCGGTGGCACCTTGCGTTGAAACAATTGGGAAGGTTATTATTTTGGTTTCAGATTCAACCTTATCGGCAAGCTCCTTAAAGGCATCTTTTAGGGCGTTACCGGTATTAACTAAATAGGAATGCTCTGTATAGACATAATTGGTGCTATATGAAGCATAATCTGAATAATTTCCTGTGGTGTAGGTGTTAATGTTATTGCGTATTGAATTGCCCATTGTCGAGGTATTGGTAGCAATATTTTTAGGGTCTAAAAATAGCGTTCCGCAAAGGTTATCAGACACACCAAGTCCTATGTTAAACCATTCGGCATCAGCAGTTTTGCCGTTGTATATTGTATAAGCCTCATTAAGCTTGTTTTTCATTAGTGCCGCAGTTAAAACTGTTAAAGCGGTAATTTGTGCAGTACCACTGTTACTATGACTTAAATTACATTTGCCACTTGGAATATTATACCAAGTAGTATGTGCGCAACCCGGTGCACCATCGGTAAATAATAAAACATAGGGCTTACGCTCAACAGTTTTGGTTTCTGAGCTTATTGAATTGATAAGAGAGCCAATTCCCTTAGCCATACCATTTTGGGTTAAGGTTCCATTATCTGTAGCAATTGATTTTTGACTGAAGGTTCCGCCATCCTTATTAAGGTTTCTGGCAGTTTGAATGGCATCACTGGTAAGATAGTTAAAATATTTACCACCGTTGCCACTCCAGATTTCTTCGCTTGTCCAATTTTCGTTAGTATAATGTCCAAGAGGTAAAAATTCTTGTACCAATGGTGTTCTACCATCATTGCCACTACCTTGATAGGTATAAATAAGAACACGGTTGTTTTCATTGGCAGATAAAATAATATCTACCGCCTCGTTAACAGCCTTTACCATAGCCTTGGTTCTTGTCATAGTTTCGCCGTCTAAGGTTAGATTTGTATCCATTGAACCCGACATATCTAAAATCATAACAACGTCAGCTGCGGTTGAGTTAGCTGTAGCACTTGTGTCTTCCGAAATATATTCTTGAGCGAGTGCTGAAAGTGTTATCTCAAATTTATCTTTATTTGCTACAACGCTTTTATCTACCCAAACCTTGCCGTTGGCAGAAATACTGCCAAATTCTTCCGGCGGTGTCATAGTAGAGGGGTCAGATAATAGGCTTGTAGTATATTCTCCCATTCCCACAAATGTACCATTTGGTGCTGTTGCAGAGGCTGAGAAAAATATGAATTGTGTGCACAAAATCGCAATGCACACTATAAGAGCAATCCCTTGTTTTAAGTATTTCATACGTTTTTACACTTCCATTAAAATACATATACATAGTTATATTAACACATAAGTACTCTGAAAGCAACAAAATGTTAATAATGATTGTGTTGCAGGTTATTGGATTGTATCAGAGATTACGAGATTTAAGAGAAGATAAAGACCTTGATCAAACAAACTATGTGGCATTTGCAATTCCACGCTGTAAGAGTTCTTTTTTATTCATCGGCAAAATCCTCTTTAAAACCACACGCCAAGCGTGTGGTTTTCGTATAACAAAAAAGCAACTCTTAAAGAGTTGCTTAAATTACTTATTGCTCACACCCTGAAAACTGAACAAGTATGGAAGTTGAGGACACGAAAAAATAGGTCAAGCCCTCGGTCTATTAGTACTGCCTAGCACACGTATCACTACGCTTACACCTGCAGCCTATCAACCCGGTAGTCTTCCGGGGACC
>JAZPXP010000173.1:0-7191 GCA_045543715.1 Acutalibacteraceae bacterium
CCTTTTATAAGGCACAGGAGATTCGGCTTTCCCGAGGCAGAGGTCAAAAAATTCCAAGTGGCAGTTGTTATTCACTTGCTAAAAAGGTGTTTTGCGCCGAATGTGGTAACACAATATGGAAAATGAGCTATAAGCTGCGTGACGGAAGATATAACTACCTTTCTTGCAGAACTCGTAAAACCACTAACGGAGTTTGCCAAAACGCACACAGTATTCGCCTTGACGAGTTAGAGAAAATTGTAGTAGAGGAAATCAATAAACTACTCGATAAATACTACGATAAAAAGCAGATTGGCAAGTTAGATGCACCCAAAAGGAAAAAGAACGGTGCTAAAACCTTGCAGTCGCAAATTGCTGAGCTTGAAGAAAAGGTCAAGCGTAATGATAACCGAATGGCTCAGATGTACACCGACAAGTTAGATGGTGTCATCAGCGTAGCGGAGTTTACAAAATACCGAGAAAGCTATCAAAAAGATTCTCAAGAAACAGAAAAACGCATCGAAATTTTGAAATCAAAACTTGTCGCATTATCAGGCGGCGAAGCAAAAATGGATACAAAATCGATACTCGAAAAGTACCGAAAAATTGACACTCTTACATTTGAGATTGCCGATGAATTTATAAGTAAAATCTTCATTGGAAAACTCCAAAAGAGTGGCAAGAGAGAAATCAAGATTGAGTGGAAAATTTAGGCGTTTTCCACAGTCAAAAATCGACAAAATATACAGAATTACTAAAAAAGTATAGTATTAGCTAACTCAGCCCACGGCGGGTTTGATGGTGGAGCGGTTGCAAATGACGGGACGGTTGAAAAAGATATAAACCTTAAAATCTGCTTAAAACTGGCTTCGCTTTTAAAAAGCTCGGGATATAATGTTATATTAACCCGCGAATCCGATGTTTCAACCGATGATGTTGAAACCGATAAAATTCCCTCGCGCAAAAAGAGCGACCTTAGGAACCGCCTAAAGCTTATGAAAGATTTTCCCGACTCGGTTTTTATAAGCATTCATCTCAATAAATTCACTACCGCCTCTGCTAATGGCGCCCAAATTTTCTACAGCGAAAAAACTGAAGAATCAAAGGTTCTGGCAGAGGATATCAGAAAATCAATAGTTGGTATGCTTCAAAAGGATAATACAAGGGTTAACAAAAAGTCCACCTCTTCAACCTATATTCTTCATAATGCAACCGTTCCTGCGGTTTTGGTTGAATGCGGATTTTTAAGCAACTCTCAGGAACTTGAAAAACTAAAAAACAGCGAATACCAAAGTCAGATGGCATTCTCTGTTTTTTGCGGAATAACTGAATATTTTTCGAAAGGAACAATATAAATGCCTTCAAAAGTAAAATCGGTTTTTGTTTGCCGCGAATGCGGTTTTGAATCTCCAAAATGGCTCGGCAAATGCTCGGGCTGCGGAGCCTGGAATTCTATGGACGAGGAAATTGTTGCGCCTAAAACCGCCTCCTCTCCCGCCTTAAACAAAACCACCGCATTTGCTAAACCTTTAAATGAAATAAACATTTCAGAGGAGGAGCGTTTTGTAACCCAAATTGACGAGCTTGATAGAGTGCTTGGCGGCGGAATAGTTAAAGGCTCGGTAGTTCTTCTTAGCGGCGACCCAGGAATCGGCAAATCAACCATTCTTCTCCAAATTTGCAATAGTCTTCAAGAAAATTTAAAAATTCTCTATGTTTCGGGTGAGGAATCGGCAAGCCAGATTAAACTTAGGGCCTCAAGACTCGGTGTTGAAAGTCATAATGTTTCAATTATGACCGAAACCGATACCGAGACCGTTTGCGAATATATATCCTCTGCTAAGCCTGACCTCGTTATGATAGATTCTATCCAAACTATGTCGCTTTCAGGTCTTTCTTCCTCGGCTGGCAGCATTGTTCAGGTCAGAGAATCAACCAACCTTCTTATGAGAACGGGAAAATCTTTGGGAATTCCAATTTTTATTGTTGGCCATGTTAACAAAGGCGGCGATATTGCAGGACCTAAGGTTATGGAACATATTGTAGATACCGTTCTTTATTTTGAAGGCGAAAGAAATCAGTCATACAGAATTTTAAGAGGCATTAAAAACCGCTTTGGCTCAACCAATGAAATCGGTGTTTTTGAAATGACCGATATAGGTCTTAAAGAGGTCGAAAACCCTTCGGCTATGCTTCTTTCGGGAAGAATGGCGGATGTTTCAGGCGGCTGTATAACCTGCGTCATTGAGGGCACCCGTCCCATTTTAGCCGAGGTTCAGGGGCTTGTAACCCCGAGCGGTTTCGGTAACGCAAGAAGAACCGCAACAGGTTTTGATTATAACCGTCTTAATCTTTTAGTTGCAGTTCTCGAAAAAAGACTTAAACTCAATTTCAGCAATTTTGATACCTATGTAAATATTATAGGCGGTATGCGGTTGGACGAGCCTGCCGCTGACTTAGCTGTTGCTATGGCGCTCGTTTCGGGCTACAGAGATATTCCTCTTGAGGAAAATCTTATCGCCTTTGGCGAAATTGGACTTTCAGGCGAAATCCGTTCGGTATCGAGAGTTCAGTCAAGAATAAACGAAGCCGCAAGACTGGGCTTTACTAAGTGCATTCTCCCCGTTTCCTCTGTAAAACAGGTTTCTTCCTGTCCTGAAACACTAGAGCTTATCGGTGTCAGAAGTCTTAAAGAGGCTATCTCGATTATCCGTTGAAAGAGGTAAAAGATATGGGCATTCCCCTGCTTTGCTTGAAACGGTTGAGCATTTTTCCAAACCGCAATATCCTTCCTTTTGAAATTTGCATTTAGCCGAACACTGAATTATCCCCATTTTGTTTCACCCCATAATAATATTTAATTTTTATGCTAAAATATACGAAAAATCGGCAAGTTTTAACCTGCCGATTTTTTATATATCCATATCTTTAAGCATATTCTGCATCTCATTAGGAACAGCGCCTTCAACCCCGTTAACATATTTTAGCTCGGTTAATTGACGCTTAGTATTTCCGCGAACAAAAATAAGCCTAGACCAACGAACAAGGGTGAAAAGCGGATAAAGCCATTTGTTTTTCTGAAGAATAGGGTACTGATATTTAAGCCTATCGAAAGGTAAGAAAATTCTCGATAAAAGATATCTTCCTTTCCCCTTTGATAATTCATTTTGAAGGATTATTCTGTTGGCAACGCTTCCGTAAACACCGCCTGAAAGGATAAAATCTCCCATTCTTTTAGTAAAAACAGTTGGCTCATCATCCCCAAACCAAACGCGGCATAGCGCCTTCGAATTTTCGGCGCACTTAACAAGTCCGCTTCTCTCAATTAGTTCATTTCGTTTAGCCTCATTAAATTCCATTTTATTTTCGAGGAAAAACAAATCAAGTATGGGTTTAATTCCGCAACCGCCCTCTTTAAAATGAACTGCTATATGGGCAATATGGAAGAGATAAAACATTTCGTCCTCTAAAACATATCTGTATTTCCAGTTATTCAAGGGCTTTGCATAATCCCAGACCTTAAGAAGCTCGTTTTCAAACTTATAATTCTTATTATCTGCAACTAAACGGAAATGCAGTTCGAGCTTAATCTTATTATCGGTAAAATATGCAATATCGTGTCTGCTCTCTCCGTCTTTTTTTGCGCCAAGATGCTTTTTTAAAATTTCATCTGCTTTCTCAAGTTGCTCTTTATGCACCAGAATATCAATGTCGCAACTCGTTCTTAACCAGCTTTCAGGATAATAATCCCTGATAACAGCACCTTTTAAGGGAATATGCATAATTTCCGCCTCTTCAAAAGCCTTGCATATTCTTTCAAGCTCAAAAGCCAATTTCTGATGTCTGAAGAAGGCAATAATATGCTCATTTTTAAACTGTTCCGAAATAGGAGAGTTAGGTAAAAGTCCCCTTTTCTCAAGCGCATAGGCTATTATATGCACCAAATCGTGTTTTTTAGAAATTTTAAAAAGGGCCTCTGCCTCTTTTATTTTAAGTTCGGGTATTTCTGTTTCAACACCGCAAACCTCCGCCTTTAAAAGAGAGAGCATAATATTATTTATTTTATCCATTAAAACTTTCTCCAAACCATCTTGTTAACAACATTGGTATAGCTCTGAATTATTTTAACAACCTTGGTTGAAACTGTTTCTTCCTTATAATCGGGAACGGTATCGCCCAAATCGCCGTTTTTATTCATTTCAACTGCGGTTTCAACTGCAGATAAGAGACCTTTTTTATCAATGCCCGCAAGAATAAAGCAAGCCTTTTCCATAGCCTCAGGTCTTTCGGTTGAGGTTCTGATACAAACCGCAGGGAAAGACCTATCAATACTCCTGAAATATGCACTCTCTTCAGGAAGAGTTCCGCTATCCGACACCACCGCAAAAGCATTCATCTGAAGGCAGTTATAATCGTGGAAACCTAAGGGAGCATGCTTTATAACCCTCTTGTCAAGTGCAAAACCGCTCTCCTTGAGCTTTTTCTCGGAGCGGGGATGACATGAATAAAGTATCGGCATATCGTATTTTTCAGCCATTTCATTTATGGCAGAAAACAAACTTATAAAGTTCTTTTCGGTATCGATATTCTCTTCCCTATGGGCTGAAAGAAGAATATATTTGCCCTTCTGAAGCCCTAAACGGCTTAAAATATCCGAGCTTTCGATATTTTCAAGGTTTAAAGCTAAAACCTCTGCCATAGGAGAGCCTGTAACAAAGGTTCTTTCTTTAGGCAGACCGCATTCATGAAGATATCTTCTTGCGTGTTCAGAATAAGCCATATTAACATCCGAAATTATATCAACAATTCTTCTGTTGGTTTCCTCTGGCAAGCACTCATCTTTGCAACGGTTGCCCGCTTCCATATGGAAAACGGGAATATGAAGTCTTTTAGCACTGATAGCTGAAAGGCAGGAATTAGTATCCCCTAAAACAAGCAAAGCGTCAGGCTTTATCTCATTCATCAGCTTATAAGAACAGTTTATGATATTGCCAACCGTAGCCCCCAAATCATCGCCAACAGCATTCATATAAACCTCGGGCTCATCCAAGGATAAATCCTTAAAGAAAACGCCGTTAAGGTTATAATCATAATTCTGTCCCGTATGGGCTAAAATGCAATCAAAATACTTACGGCACTTGGTTATAACAGCAGAAAGTCTTATAATCTCAGGTCTTGTGCCAACAATGATTAAAAGCTTAAGTTTTCCGTTATTTTTAAAACTTATATCTGAGTAATTTGTTTTAATCTCCATTTATCACACTTCCTCAAAAAAAGTATCGGGTTTATTACCGTCAAATTGCTCATTTGCCCACATAACAGTTACCAAGTCCTCAGTTTCTGAAAGATTTATAATGTTATGAGTATATCCCGGAAGCATATAAACAGCTTCCATTTTTTCGCCCGAAACATAGAATTTCAATACTTCATCTGAGCCGATTTTCCTCTGCTCGATAAGGCCTTTGCCCGAAACCACAATAAAAAATTCCCATTTAGAATTATGCCAGTGCTGACCCTTAGTAATACCGGGTTTTGAAATATTAACACTAACCTGTCCAAAATTCTCGGTTTTAAAAAGCTCGGTGAAGCTTCCCCTCTCATCATTGTTCATTTTAAGAGGGAAAACCGCATTCCTTTCAGGCAAAAAAGAAACATAGGTTGAATAAAGTTTTTTCTTGAAACTACCCTTCGGAATTTCACTCATAATAAGGTTCTCGGGATATTGCTTGAACTCATAAAGCATATCAACAATTTCCCCAAGGGTTGTTTTATGGGTTACGGGGGTTATGCAAAAGCGTTTTTCATTATCATAATGCTCATTACCCTCAATAGCATCAAGCATTTCATTTATTAAATCATCAATATAAAGAAGCTCAAGTTCTATATTTCTGTCAGTTACATTAACGGGTAAATCATTGGCTATATTATGGCAAAAGGTTGCAACGGCACTATTGTAATTTGGTCTTGACCATTTACCAAAAATATTGGTAAATCTATAAACCAAAACCTTTGCACCCGTTTTGTTTGCATATTCAAAGAAAACCTCTTCGCCCTGACGCTTAGAAACACCGTAAGGACTATCCTTATATCTTCCCTCAAGGCTTGCCTGAACAGAGGAAGACACCATAACGGGACATTTGTTACCATATCTTTCAAGAGTTAAAAGTAATCTTTCAGGAAAGCTTACATTCCCCTTTTCAAACTCGGAGTCATCTGTCGGTCTGTTAACCCCTGCAAAATTGAAAACAATGTCAGCCCTCTTGCAATACTCATCAAGTAAAAAGATATCGGTATCAATATCAAACTCAAAAATCTCATCTATTTTTATATTTGGTCGGGTTTTGTTGCGACCGTCCTTAATGGTCTTGAGGGTTTCTATGAAATTTTTACCAACAAAGCCTTTAGCTCCCGTAACTAAAATATTCATATATTTTCAAGCTCATTTCTTATGTATTCAAGACTCAAAAGCTTTTCCTTAACCTCGCTAACGGTTAAAAGCTTGGTATTATGCGAATTGAATTCTTCTAAATCGGCTCTCTTTGTATCACCTGTTTTAATATATTTATCATAGTTAAGTCCTCTCGTATCTGCAGGAACTCGGTAGAAATCCCCTAGGTCGATAGCCGAAGCGCATTCCTCATTTGTAAGCAAGGTTTCGTAAATCTTCTCGCCGTGTCTGATTCCAATAACCTCGATGGGAGTTTCCTTATGGAAAAGCTCGGTAACTGCTTTTGCCAAAACCTCAATGGTGCAGGCAGGGGCTTTCTGAACCAAAATATCCCCCGAAACACCCTTTTCGAAAGCAAAGAGAACAAGGTCAACCGCCTCTTCAAGAGACATTATAAATCTTGTCATTAAAGGCTCGGTTATGGTTATAGGCTTGCCTGATTTTATTTGCTCTATCCAGAGCGGAACAACACTTCCCCTACTGCAAAGAACATTACCGTAACGTGTGCAACAAATCTTGGTTTTATCGGCAGATACCGTCTTTGATTTCGCAACGGCTACCTTTTCCATCATAGCCTTTGAGGTTCCCATAGCATTAACAGGGTATGCCGCCTTATCGGTTGAAAGGCAGATAACAGTTTTAACACCCTCATCTATTGCGGCAGTTAAAACATTCTCGGTGCCAAGCACATTAGTTTTAACAGCTTCAAGCGGAAAGAACTCACAAGAAGGCACCTGCTTTAAAGCGGCGGCGTGGAAAACAAA
>JAZPXP010000174.1:0-1587 GCA_045543715.1 Acutalibacteraceae bacterium
CGGGTAAGGAAACCAGAAACGAAATCAATGGATATAAAGAAATTTCTATTTTTAAAGACGGGGTTACACTATGAGAAGACTTTTTGATGAACATATTTTAAGAAAAACAGTTTCTTTAGACGGATTTTGGAATTTCAAAACTGATGAAAAGGATATCGGCAAAGAAGAAAAATGGTTTAAGGACATTAAAAACAGTGCGATAGCGTCTGTTCCTTCTGTTTGGAATATCGATAGCGGTCTTTTATCCTATGAGGGCGTTGCTTGGTATCAAAAAAAGGTTTATCTTGAAAAAGGCACCGCAAAGCTTTGCTTTGATGCCGTTTTAACAGAGGCTGATGTTTGGTTTGATAACGATTATCTTGGTTACCATTATGGCGGTTTTTCAGAGTTTGGTTTTATTATAAACAATATCGAAGAGGGCTATCATACCGTAACCGTAAGGGTTAGAAACATATTTGATAAGCAGTCTATTCCGCAGAAAAAGGTTGACTGGTATCATTATGGCGGAATTACCAGAAGCGTTAGAATTGAATATTTAAAGGGAATTTCTATTCTTAGTAACCGTTTTAAATACACCTTAAATGATGATTTGACTAAGGCTAACTGTTATTTTGAGGCTGAAATTTACAATGCCGAAGATAAGGAAATTTCTGATGAAATCGAGTTTTACTTAGGAAATAAAAAGGTTTATTCGGAGAATATAACGCTTAAACCATTTGAAACCAAAACAATTTTATCAAAGGAATTTTTTGAAGAAAATATCAGACTTTGGGATGAGGGTAAGCCTGAACTATATGATATTAAGGTTTTATCTTCTTGCGATGACCTTTTAGACCGCACCGGATTTAGAAAAATTGAGGTTAAAAACAGTAAGATTTATCTTAACCATAGGGAAATTGAGCTTAGGGGCGTTAATCGCCACGAGGAGCATCCTGAGTTTGGTTTTGCCTTTCCGCAGTCGCTTATGAAGAGGGATATTGATATTATTTTAGACCTTGGCTGCAATACTATCAGAGGCTCGCATTATCCCAATTCGAAAGCTTTTGTTGATATGCTGGACAGCTACGGAATTCTCTTTTGGAGTGAAATCCCCATTTGGGGCGGAGGTTTTTCACAAGAAGCACTTGGTGATGAGGTTGTTGTAAACAGAGGTCTTGAAATGCACCGAGAAATGCTCGAATTTTATTATAATCATCCCTCGATTATTATTTGGGGTGTGCATAATGAAATTTTAACTGCAACAGATGAAGCTCTCCAAATGACCAAAAAGTATTATAGCTTCCTTAAAGAAAACGGCGGTAACCGCATAGTAACCTATGCTACTGATAAGCCGATGGATGATATTTGCCTTGAATATTGTGATGTTATCTCTATAAATCAATATTTCGGTTGGTATTACGGAGATAAACATTCTTGGGATAAATTCCTAGCCGGTTTTGAGGAAAGAAGAGAAAAATTAGGTCTTTCAGATATTCCTGTTATTATGTCAGAATTTGGCTGCGCCGCTATTTATGGTGAGCATACCTTTGATAATATTCATTGGACAGAGGAGTATCAGGCAGAGCTTTTATCCTATTGTGTTAATGC
>JAZPXP010000175.1:0-1513 GCA_045543715.1 Acutalibacteraceae bacterium
TTTCTTCACTAAAATAAGCAACATCAGGCACACCAATAGCCTTCATACCCGCCTTATTTGCCGCTATGATTCCAAGCGGAGAATCCTCAAAAACAAAGCAGGTTTCAGGTTTAACGCCGAGCCTTTCAGCCGCAAGCAAGAAAACATCGGGCTCTGGCTTTCCTTTTTCAACCTCAGCTCCGCAAGCAAAAGCACCAAAATACCCCATAGCATTAACTTCATTTAAATGATGCTCTACAGAATAAGGAGAAGAACCCGAAGCAATCGCCATTTTAATGTTTTTACCCTTAAAATAATCAAGCAATTCCCTAGCACCGTTCATATACCTGATTGGAGGATTATTTTTTCGGTAAAAATCACTAACATCTTGTTTGAACTTTAAAACATCAATCTGAGGATACTTATTTTCAATATACTTAGTCCAACCAATTTCATTCATACCGCAAACTTTTCTGATATCCTTACCCATCCCCTCAATACCCTGATTTCTTCCGCATTCCTCCCAAGCGGGAATGCAAATACGCTGAGTATCAAGCAAGGTACCATCCATATCAAAAATTATACTAATCATTATTTTTCAGGTGCCTTCCAGTCATAAGCTTTTTCTATTTTCTCAAAGGGAAGTTTAAAGAACTTATCATTAAGCTCCTCTCCGTACTTAACATGTCTTATAATATTAACAAGCTGAGTGATATCGTCAATATGATGGAAATGGGTTCCGCTTCTGAAATACCAATAGAGGTTTTCTTCGCAATTTAAGAACTTAAATACCTCTGAAGCGGCTTCGGTTGTCTGATAAGAGCCAACGGGGTTTGCCATAATATCGCTTGCTGCTTCTGATACAAACAAAATACGGGGAGCTACCAAGGCTTTAAGATAATGGGAATCAAAGGGCAAAGTTTCCTCTTTTCCGATATAATCCTTCATTCCATTACCTAACCATGCAGGGAAATTGAAGAATATATTAGAAAGCGGCTCACTTTCCTTAATCTCACCCGTTTCAGTTTTTGCCTCAATATTTATTCTGTAACTACTATATCCACCCGAACAGGTTGCATTCGGGTTAACTATTGCTGCTCTTTCATCATAAACACCTGCCAATGCACAGGTTTTTCCGCCTCTTGAATGACCTGTAAATGCGATACATTCCATATCGGTAAAGCCTAAACGCTCGAGTGCATCAACGCATCTTGAATACCCCCAAGCCCAAGCACCGACAGCACCGAAAGTATAATCAGGATAAGCCTTTTTAAGCTGACCGCCGCAGTTGCCGGTTTCGAGTTCATTTAAAATTGCCTTAGAGGTTTTATATTCCTCGGCATCTTTTTTCAAATCTCTAATATTATATTCTGCTATATCGGGTGCAATTTCGGTGCGGTTAAACAAAACCAAATCTATTCCGTTATCAAGGAATGTATTAAGATATTCCTTATCAAATGCATATTGAAAACAAAGGTCCCCAGAAATTACAGCGGGCGCTTTTTTGCCAAGACCCGACTTGAAAACACACATA
>JAZPXP010000176.1:0-10778 GCA_045543715.1 Acutalibacteraceae bacterium
GGCGGAACTAAAATTCTGCCCTGAGTATCAAATTCAACACTGAAAGCTCCGTCATATAAAAAACGTTTAACTGAACTTGATTTCGATGCAGGAAGAGTTCCTATCTTTTCAACAAGGGCGTTCCATTCCTCATTTGAATAAACACAAAGGCATTTCTTACCGAAGATACCTTTACATATAATAAAGCCCTCGCCTAAATCTTCTCTGAAAGCGGAAGGGATGAAAACCCTGCCCTTTTTATCAATCTTATGGTCAAAGCCACCGAATAGCACGGTTCTCACCTCCAAAATCACCACTTTAATACACTTTAATGGTTTTTTAATACACTTTGCACCACTACAATGCCATTATAAGCCCTCTTTTCGTAAAAATCAAGTATTTTTTTCAGATTTACATAATTTTTTTGAAAAAATAAAAAAAGACTGCTATGCATTAAGCATAACAGCCTTGTTTTTACTATATTTTAGATTTTTTTAGGGCATATTTCATTTAGAGGACAAGCAGAACAATTTGCTTTTCTTGCCGTGCAGATATCTCTGCCAAATAAAACAGTTCTGTGGCAGAAGTCATTTGACTTATCTGGCGGAAGCAACCTCCTCATTTCCTTTTCAACAACTAAAGGGTTGGTTGAAGCAACAAATCCTAAGCGGTTGCAGATTCTGATAAAATGAGTATCGGTTACAACTGCAGGTTTTTTATAGATATCTCCGCAAACTAAGTTTGCAGTTTTTCTGCCAACACCTGGAAGAGTTGTAAGCTCCTCGATAGTATCGGGAACTATTCCGCCAAAATCGGATATCAGTTTCTGAGCAATACCTATTAAATCCTTAGCCTTGGTTTTATAAAGTCCGCAGGTTTTAACAAGTTCCTCTACTCTACCAAGCTCAGCCTCAGCCATTTTCTCGGCAGTTGGAAATTCCTTAAATAAATCAGGAGTTACCATATTAACTCTCTTATCGGTACACTGAGCCGAAAGTCTTGTTGCGATAAGAAGTTGAAAAGCATCGGTATACTGGAGGGAACAAATAGCATCGGGGTAAAGCTTTTCTAAGCCCTCAACCGCTTTTATCACTCTTTCCTTTTTACGCATTAGCAGCCTCAAGCTTCATATCGCCGTTCTTGATAAGATTCAATTTTCTCATTCCTTCAGCAATAGCCAAAGTTACAACCGCAGGAAGAACAAACTGCATAACAACTATTTCGAGTAAGGCAACAACAGGAGAAAAGCCTGCCGCTACCATACTGTCATAACTCATAAACTGACCGACAAGTCCTGCCGAACCCATACCCGAGCCTACAGGGTTGCTGACCATTTTAAGAACTGCGGATGACACAGGACCTAATATAGCGCTCGATAAAATTGCAGGAAGCCAGATAATCGGTTTCCTTACGATATTGGGAACCTGAAGCATAGAGGTACCGAGTCCCTGAGCAATAAGACCGCCAAACTTATTCTCTCTATAGCTGATAATCGCAAAGCCTACCATATTGCAGCAACAGCCGACAGTTGCCGCACCTGCTGCAAGACCTGTTATACCCATCGAAACTCCTATAGCGGCAGAAGAAATCGGCAGAGTTAAAATCATACCCATCAAAACTGAAACTATCATACCGCCAAAAATCGGATATTTTTCAACATTGACATTAACAAGATTACCAAGGAACGTCATAGCTGCTGAAATATAAGGGCCAACAAAATAACCAGCCGCCGCACCTGTTATAATGCAAGCAAGCGGAGTTACGATTATATCGACCTTAGTTTTGCCAGAAACCAATGCTCCGATTTCAATAGCAACATAAGCCGCAATAAAAGCTCCGAGCGGCTCACCGGGAGCACCAACAACAAATGCCTCCTTAGCAATATCAGGGAAAGCACCTATCATTCCGCAAACCGCCGCAGAAACGGTTGTTAAAGGAGAAGACTTAAGCTTGCAAGCAACTCCAACACCAATGCCGGCACCTGTAAGTGTTTTAGCAACACTTCCCATAGCGTTCAGATATTCGCCAACAACATTATTTCCAACAAGCTTTGCTATCTGGCAGATAATAGTGCCGATAATTAGTGTTGAAAAAAGTCCGTAAGCCATACCTGAAAGACCGTCAATAAAAAGTCTGTTCAAATACTTCTTAACCATTTTAACTTCCTCCTAAGAAAATTTCTTGTTAAAAATTATACTGCAAAATCTTCAATTTTACAATAGTGTATATGCCAAAATTTATTGAGAATAATATAACTAATTTAGCAATTTGGAGGAATAATTTTGAAAACGGTTGCATTTTTTGATACTAAATCTTACGATAAAGAAAGCTTTTTAAAAATAGCAGATGAGGAAATTAACATACGCTTTTTCGAAAACAAGCTCAATGCCGATACGGTTAGTATGGCGGCTTGCTGTGATGCAGTTTGTGCCTTTGTTAACGATAATATTGATAAAAGGGTTATCGAAGAACTCGAAAGGTTTGGAGTTGGCCTTGTTGCAATGCGTTGTGCAGGATATAACAATGTTGACCTGAAAGCCGCCAGAGGAAGAGTTAAAATTGCAAGGGTTCCCGCCTATTCCCCATATGCTATAGCGGAACACGCCATAGGTATGATTTTAATGCTCAACAGGAAACTTCACAGAGCCTATATCAGAACTCGAGACCATAACTTTTCTCTTGAGGGGCTTACAGGCTTTGACCTTAAGAATAAAAAGGTTGGCATAATCGGAACAGGAAAAATCGGTATGGCTTTTGCCTCAATATGCGAGGGCTTCGGTATGGAAATAATAGGCTTTGACCCTTTTCCATCTGAAAACTTCATCGGCAAATATGTAGAGCTTGATGAACTACTCAGTTCCTCGGATATTATAACTCTGCATTGTCCCTTAACAAAGGAGAACAGATATATAATAAATGAGGAAACTATATCAAAAATGAAAAAGGGTGCTTTTGTTATAAATACCTCCCGAGGTCAGCTCATAGATACAGAAGCACTTATTAACGGACTGAAATCAGGCAAGATTGCAGCAGCAGGACTCGATGTTTATGAAGAAGAAACCGCCCTTTTCTTTGAGGATTATTCGGACGAAATTATCCATGATGATACCCTTTCAACTTTAATTTCAATGCCAAATGTTATTGTAACCTCACATCAAGCATTTTTAACAAGAGAAGCATTAAACGCAATAGCAGAAACCACAATGCAAAATTTTAAAGATTATTTTGAAGGCAAAGAGCTCAAAAATGAAGTGATTATCTGACTTGCTTTTAGAAATAAAAAATGTTATACTTTACCATAGGTGATTTTATGACTAAAATATATGTGGTAAGACATTGCGAGGCATTGGGAAATGTTATGAGAATTTTCCAAGGTTCTACCGACCTTGATATAAGCGAGCTTGGTGCTAAACAGTTAGAGCTTTTAAGAAAAAGATTTAAAAATATAGAGCTTGATAGGGTTCTTTCAAGCCCCCTTTTAAGAGCTAGAAAAACCGCTCAAGCGGTTATTGGGGATAAAGATTTAGAATTAGAGGTTAACAACGGTCTTACTGAGCTTCACGGCGGTGTTGTTGAGGGTAGACCTTTTCAAGAAGCTTTTTCTTCTATAGAAGGTCTTGCAGATACTTGGAATAACCATCCGCAAGACTTTGCCCCCGAAAACGGTGAAAAAATGCGTGATGCTTATGAAAGAATATGGAACACCATAATAGATATTGTAAAAGAAAACAAAGGTAAAAGTATAGCTTTAACCACCCACGGTGGTGTTACACGCTGTCTTAACTGCCGCCTTTTATTTGGAGATATTAAAGAGCTTAAGAACACCCCTTGGGCTGAAAATACAGCAGTTTCACTCATTGAATTTGATGATAACTTAAATCCAAACATTGTTTTTTATAACGATGTTTCTCATCTGCCTGAAGAATATATAAATAAAAAAAGCAGGATTGTTAAAACGATAGAAGGAGCAAAAGAATGATTATAATGTCGGTTGACTTAGGAAAGGCAAGAACAGGTATCGCCGTTTCGGATAACGGCGAAAGCTTTGCATTCCCTAAAAAAGTTATCACCGAATATAACACCGAAAGATTGGTTGAAAAAATAAAACTTTCAGCTGATGAATATAACGCCGAGCTTATAGTTGTTGGTCTTCCAAAGAATATGGATGGCTCTATAGGTTTCAGAGCAGAAGAATGTAGTTCTATCGCTGAAAAAATTAAAGAAGCATCTTCCCTCCCCATTGTTTTATGGGATGAAAGATGCACAACCGTTTCGGCTCATACTGCTCTTAATTATACCGACACCAAGGGCAAAAAACGAAAAGAAGTTATAGATGCAGTTGCGGCGGTAATAATTCTTGAGGATTACCTTGCGTTTCGCAAAAACACAAAGGGGAAGCAAAATGTATAAATTTGAAACCCATTTTCATACAAGCGAATGCAGTGCCTGTTCAGTTTCAACCGCCAAAGAAATGATTTATGCGTTAAAGCAAAAGGGTTATGCAGGTGTTGTTTTAACCAATCATTTTTATCACGGAAATACTGCAATAAACCGCCGTATTCCTTGGAAGGATTTTGTTAGCGCTTATATGGAAAACTACCTTGAAGCAAAAAAATATGGTGAAAGCATTGGAATGAAGGTCTTCTTCGGCATTGAAGAGGGCTATGGCGGCGGAAAGGAATTTTTAATCTTTGGACTCTCCCCTGATATTCTTATTGAAAATCCCGAATTTAATAATATGGAAATAGAAGAAAAGGTTGATTTTATTCGTAAGAACGGTGGAATTACCGTTTGCGCTCATCCTTTCAGGGATAGATTTTATATATCCAATCCTGACATACCGCCAAACCCCGATTTGTTTGATGGCATTGAGGTTTATAATCAGTTTAACCGCCCCGAAGAAAATCAAAAAGCTTTTGAGTTTGCTAAGAAACACGGCAAGATTATGACCTCAGGAGGAGATGTTCATGCAGCTGAGGATGTTGGCTTTTCGGGAATAGATTTTTCAGTTGAAATTAACTCTTATGAAGATTTTATAGCCGCTCTCAAAAACGGTGATTATAAAATAATAAAAAATGAAAACTAGTATTTGGCGTTGTGTTATTGGGAACATAACGCCTTTTTTATGCGTACATATCTTTCATAAAATTAGTCAATAAATCAAAAGGCAAATTTTTATTTATTATATACAATTATTAGGCATCATTTTTGTGTGATTATTTTGACATTGTCCTTGACATACTACCAATATATTGATAAAATTATATTAAGCTAAAAAGGCTTAACTATCGGATTTTCCGATAAATAAGGAGAGTGTTTTTTTATGATGGAAATGTTCAAAAATCCACCGCAAATATATCGCGGTACGGATTTCTGGATGCTTAATGACGAACTACGAGATGATGAAATTCGCCGTCAGGTGAAAGATTTTCATGAAAAAGGTATGGGTGGCTTTATTGCCCGTACATATGTAGGTCTTCGAACCGATTATCCCGGTCCAAAATGGAAGCATCAGATAAGAGTTATGTTGGAGGAGGCAACTAAATATGGTATGCGCGTAACTTTGCAGGCTATGCGTATGCCCGGAGGCGTTGAAGAAACTCCTATTGAAGACGTTTTAGATGTTATTCAGTGTGTAAGTAAAGAGTTTTATGATAGTGAAGCTTTTACAGAAAAGAACTACCTTTGCGAAATTCTTGAAGAGGTTGACGGAAATTATATCGTAAAACGCAAATCTGCCGCAAAACCTGATGAGATTACGGGAGAGTGGCGCGGCGGCACACTTAATATGTTCAGCCCCGAATTATGCAAGAAATATGTTAAACTATGTTATGAGGATATGTGGGAGGAGTTCCGCGAGTATTACGGTAATACCATACATACTATGTGGGTTGACGAGCCTCTTGTAAATGTCCGTTGCATACCCTATCCTGATGGCATAGAAAAAATCTTCTTTGATCGTTGGGGTTATAATATTAAAGAACACTTATCCTCACTTTTCTTTGATATTGGTGATTATAAAAAGATTCGCTATCAATACAGAGTGCTACTTCAAAAACTTATGGAGGAGGGCTATTTTAAAACCCTTAGCGCTTGGTGTAAAGAAAATAACATTAAATTCAGTGGCCACCTGTTCCACGAAGACGCTTTGGTTACTCAGATTTTTGGCGGTATTGCAACAATGCCCTACTATAAATATCTCGATATACCTGGTATAGACACGCTAGAGGCAGATATGCCTTGGCGCTATGGTAAAATCAAACCACCATATTCAAGAGAGTATATAGGTTACAGCGAGAAAGACGGTTCTGAATGTCCGCCTAATGGATTTTATGCTGCTCCTATGGCTACCATCGGTATGTATACAACTCCGTTACAGCTTACCTCTGCGGCGCATCAAGCCGGTAAAGAGCATATGCTTTGTGAAATGTTCGGTGTTACTTCACACAACTTTACATTGCGTGACCAACGCCACTTGTTTGACCATTTTGCATCTTTAGGTATTAACCATAAATGTATACATGCCTTCTTCTATAATCTACACGGTAAAGCCAAGCGTTCATATCCGCACCAGGTGAATTATTATCAACCCTATTGGGAAAGATATTCTGATATGTTTGATTATTTCAGAAGAACAAGTTGGTTCATAAGCCAAGGTAAACCCATCAAAGATACCGTGGTTATTCATCCGCTTGATACCGCCTATATGTTGGTTGACCCTGCTATTGACAATGTGCAAAGAGAAAATGCCGTACTTCGCGATTATGAGCGTTTTTATTACGCAATTGTGCGAGGTCTATGTGCTGCTCAATGTCAGTTCGAGTTTGGCGATGAGGCTACTATTGGCGACTTCGGCGAAATAACCGAGGATGGATTTAAAATTGGTGAAATGACCTATAAAACCGTTGTCCTTCCTTATCTACAGGTTATCCGCAAATCCACCTTTAACCTCATTTGCGAATATGCAAAGCGTGGCGGTAAGGTATATATTCTTGGCACTATGCCTGATAGACTTGACGGTGAGGAAAATGCAACACTTTGCAAGACTTTAATAGACGCAGGCTGTGAATTTGTTGAATACAGAAAAGACCTTATTGATATTTTAGTATCACAAAATTCAAGTTACACACTTAGTTGTACAAGCGATGCAACACCTATTATTGTTAACCATCGTGCCGACCAAAACCGCGACTATTATTTCATAATGAATGACGACTGTTCAGATGAAAAAGAAATCACACTTACCATTAAGGGTAAGAAAAAAGCAACATTCTATAATGCATTAGAAGCAACTTCTAAAGAATATCCCACTATTTGCGAAAACGGTAACACCTATTTGAATGTTACTATACCCGAGGGTAGTAGCATTATGTTCACATTAGAGGATACTCCTGAACTTAAGTTGCCAGAGGAAGAAAGTTCCTACCTCGTTCGCAATATTTCAGATAAATGGGAAATCAGTCGCCATAATCCTAATGTTTTGCTACTTGAAAATTGCAGTTTTAAAAAGAAGGAAAACGAAGAATATTCTGCAAAATGCTATCCTTCTATTAATATCTGCGCAAAACTAAATGAAGAGAAATACCAAGGTGATATATACCTTAGATATACCTTTAAATCTAATATAGATACAAAGGTACAATTAGCACTCGAGGATTTAGATATCACTGAGGGATGGTTTAACGGCATTCCTATTGATATTACCAATAAAGGCTATTATTTCTCACGCGCATTTGAAGTGGTTGACCTTCCCGCTAACTGCATAATTGGTGAAAACGAAATCGTACTTAAAAGAGCGTTTGTTCCTGCACTCACCGCAGGTGGACTCACTAATAATCAAGAGCGTGTCGACCTCGAGTCCATCTATGTTATAGGCGATTTCGGTGTATTTTCAAGGGAGGAACCGGTTACTAACGAAACCCGCCGCTTCAGCCGTTTCTTTACTATAGATACAGAAAAACGCGAGGCAGGTAAGGATATAACAGGAGTAGGTTATCCTTTCTATACAGGTGCAATGTCCTTCACAAAAACCATTACAATCAGTGAGGAAGAGCTTAAAAACGATAAGATTATGTTTACCTATGAAGAATTCAACGGTTGTACCCTTGAGATGATTGTAAACGGTCAGTCGTTAGGCTTTAAATATTGGGCACCTTACGAAATAGATATTAAGCCCGCTTTGAAGGTTGGCGAAAATATAATCACCGTAAAAATTGCAAACTGTCTGCGTAACCTTTTAGGTCCTTATCATAGAGTACAGGGCGAGCTAGGTCATAATTGGGCAAGAAAAGGTTCTAGCGGAAGTATTTACAGCACTACTGCTGCAAATCCTTGGGATGGTAACCCATACGACAAACAATGGTTAGAGCGTATGGAAATTGATGATACCCGTTGGACACCTGATTACTATTCGCTCCCATTCGGTCTTGGCAAGGTTAAATTAAAATTCTATAAATAATTTTTATATGGGATGCCAATTTTATGGCATCCCATATTTTTGTATAATGAAAAATCCTTGCTCCGAAGAACAAGGATTTTTGGTGCACCTGAGCATTCTATAATCGAACCGTTTACCTCTTTTAAGGTTACGGTTTTACTTGCTTCCTTATAATTAAATGTTATGACCAATTTGTCGTCGTAAAGATATACGGCGTTTACAAAAATGTCAATCAGTCTCTGTTTGTGTTCCTTCGTTTCCAAGCTCATGTTTTGAATATGCCTGAGCCATAATACTAAGCCCTCTTTCGTGATGGTGGGCTTCTTCATTTCTTCCTTGATGAGCTTTAATTTAATCTCATCTCTCGTCTGCTCCAACTCAATCATTCTTTGTTTTGTGGTTGGAGTAATAATTCCTTCTTCTATTGCTCTAAGCAAATTGTTAAGTGCGTTTTCTGTTTCGCTAAGCCGTTGTTTAAGTAGTTGTATTGCGGGATTTTCTTTCTTTGCATTTCTAAACACAATACTTGCGATGTCATCAATAACATTATCATCAATCATCATCTCATGTGTGTGCTTAACAACAATGTCTTCAATCCATTCTTTTTTTACCGTTTTTTTATCACAAGTATGTTTGTACTTAGCGTTATTGCATTTATAATACCGATGTACCGTACCGTTTCGGGCGGTTCCGCTTTCACCTGTCATATATACACCGCATTTACCGCAAAACAGCTTTGTGGTCAGTAAGTAATCATCTTCGGCTTTATGTCTTGCTGTTGCTCTCTTATTCTTCGCACGCTCACGCTGCACCTTGTCAAATAACGTCTGTGGGACTATCCTCGGTATGCCATTTGGGTTAACAATATCTCGGAACTTGTATTCACCGATATACCGTCGGTTCTTTAGCATATCTGTTACAATATTAATGGTTATTTTAGTCCCGTGGGAAGTGGTAACACCTTTTGCATTTAGCATTTCTACAATCTCTTTTATGGTTTTGCCGTTTGCATATGCTTCAAATGCTTGTACTACATAGGGCGCTTTGACGGGATCCACTTCAAACATTTGGTCCTTGTTAATAACATAACCGATAGGAACCGTACCGCCGTTAAATTTGCATTTTAGCGCATTCTCGGTCATACCTCGTGTAACTTTTTCGGAAAGTTCAACCGAATAGTATTCTGCATAACCCTCCAACATTGATTCGAGCAATATGCCTTCAGCGTTTTGAGATATTGTTTCGGTCGCAGAAACCACTTTAACATTATTCTTTTTTAATGTGTTTTTATAACGAGCCGAATCGTATCGGTTACGGGCAAATCTGTCGAGTTTCCAAACGATAACCAGATCGAATTTCTGCTTATCACTGTCCTTTATCATCTGTTGGAACGCTGGTCGATTGTCAGTCTTTGCCGATAACGCTCGGTCAATATAGGTATCAATAATTGAAATTCCTTGCTTTTCGGCAAAAGCATAGCATTCACGAAGCTGACCGTCAATACTTTCTTCGCGTTGGCTGTCTGAAGAATATCTTGCGTAAATAACTCCAATCATTCTTCCTTCACCTCCCGAAGCATCTGAGAAATAACCTCTTTCAGCTTTTCATTGAACACAGTCCCGGGAGTAAAGCACATTGTCATTAGGGCTTCCAGACCGCCATCCTTTTCAAGTGCTGATTTAATTGCCGGGTATTTTTGCATACCTTGTGGGTTATCCGTTCTTCCAAAGATATAATCCAAAGATACATTAAAGAAGTCTGCATACCACAATAGTTTTTGGAACGGCGGCTCGGCAACACCCATTTCATAGCGACCGATGGTTGGTTGTGTTGTCTCACACAATTCCGCCAATTGCTTTTGAGAATAACGTGCATTTACCCTTAGTTCTTTTAGTCGTTCTCCTACAATATTCATATTCTAATTCACCTCCAAATGATTTGTGTTTATTATAACACATAAACAGTTTATAGTCAATACGTAAAACAATTTTTATACACTCCATTTTCGTTAATAATTTTATTTAGCGGTACGGCAGTACAGCCGTACCGCTTATATCTTAATCTTCGTCGTCTTCCGAAGCTTCTCTCATCAATCTTTCAAACTCTTCTTTTCCAATGTCGCTTTCGATAAAACGCTCCATCTCTTCCATCATGAACATAGCTAAAGAAATAAGCAAGTCGGATCGTAGCCATGTCGTTCTGTGAGCCAAGGAGTTGGGAGCTCTAATTGTCTTCCTAAGACCGCTTGGCCTCCGACTTTGTTCCCGAAGAAGCGCTTGTTTCTTTAGCTATGTTCATGATGGAAGAGATGGAGCGTTTTATCGAAAGCGACATTGGAAAAGAAGAGTTTGAAAGATTGATG
>JAZPXP010000177.1:0-4861 GCA_045543715.1 Acutalibacteraceae bacterium
GGTAGGGAAGGAATAGTATCCTCCCTTATCTTCTCCGAAATTTTCGCAAAGCCTTGCAATAATGCCTTTAATTCTTTTAATATTATTGTTTTGCGAAATTATAAATGAGCATAGGGTTTCCCAAGGCTCTTGGTTTAAAACCCTGATACCCTTGCCGTAATCAGAGGCGGTTTTAAGTATTTCGTTTGTGCTGATTTCGGTTATAATTTTGCCGTAATCACGCTCCAAATCAAAATAATCGCACCATATATTATTAAAGTCCTCTTCGGTTGTGTCATAAAGAATGATAACCGAGTCTTTAATTTCAAGTTCAAGGAATCTGCCGAAGGCAACACCATGCCATTTGCCGTCTTGCTCTTCCCAACGGAAAGCCTGACCGCAGTCAAGGGTTTGCGCTAGGTCTATTTCGGTAACACCTTTTATATAAGCATTTCCGTTTTTAAATTCAGCCTTAAACATTTCATCACCAATTGGTATTATATAATTTTTATGTTGAAATGTAAATATATAAATTTTAGGAGAAAAGCATGAGAGAGGATATTTGTACCATACCTGTCAGCGAGGTTTTCGAAGTTGATGATGGTTGTCCCATCTGCCGAATGAAAGCTATAATTGAGAAGAGAATAGTTGATTATATTATGGGAGACGCTATGATGGAGCCCGATGTCAGAATTTCAACCAATGAGGTAGGCTTTTGCGAAAAGCATTATGACAAAATGATGGCAAACAGGGGACGACTGCAGTTGACTCTTATGCTTCAAACCCATATTGCAGAGCTTAATGAGAAGGTTTTTACCAAGAAATTTTTAACACCTATATCAAAACAGAACGATGAGGCTAAAAAAATTCTTGACAGCTGTTTTATTTGCAGTAAAATCGAGTTCGGTATGAGGCGAATGATAGATACAATTTATCGCTGCTATGAAAACGAAAAGGATTTCAGAAACCTTTTTGATAATCAGAGTATGTTCTGTCTTAAGCACTATGAACTGCTTTCAAGCGGAGTTAACAAGCATAATATGAAGCACTACGGCGGAGACTTTTTAAAGAGCCTTAACCGTATCACAGGGGAGTATTCAAAAAAACTTTATGATAATTTGAGCGAGTTTGCAATGAGCTTTGATTACCGTTCGGCAGGAGCCGACTTATCAAACTCTGAGTGCAAAAATTCGGTTGAAAGAACAGTCGATTTTTTAAGTGGTAGGATTACAATAGATTAACATAATTCGACAAAAAAATACCAAATGTGCATAACAAAACCGCATAAATAGGGGAGTTTATCAACTTTTCCACCGAGTTATCCACATTTTTATGTTAACTTGAATAACTTTTCCTTTTTTTGTTAACACTAGTTTCGTAAGATAGAAAAGGGGAAAAGATATGGTAAAAGGTGTTAGTAAAACGGTTATAGTTGTTAATAATACGGGGAGCAAGTTGTTCGAAAAAATAGTTTTTTATGTAACCCCCGAGTATGGAAATCTTAATGCAAAGCAGTTAAAAAAAGCTGCAAGTGAATTTTCCTTTAATTACGAATATTCGCCCGCAAAAAATCTTAGAAAACGCTATAAAAGAAGGTTAAATGTTAAACTTTTATGTATTTTGGGTGTTGGTTTGGTTTTGCTCACGGTTGGACTGATTTTAATATTGTAAATAAAGTGTTAAAGAATGCAAGAAATGCTGTTAATTTCTTGCATTTTTTTTAATTTTGGCATATAATTGATTTAAATATTTTAATTGGTGATATTATGAAAGAAATTATAGGTTTAGGAATAAAAACATTTTTTAAGCTGGTCCTTGTTAATGTTCTTTGCGCCGTTATTGTTTTATCTATAAGTATTATAACCTCTAATGCATTTAGTGAGGATGTTGGCTATATGGTTTACGGTATGCCAAAAGGTGAAGAGGAGCCTAAATATTTATATAGTTATTATTTTGAAAACGGGGAAGATACCGAAAAAGCCAAATTCGAGGCAGAGGGTTACACCGAGCTATCACAGCATCCTATAACCGCCTCAACCAAAACAGGTGATATAATCTTTTTAACCGTTTCGGGTATTCTTTGCTTTGCGGCATTAGCTGCAATTCTTTATCCTGCTGTTTGGAAGGAAGGCTCTAAAGACCGCAATCTAGTTCATTTCGGTCATATAGCCGAGGATAAATTAAAAGGTCTTAAGGTTGGTATAGTTGCTATCGTTCCTGCATTATTGCTCTTTGTTTTCTTTATTGTAACTAAGGGTAATATTACGGATGATTTCCCTGCAGTTTGGCTTAAGTTCTTAAATGCAAACGCCTATACATTTATTGATTTGCTTCAAAATGGCGCACTTCATTTGAAGGAGGTTCCGGTTTTAAATCTTGTTTTAATGGCTTTAACTCAGGTAACAGTTCCGATTATATGCTTTGGAGCATATATTTTGGGATATAAGGAAATCTCGCTTTTAGATAAGCTTGTATATAAGAAGAAATAATTTAGAGGAGAATAAAAATGGCAGGTTTTTTTGGACTTTTTAATTATGAAAAAGAGGGTCCCGGAATTGCTAAGGATGCCCCTAAGAAAAAAACGGTTTTTGTGTTTGTTGAAACATTTTTTCGCAATTTCTGGAAATTTATTCCGATAAATTTAGTTTATTCGGTTTTATCTTTTCCTCAGATAACTGATGGTTTGGCGTCTGCAGGTCTTACCCATGTTGCAAGGCAAACCGCAAGGGATAAGCATTCCTTCGGACTCAGCGATTTTTATGATACTATTAAGAAAAACTGGAAGCAGTCTTTAGCTTCGGGTATTATCAACACAGTTGTTTATATATTACTCTTTTTTGATATTTATTTCTTCTGGTTTATGAAAAAGGGAACTCTTTCAACTGTTTGCTTGGCATTTTCATTCTGCATACTTTTTGTTTTTACCATTATGCAGTTTTATATTCCAACCCTTATAATAACCTTTAAATTCAGTCTCAAACAGGTTTATAAAAACGCTTATAAATTTTTCTTTATTAATCTTAAAAACAATTTAATCTGCTTCTTTTCTTTAGCTCTTTCCTTGGCAGTTTATTTTGTGATAATTTATCTTTTACAGGCTTATTGGTATATTGTTATCCCGATTGCAATTATTATCTATTCCATAACATTCCCAGGATATAGGTTTCTTATGATTCAGTATTGCGTTTTCCCCCCGATTAAGAAATATATCATAGACCCTTATTATAAAGAGCATCCCGATGAGGATATAGAGAAACGCCGTGATTTAGGTCTTGAAATCGAAACTGAAGAAGAGGGAACCGAGGAGAATATAGAGGACTGATTTTTTAAATTTCAGCATACATATTTAATGGTGATGGAATATGTGTTGCAGAATTGGAGACCTTAGGAACAAACAGGTTGTTTGTGTTAAAAACGGGTGCGTTTTAGGGTTTGTTTCTGATGTTGAAATAAACACTAATAACGGTAAAATCGAAAGTCTTGTTATTTTTGGAAGACCTCGTTTTTTCGGACTTTTCGGCAGGGAAGAGGATATCATAATTCCTTGGGCGGAAATTAGTGTTATAGGGCATGAAACAGTCCTTGTCAATACCGACCCCGAGCCTTATATAAGGCTTATAAAAAGAAATAGATATACATAACCGCTTCATTTTTGAAGCGGTTATTTTTTCATTTTTTAAATTGCTTTAAATTGAGCAATATAAAAATGGAGAGTGATTTTTTTGAAAACTATGCGAGTTTTAACCAAAACGGTTTTTTATATTGTTTTAGGTTTGAGTATTATGATTTTCGCCCTTATAGGCTATCTTGAATTTTCGGTAAGCAATGAATTCAAAATAAAAAAAGGTAATGATTTAAGGGTTAATACTATTGTTCCCGTAACTGCCGATTATAATGGAATTAAACTTTCCCAAAGCGGAATGTTAAGAAATGCAGGGGATAATTTCGATGTTAAATTAAAGGCTTTCGGGGTTATTCCTTTTTCAACCGCATCAGTTCAGGTAGTTGATGAGTTGGAGGTTGCGGTTTTGGGTGAACCATTTGGTATGCGAATTTATACTGAGGGTGTTTTGGTTATCAATACGAGTGAGGTTAAAACCGAAAACGGCAATATAAATGTTGCAAAAAAGGCGGGAATTAAAAAAGGCGACTATATCCTTTCGGTTAATAAAAAAAGCATTTCAACAAATGAGGATTTAAGCGAAATGGTTGAGAACAGTAACGGAGATACTTTGGAGTTTTTAATTCTTAGGGATAAAAATAAAATAACCCTTTCTGTAAAGCCTGAAATTTCCAATGAGACAGGCACTTATAAGATAGGAATATGGATTAAAGATAGTTCTGCGGGAATTGGTATGCTTACCTTTTATAGTCCGGCGAACGAAACGGTCTGCGGTTTGGGGCACGGCATTTGCGATGATGAAACTGGTGCTCTTTTAAAGCTTAATTCTGGCGAGATGGTTTCAGCAGAAATTATTTCGATAGAGAAGGGCGAGGTTGGTTCGCCTGGGCAGTTAAAAGGGAAATTCGGATATAGAAAAATAGGCGGAATAAGGCTTAATTCAAACGGCGGAGTTTATGCTTCTCTTGATGGCGAAATAAAATTTTCGAGGGTTTGCGAGGTAGCATTAAAGCAGGAAATAGAAAATGGCAAGGCTCAGATTTTATGCACAGTTGATGATAACGGACCAAAGCTTTATGATTGCATAGTTGAGGTTAGAACCTCAGCTTTCCTTGCCAAAACCCAGAATATGTTAATAACCGTTACCGATGAAGCATTGCTCCAAAAAACAGGCGGTATAGTTCAGGGAATGTCGGGAAGCCCGATTTTGCAAAACGGCAAACTCATCGGTGCCGTTACCCATGTCCTCGTTGATAACCC
>JAZPXP010000178.1:0-1918 GCA_045543715.1 Acutalibacteraceae bacterium
GCATCAAGTGTGTTATTATCCTCACTCTCGCACAAAAGCAGAGTGCATCCTTTGACAATAAATCCATTTTCCATTAAAACTGCCGCCGCAACCGAAGAATCAACTCCACCGCTCATTCCAAGCATTACCTTTTGCAATAAACTCACCTACCTTTAAAAATAAAGAGCCGATAAAATATCGGCTCAAAAGATTAAATAGAAGTTATATTTGCTATCTCATAAAGTTCCTTATCGAAGGGTTTAACCATATTGAGAGCCTCATAAATATCATAATCAACAATTTCGTTGTTCTTAACTGCAACAACACGGTTGCCTATTCCCTTTTCGAGAAGTTTAACTGCAGCAAAGCCGAACTGGGTTGCTCTGAGTCTGTCTCTAACAGTCGGGTTGCCGCCGCGTTGAATATGACCGAGAACAGTTGCTCTTGATTCAACACCGGTTTCCTCCTCTATCTTCTTAGCGATTTCATTAACGCCACCAACACCTTCAGCTACCATAATGATAAAGTGCTGCTTGCCTGTTTTCTGAGAAGCTTTTATTTTATTAACAATATCATCCATACTCATTTCAATTTCAGGAACAACAATAGCTGAAGCGCCAACAGCAATACCGCACTGCAAAGCAACATGACCTGCATGACGACCCATAACCTCAACAACACTGCATCTATCATGAGACTGGCAGGTATCTCTGAGCTTATCAACAACCTCCATAACGGTGTTCATAGCGGTATCAAAGCCTAAGCTATAATCGGTTGAAGAAATATCATTATCAATAGTACCCGGAATTCCAACACAGGGAATGCCTCTCAAAGATAAATCGCGAGCTCCTCTGAAAGAGCCATCGCCTCCAATAACAACAATACCCTCAATTCCATGCTTCTTGCAGTTTTCAATAGCAAGATTTATGCCCTCTTCGGTTTTGAATTTCGGACTTCTTGCTGAGAAAAGAACAGTTCCTCCACGATTGATAATCTCAGAAACCGAACGAACATCCATATCAATAATATTGCCTTCCATGAGGCCGTTATATCCGCGGACAATACCCTTAACAGTCATTCCGCAGTTAATAGCAGTTCTGACAACAGCGCGAACTGCAGCGTTCATACCCGGCGCATCTCCGCCGCTGGTAAGTACACCTATAGTTTTCACTTAAATCATCTCCAAAACAATATCGAGGTACAGTATACCTCAAAAATTTCCTATTTTCAACAAAAATATTAATTTTTTACTAATCTTACATTATTTTCCCCTAAAATAGCTGATAATTCTAAAATCAAATCATCATTTTCTTCTATTCGTAAGGTTTCAGGGGCTTCAAGCTTACGCTTTGTATCAAGGCAATAAATATAAACCTTTTGAGAGCCCTTATATTTTCCGAGGGTTTTTTTAACTTTTTCAAAAACAGGGTCATTAACGCTCGCAATTTTAAGATAAAGACCTTGAGTTATTTTATTTGTAACTAAAGCTGCATTTTCGGGGATAGCTTCTACCCTTTCACATATAATCTCGGTATCCCTATCCTCCCTCTCGGAAATTCTCCCCGTTAGGATAACAGGAGAAGAGGAAGAAAGTAAGGATTTATATTCAGCATAGGGCTTTGCAAAAATTGTTACGGCAATTGAGGCGGAAATATCCTCAATAACAGCCGAGGCTAAGGTGTTTCCGTTTTTAAGCTGGCGAACCTTGAAGTTACTTATAACGCCTGCAACCGAGAGCCTTTTTCCGTCAGAAAATTTGCCTGCAATAATCTCGCTCAACGGGGTTATTCCTGAAGCTTTCAAAAAAGATGAATACTTCATCATAGGATGACCCGATAAATAAACTCCCGTTGCTTCCTTTTCGAGTGAAAGCTTTAGCTCCTCATCCATTTCATCTAATTTTTGAGGAACATATTCATTAGGAGCACCCATCTCTTCA
>JAZPXP010000179.1:0-2497 GCA_045543715.1 Acutalibacteraceae bacterium
TTCTTTGTTTAATGAGATTTCTTGTCCCGTTCTTATCATATCAATAATTGATGTTATTATTTCAACATCGCAAGCTTCTCGTTTATAAAACTTCCTAATAAGTTCGTCAAGTTTAGAAGGGTTAATATTGCATCTTTCTAAACAATCAAGTCTGAAATGATTGAAAATTGCCGCAATAATATCTTCCTTTTCTGTATTGTCGGCAAAAAACAATGCAAGGTCTTTCGAGCTTAAATTCTTATTACACATAAACGAATCCCCCATTTCAATTTTATTTTATCAAAACAGAGGATTCTTTTCTATAACAAATTTGCCGTCTTCGGTTATAATACTTGTATTATCCAAAAAATAACCCCATAAATCACACTTGCAACTGTTCCATAAACTATAACAGGTCCTGCGATTTTGAACATATTAGCTCCGAGACCTAAAACCCAGCCCTCTGCTGCTGTCAATATAGGACACAGTCATTTTGCAAAAATATTTACAATAAAACGTCGGTGTGGTATAATAAAATAAAGTGAGGTGTGGTAAATGAAAGCAAAAGCAGTTTTATCTGCTATTACGGGCCTCTTCTTTGGGTTTACGACTTATTTCGTGTTACGATACATTGAAGAATCCGATGCTTTTTTATTTGCGGTTATTGGTGGTTTGTTTTTTTACCTTGTACTGTTTGTTTTTCTTATAATGCACGAAAAGACAATGGACAAGAAATATGCTGAATTTGAAAAGAAAATTCTTTCTCCAGTTTTCCATAAAACTAACGGAAACTTCAAACTACATAATGGTAAAATTAAAAATGCAAACATATATTTCTGTGAAGATGGTATAGCCTTAATTTCGTTAGACGAAAAACCTTATATTATGGAAGAAATAAAGAGAAGCAACATATATAGAATCCAATGTGATGATATACATTTCAACATAAATACCAGCGATGGAAAGTTTTATATAATAACAATGCCTGATGCAAAAGAAGTCTTTAGAAAACTGAAAGAAAGAGATTGGATTGTTCAAATATGACATATGTAGAGTTTGTGGATTTGCTTAAGGAAAACAAAATCGATACAAGCATTGTTCATTTTGAAAACTCTGTTGCGGATGGATACTATGTACTGAAAAATTATCACCGCTGGGAAGTCTTTTACCGCGAACGCGGAAAAGATTACGATTGTATTGGTTTTCCCTCTGAAAGTGATGCATTAGAATATTTGCTTAAAAAGTTATTAAAGGCTTGACCGGTTTGGTCAAGCCTTTTTCGTTAGACTAATGTGGTTATCCAATAAACAACCCCATAAATCACACTTGCAACTGTTCCATAAACTATAACAGGTCCTGCGATTTTGAACATATTAGCTCCGAGACCTAAAACAAAACCCTCACTTTTAAATTCTATTGCGGGGGAAACAACGGCGTTCGCAAAGCCTGTTATCGGCACTAAAGTACCCGCTCCCGCGCGTTTTGCAATTTTTTGGAAAAGTCCAAGTCCCGTAAGCAATGCCGCTATAAAAATCAAGGTTACAGGTACCAACATTTTAACCTGTTTTTCATTAAACCCTAAATATCCATATAACTCCATAAACAACTGACCAATAACACAAATTAAACCACCAACAATATATGCCCATAAAAAATCTTTCCATTTAGGTGATGGCGGCGAAAGCTTTTTTGCAAGTATTCCGTATTCCTTATTACTAATATCCATAAAAAACACTCCCTTTGCTTTATTTTTAGCATCGGGAGTGTTTTTATTCTTAAAGAATTTCTATTGAATTTATTGTAACGGGGGTTAAGGGCTTATCAGCAGCGCCAACCTCAACATCAGCAATAGCATCAACAACTTCCATACCTTCCATAACCTGACCGAAAACAGTGTGTCTGAAATCAAGCCAAGGAGTTCCGCCTGATTTTTCATAAGCTTCAACCGTAGCCTCAGGGAAAGCCTCTGGCATTGCTTTCATTTGGTCCGCCATTGTTGGAGGGAGTGTTTTTGCCTGAACAATAAAGAACTGACTTCCGTTTGTATTAGGACCTGCATTTGCCATAGAAAGAGCACCTCTGAGATTATGAAGAGCAGGGTCAAACTCATCTTCAAATCTTTCACCCCAGATAGACTCACCGCCCATACCGGTGCCAGTCGGGTCGCCGCCTTGAATCATAAAATCCTTAATAACTCTATGGAAAATAAGTCCGTTATAATAACCGTTTTTAGCGTGGGTTAAAAAGTTTTCGACCGTTTTTGGTGCTTCTTTAGGGAAAAGCTTAATTTTAATATCTCCCATAGAAGTTTTCATAATAACGGCGGTATCGCCGTTTTCAATAGCCTTTAATTGATAGTTTTCCATTTTAATTCTCCTTAAATTCCATCTGCATCCCAAAAGCCGTTTTTCTTCATAAATTCATAGTATGTTTTGAAGTCATACGGAACGGGAGCAGAAACATAATAGTTTTTATATTCTTTATTGCCTATCTGCCATTTTATAAGATAATAATGAGA
>JAZPXP010000180.1:0-2355 GCA_045543715.1 Acutalibacteraceae bacterium
CGTAAAACTCCATAAAGGAATCAATGAGCGGAGGTCCGATGAATTTTTGAAGCTCGGCTCGGGTTTTAATTTCAATACCGAACTTTCTGAGAAGTCGGACGTAGCCATGTCGTTCTGTGAGCCAAGGAGTTGGGAGCTCTAATTGTCTTCCTAAGACCGCTTGGCCTCCGACTTGGTGAAAGTATTTACTAAGGTCGAAGTGCTCTAAAATCTGGTTTGCAAATTTTTCAGGCTTGCTTGTTGCGAGGATAATCTTTTTATCCTTTTCGCAAAGCAGATTTAAAAGAGCGGGAATTCCTTCGTAAACCTTGTTTTGATAAATACCTGTTTCCCGGTAAAATTCACGGTAGTATTCAACCGCCTTTTCGGCTTTCTCTCTTGTAAACCCGTAAAACTCCATAAAGGAATCAATGAGCGGAGGTCCGATGAATTTTTGAAGCTCGGCTCGGGTTTTAATTTCAATACCGAACTTTCTGAGTGCAAAGGCTACCGAGTTTGTTATACCCTCAGCAGGCTCTGTTAATGTTCCGTCAAGGTCGAAAAAATAATAATCCATAAAATCACCAAAAATCTAATGGCGGCAAAACTGCCCTTCAACTATTTCTGAAGCTTGCTCTCTTTATTAGAGTTTGCGGAATTTGCAACTATCGCACAAAGAGGAACAAGAGCCATAACGTTGGGTATAACCATAAGGTAATTGAAGAAGTCGGTAAGCTCCCAAACAAGGTCGTTTGAAAGAAGTGTTCCAAGGAAGATAAAACCAATGGAGATAATAGAATAGATGGCAACAGCTACCTTGCTGTTTTTGAACAAGTACTGAACATTGATTTTTCCAAAGAAGTTCCAGCTGAGAACGGTTGAATAAGCAAAGAACAAAAGGCAGATAGCAATGAAGATATTACCGATGCTCATACCAACCTTTTCACCGAAAATAACACTCATGGCCTGACCAAAAGCGGTTTGCATAGCATTTGTTTTGGTGATTAAGTCGCCTTCAACTGCCATGATGGTTTTATCCCCCGCATAGAGACAGGAAATAACAACTAAAGCGGTGATTGTAAGAACAACAAAGGTATCGATAAACACACCGATTATAGCAACAACACCCTGGTCGTGCGGCTTTTCAACCTTAGCCTGAGCATGAGCATGAGGGGTTGAACCCATACCTGCTTCGTTAGAGAAGAGACCTCGTTTTGCACCCTGACTAATAGCGGTCTTAATGGCATAACCGATACCGCCGCCGATAATTGCTTGAGGCATAAAGGCATATTTGAATATCATGCCGATAGTTTCGGGGATATATTTAATTCTGATGCATAAAACGAAAAGACCGCCAAGGAGGAATAAAACTGCCATAATCGGAACTAATTTCTCAGTAACCGAAGCCAATCGGTTGATTCCGCCGAGGAAAATGAATGCAGAAAGAACTGCAAGGATAAGACCAACTATCCAACCCTCAATTCCAAATGCAGTGTTGCAGGATTCTGCAATAGAGTTTGACTGAACCATACAACCCATAAAGCCTAATGCCAATGTAATTGCAACAGCGAAGAAGCCTGCGAGGAATTTACCAAAGCCGCCTTTGAAGGCTTTTCTTATGTAATAAACAGGACCGCCGTGGATATTGCCGTTTTCATCAGTAATTCTGGTTGCCTGAGCGAGAACAGCTTCAGCATAAATTGTTGCCATACCCAAGAAAGCTATAATCCACATCCAGAAGATTGCACCTGGGCCGCCGATGAGGATAGCACCCGAAGCACCAACAATATTACCCGTTCCAACCTGAGCGGCAATAGCAGTAGCTAAAGCCTGAAAAGAGGAAAGACCGTTTTCCTGTTTTCCGCCTGAAAACTTAATGTTTCCGAAAACCTTTTTCATTCCCTCGCCAAAGCAACGCACCTGAACGAATCGGGTTTTGATGGTGAAGAACAATCCGCAGCCAACAAGCAGAATTATAAGAATATAATCAGAAAGATAGGCGTTGATTGTTTGAACAATGCTTAATAACTTGTCCATTTTAAACTCTCCTTAAAAATAAAATATCCGAACCCCAACGGATTCGGACGAAAATTCTAAAATAAAAATACCAAAGGTATTGTTTTTAAGCGCTTTGTCCTTTTGCCTGAGAGATTAGCTTTCGCCTTGCCCCTTCGGCACCCGTTTTAACGGACTTCTCCAAAGTTCTGTCTGTCAACAGTTGAAAATCTTCTGCCAACTTCACACAGCAATATTAAAATGTAGAATTATTTTATCATACTATGTCGCATTTTGCAATAGGGTTTTAAAAATTCATTAAAATTGTAAAAAATATACAATATATATAACTCCCGAACTTGACATATTTCATATATGGTG
>JAZPXP010000181.1:0-16200 GCA_045543715.1 Acutalibacteraceae bacterium
AGAAGCATAGCGGTTTTTGAACTGATATTTAATTTTTCCGCATATTTGTTAATCGTCATAGCGCCCATAGTAAGATGGCCCAAAAGATTTCCTTCGGCAGAATATCCGGTTGCAATTCCCGATTCAGCGACCTCAAACTCTGAAAGCTTTGCAATATCGTGAAGAATAGCGCCTGCGATTAAAAGTTCACGGTCAACAAAGGTGTATATCTCGGATACTTTTTGAGCCAAGCGGACGATAGACAAGGTATGAAGCAACAGTCCGCCGCGAACAGCATGATGAAGCTTAAATGCTGCAGGCCAATATAGTAGGTTCATTCTATTATCTGCAAGAATAGCGCAAACTATAGTTTTTAGTTCTATATCTTTAAAGTTTTCGGCAATACCAAAAAGCTCATCAAACATTTCGGTGCCCGAAAAGGAAGCGGTTTTAACAAAATCAGAGGGGTTAACATTATCCTCAGGCATTGCAGGGCGGATTTTCTCGATTTTAAGCTGATCGGAGCCGTTGTACTGAGAAATTGTGCCTCTAACCTTAACGATGGTATTTACCGAGTATTCACCGTGAATTTCCTTTTGGTATCTCCAAAGCTTAGCATTGATTTCGCCTGATTTATCGCCGAGCATTATATCAAGATAACAATCTCCCTTAGAAGAGGTCTTTTGTTCAATAGATTTTATAAGACAAAATCCGTCAACAAGACCATTGTTATCAATAGGGGTGAAATTCATATTTTTACCTCCAAATCTTTATAAGAATATTATACTATACTTTTATATTTAGTTCAAGTATTATTGAATTTTTAAAAAGTATTCGGCAACACCTCGTGTTATAGCTTCGGCTTTTTTGTTATTTGCCTGTTCGCTAACGATATTTGCATAGTCGAAACTATTGGAAATAAATCCGTTTTCTGTTAGCACTATTGGGCAATTGGTCTTTCTTGCCATAAAGTAATAATGCCAACCGAGTTTATGATTTTGATAAATTCCCGTATTGTAGGTATGATTATAAATGTATTCAGCTGCATTTTTAGAAAAAGAGTTAAAATATCTTGAATCAAAACCGCTGGGTTTTGGACTGTCATTTGAATTGTGATGAATAGCAATACAAATATCAGGCTTCATATTTTTTAGTATTTTAATCTTATCATCTGTTGAGCTTGTTGAATTATCGTTTCTGGTGGCATAAACTGTAGCGCCGGTGCTTTTTAGCTCATTTGCAAGCTTATAAGCAAGTGCTAAATTCTGAATTGCCTCATTATGATTTTTATAATCAAAACCTTCAGCGCCGATATCAATTCCGCCGTGCCCAACATCTATTAAGATAACAACTCCCGTAAGGTCAACACCGTATTTGTTTTGAGCGGTTGTTATTTTTGCGGGGTTTAAAAACTCGAAAACCAACTGGTTTTGGTCGTTATAAAAGCAATCCCAACCGTAGAAACCGCCTTGCTTTTTGAGGAAAAGGCGCAGGGTGTAATCTGAGGTGTTCTTAATAATTTCAAAACTGTTGAAAATAGGATTATCTTCGGGAATTACCAATTCGCCGCTCAAACTGTCCGAATAACAGAAGGTTATATCAATATATCTTGAAGTAACATTACTAACGCTGTAATTTTGTTTTGATGGGTTTTCATAGGCTTGTGGCAGAATATCAAAATAGAATGGTGCTTTCCAAGCGCTATCAAGTGTTAAAACGGTATGCCTTCCTGTATTTTCAAAGGAAGCAATACCTATCTGATTGGTTTCAGGAAGAACACCTGCGCGCTTAGTTGTAATAATTGTTTCGGAATTTCTTGGAGTATCTTTTCTTTTGAGATAAACCTGTCTGCCGCAACGCAAAACAGCATATTCCTTCTTGTCCTTTGAATAAACACTTCCTTGTGCGCAGTAATCAACAGTCCCTTTTGGCAGATAATTGTTTGTCGGTCTTGAAGCGTCATCAGTTGAATAAGCATCAAAGGTTTCGGCTTCGTAGCCAACAATCTCGGCAATTATTCCCGAGCCAACATTTATGTATCTATCACCCAGTGGGGTTGCATTGGGGTCAAAATCAACGATAAAATCAGGCTTTTTGCAAATAATATCCCCCGAAGAGAAGCTTTCGAATTTTCCGTTATGAGTAGCCTTAAAAACAACCTTGCCAAGTGTTATATCTTCATATCCGTTATTGACAGGTAGGGTGAATGAGCCGTAATATCCGATAAATTCAGAGGTGTTTTCATTGTCTTCACCAACTGCAAGAGAAATAGTTTGTCCGTTAAAGGTTGCAGTAACAACACTTCCTTTTCGCGCCATAACACCAACCGAAAAGGTTGAATTGCTAGAATATAATTGGTTTTTTTCGGGGGAATACCAGCTTATTATCACATATCTGTAATTGACTGTAAAGGTATGAGTTTCACCCTTGTGGCAGAATTCAAAGGTGTTTTTTCCAACCGATAAATCGGCGGTGTAACTAAAAATACCGTCAACCGAGCGTTCAATTTCAGTACCGTTAACAGTTAGCACCTCTTGTTCGTCCGATGTTCCCGTAAAGGTTATTTGAGAATTGGTTGTGTTAATAGTTTTGGCTGTAGGTGAGGAAAAAACAAGTCTGATACCGTTATCTTCAACAACTACAGGAAGAGAACTGGTTAAATCATCAGAAATTAAGGGCGAGGAGGAAGAATTAACAATATTGTCATTAATTTCCTTACCAAAATGTAAAGTGATTAAAACTGCCGCAACAGCAGCTATAACAGCACTTAAAGCGCAAATAATAATAGTTATGAGTTTCTTTTTATCCATAGGTAATCTCCTGAAATATTTTCTATAAATAATTATACATATTCCGACATTTTTTTCAATGGAAAAAAATAAAAAAAGCCAAGGTTCAAAGAACTTTGGCATTTGAAATTATAATTGATATATTGTTGTTATCTTCGGTGAGTTTAATCGGCAAACCGCTAAGACCTAAAAAGACTTTAAATTTATATTTTTCGGTTTCTCCCTCAACATAATATTCATCGTTTTTTGATATAACGGTTGGCTTGTTTTTTGAAATATCCGAAAAAACAGTATGTATTAAATCAAGCTTGAAATCATCAGGCAAAGCCGAGAGTTCGGTTTTATAAACTAAATCACCGTATTTGAAATTAACACCCTTACCTGAAAATTCAACCGAATAGCCTTCTTTTTTGCTTTCGATTATGGAATCTCCGTTATCATTTATTGAAACCGAAAACTCAAAAGGTTGATTTTGGTAATTTATTTCAGCATTAAATGATAGGGAATGGCAAATGGGCGTTATTTTGCTGTTAGCAGCCGAGCAACCGCAAAGGAATAGACACAAACACAAAAGAACAGATAATTTTTTCAAAAAATAACCTCATTTTGAAAACAATTAAAGCTCCTCAATTATATCGCTTGCAATCATTGCACGCTCGCCCTTTTTTATGACTGCTTTATCGCCTGCCTCGGAATGAAGAAAAACACCGAAATTGGCGGCATCAAAAGGCGAGAAACCTTGAGCCAAGAGTGATACTATAACTCCTGCTAAAACATCTCCGCTGCCGGCTGTTGCCATTCCGGGATTTCCGCCTATATTAAATCTTATCTCTCTGTCAGGACTTGCAATAATTGTATTAGCGCCCTTTAAAATAACAAAACAGTTATATTCTTTTGCGAAATCATTTGCGGTTTTTATCCTGTTTTCCTCAACTGAAGAAACCGAAGAATTATTAAGTCTAGCCATTTCGGCAGGGTGGGGGGTTAAAATAACGGGAGCTTTGCTTTTCCTTAATAATTCTATGTTAGAAGAGAGTGCATTTATGCCGTCCGCATCAATAACAATCGGAACATTTGAAAAATTTAAAAGCTTTTCTAAAAACTCAAGGGTTTTCTTTTTATTTCCTAAACCGCATCCAATTAGAACTGCCTTGCAACCGGATAACGCATTTTCAATGTCCAAATCAGAAAGGTTTTTATAAGGTAAACAAACGGCTTCGGGTATATATGAGGTAAAAGCTCCGTAAATACTGTCAGGAATGGCGCACTTTGCAATTCCTAAACCGCTTCTCATAGCGGCTTTGGCTGAGAGCATAGCGGCGCCCGCCATACCGTAGCTCCCGCAAATTAGAAGAGCGGTGCCAAAGGTACCTTTATGGCAGTTTTTATTTCGTTTTTTGAATATTGGTTTTTCTGTTGTTGAATATTTATAACCGATAGGCTCAACACCGATATCGCAAACAATTACCTCGCCGCAGTAATCAGAACCCTGAGGCACCAAAAAACAAGGCTTTAATGCGATAAAGGTTATAGTAAAATCAGAACTAATTGCATTTTTTAAAACCTTTCCGCTATCAGCCTCAATTCCGCTTGGGATATCAACCGAAATTTTGTATGCAGAACTTTTGTTAATTTTACTGAAGAGTTTAGATAATTCATCGGATATATCTCGGTTTAGACCGATGCCGAAAACAGCATCGATTATTATATCGTAATCATCAGTAAATTCAGTTATTTCAATATCAGAAAGCAAAGAAAAATAATGCTTAGCATCTTCAGTTTGTGGTAAACCCAATGGCAAAACAACCTTAACTGAAGCGCCATATTCATAAAGATTACGGGCGATAACGAAACCGTCTCCTCCGTTATTTCCGTTTCCGCACAAAACGGCTATTCTTTTATTTTTAATATCAATTCTTTCGAGTATAATTTCGGTTGCCGAATTTCCAGCCTTGAGCATTAAATCACGAAAAGAAAAAGCGCCGCTCTTAACAGCGTTTTCCTCCGACTCCCTTATTAAAGCCTTGGTTAACACCATCATAACGGCACACCTCTTTCTTATTTTAAAATACTTTGGGTAAATTTTGGAACATATTTCTGCATTGCAGAGCGCAAACGTTCATCAGGTGAAAAAACAAGATATGAATTTGATTTACCCTCAGCCTCGGCAACTAGAAATAATGCATTTTCGTCATTATTATTGCAAGCAGTTGTTAAAAGTTTTTTATTTATGTTAACAGTAAAAGAAGGGGAATACTTTTCAAGCCTTGTAACAGTTCTTAAATCAAGTGATAACAAACGCTTTCTTGAGCTTTTATTATAGATGATATCAACATCCAAAATACCATTTGTTATAATATATTCATATTCAATGTTGAGTAGAGAAAATAGTTTATAAGCACCGTATCCAACTCCGAAAATCGGCAGCAAAGCCATATTTCCAAGCAGAAATAATAAAACTGCAGAGATTAATATAGCAAAAAGACAAATGGCAACAATTAAAAGATAGGTCTTAAAATCTTTTTTGATAGTTACTAATTGTTCAAAAAAAGTATCCATTGAATAAGTCCTCCAAAATCACAATATACTATTTATGTTAATGGTATTATACACCAAAAGTTATAACACTTGCAATATATTTTATTTTGGTATATAATAAATTTACCTTTTGTTAACAAAATGAGGTGTTGTTTTGAGAATTAAAGAGGGATACAATCTAGTTGACAGGTCGGGTCAATGGGTTGTAATTGCAGAAAAAGGAGCCGCCCCGCTTAACAATATGATTGCTTTAACGGGAACATCGGTCTTTTTATGGAATCTTTTAAAGGAAAAGGAAGTAACAAAAACTGAAATGCTTGGCGCCTTGCTTGAAAATTTTGAAATTTCAACTGTTTTGGCTTTGGGTAATATTGATGTTTTTGTCAGAACGATGAGAGAAAATGGGATTGTTGAAGAATAATAAAAAAGAAAATAATCTTGTGGCTCTTAAATGGATATATAGGCGTTCTAAAAGATATCTGCCTATGGTAGCTCTAATTTCCTTGCTTTCGGCTTTTATATCTGCCAGCACAATTATTCTGGCCCTTATTTCAAAGAATGTTATTGATGTTGCAACAGGTGAGAGTTCGGGAAGTCTCAGGGTTTATGGCGCCGCTCTTTTGGGAGTTATAATCCTTCAGATAATTTTAAGCGGATGCAATTCTTTGCTTAAAACCTTTACCAATGCAAAATTAACAATAGCTCTCAGAAATCATTTATTCGTTTCTTTGAGCCGCAAGAAATATGCTAAGATTACTGCTTATCATTCTGGAGATTTGCTTAACCGTTTTACCTCGGATACCGATTTGATTGTCAGCAGTGTGGTTAACATAATACCTAATGTTGTTTCAACCATCGCAAAGGTTATTGCGGGTGTTTCGGCATTGGTTATACTTGATTACCGTATTGCGTTACTTGTTTTAGTTTTCGGTGTTGCAATTCCCGGAGTTGGAAGAATTGTTAATAAAAAATACAAAGAGCTTCATAAAAAATGTCAGGAAACCGAGGGGCAGACCCGTTCCTTTATTCAGGAATGCTTCGAAAACCTTTTGGTTATGAAAACCTTTGAGGGAGAAAACGCCTTTTCAAGAAAGCTTAAGCAGTTTATGAAGAGGAATTACCGCTATAAAATGAAGAGAAGCGGTATTTCGATATTAACCCATCTTGGAATGTATTCTTTCTTTACAGTTGGTTACTATGCTTTGTTGCTTTGGGGCGCTTTGGGTATTGCTGGTGGAACTGTTACATACGGTATGCTTACTGCCTTTTTGCAGTTGGTTCAGCAACTAAGAACACCCCTTCAAAATATTTCAGGAATTATTCCGCAGTATTATTCCTCGATAGCTTCGGCTGAAAGACTTATGGAAATTGAGCAGGGCGAAGAGGATAAACCTCCTATGGAAAAAGACAAACTTAATGATATCAAGGCTCAGTTTAAAGGTCTTGAATTTAAAAATGTTTCCTTCTCCTATGATGATGATAATGTTCTAGAAAATTGCAGTTTTAAGATAGAAAAGGAAAAAATCACTGCCATAACCGGCGAATCGGGAAGCGGTAAGAGTACTATTTTCAAGATTATTCTTGGTCTTTTCCCAGCACTTTCAGGTGAAATTACTGTCAACAATAGTTTGCCTATTGATACTTCAATGAGAGGACTTTTTGCCTATGTTCCTCAAGGAAATATGGTGCTTTCGGGAACAATTCTTGAAAATATTACCCTCTGCGATGAAAATGTTCCTTTTGAAAAGGTTGTTCGTGCTTGCATGGCAGCAGAAATTTATGATTTAATTAAATCATTGCCTGAGGGCTTTGAAACTGTTTTAACCGAACGAGGCGGCGGTCTTTCTGAGGGTCAGATTCAAAGAATTTCCATAGCCCGCGCTTTACTTACCGATGCGCCTGTTTTGTTGCTTGATGAAGCAACCTCTGCGCTTGATGAGGCAACCGAAACCAAGGTGCTTAGAAACATCAAAAATCTCAGTGATAAAACGGTTATTTTTGTTACCCATAGAAATACAAGCCTAAAGGTTTGCGATAGTATAATTCATATTGAAAAGAAGAAAACCCAAACTGTTAAATAAGAAAACCGCCGATAAGGCGGTTTTCTTATAGGATATTTTTAATTTCAGCAAGACTTTTTATTGTATATTTGCTTTCATATTTTGCAGTATCATTATTAGGATTAAACCAACAAGTATCAATTCCCGAATTTATTCCACCGAGGATATCAGAACTTTGGCTATCCCCGATAATGAGCATTTTTTCTGTGTCTTTTTCTTCGATATTATCAATAACATAATCAAAATATTCTTTTTCGGGTTTTTGGTGTCCTGCATCCTCTGATATAAAAATCTTATCGAAATAAACCCCAAGTCCTGAGTTTTTAATTCGCTTAAACTGTGTAGAAGCAAGACCGTTAGTAGTGGCATAAAGCTTATAACCCTTATTTTTTAAATAGGTTAAAATCTCATCGGCGCCATCTATCTTGAAATAACCTTCGGATAAATTAGAACAATAATCTTTTGAAATATCAGCAGTATTTCTTCTTTCACCAAAGTGCTCAAGTAAGGTTTTAAATCTGCCCTCAAATATTGCGATTTTTGGGATTTCTCCGCGCTCAAAGGCTTCCCAATAATATTTGTTTATATCTGAATAGGTTTTTATAGCATTATCGTCAGACGGCAAATTATATTGCTCTAAAACCTTTTTAACGGCAACAGCTTCTGCTTTATAAAAATCGAGCAGAGTGTTGTCAAGGTCAAGAAAAAGAGAGGTATATTGGCTCATAAAATCTACCATTAAATCAGCATAGCCGCAACGGCGGTTATGATAGAGGTTATATTTTCGAGGGTTACCATTATAATGATACCAACTGCAAGCATTCCGCCTGAAACTCCGCCGATAGAAGCAAGACCTAAACGGTAATATCTTTGGTCGCCCTGATATGTTTTATAGGCATTGATTTTTGAAACACAATGGTTTTTATAAATATTATAGCCAAAAAGTCCGCATAAAAGAAAACTTAAAAAGCTTGAAATATCCGAAATAGCAGAAGCCAACATATCAAAAACAGTAGAGGATAGGTCGGCATTTGCAAGACTGTTAATCGCCTCATCGAATTTTCCGTTCGCAAAAGCCTCGGCAAAGAGGTTGAATGCGGAAGAAGTAGTGTTAAAGGTAAGGATACCATTAATAATAGTAAACAAACCGCCGATAACGGTTAAAATAACAGCCGGTTTATACATTTTGCGATAGAAAAACCATAGAGCAGAGCCGATAGGTCCTAAAAAGATGCCAAGCAATGCGGCAGGCCAACACCAAGAAATTTTCGAGTTGGTAATTGCCATTTTAGAAAATTTCGGCATAATATCGGAGGCCTTTTTGCCGATGAAAATAGACATTTCTTCGCTAGGAACCCCGTCAATAGTATCAACAATGATTTTTTCGGGAGATACATATGTAGCATTTGAAGAACTCTCTGTATTCGCCTCTTCATTTTCATCATAAAGTTTTCCACCGCAGTTTTTGCAGTATTTATATTCGGGCTCGTTTTCTGTACCGCAGTCTTTACAATAATTGTTCATAGCTTTTCTCCTATATTAGACTTAAAATTAAACTTCCGATAAACTTAATTGCCATTTCGCCAAAAACGATTAAAAAGGGATTAAGACCGCCCTTTTTTCTGAAATCAAAGGCAATATCATCGCTCTCGGTTTTAATTTTTTTAATTGAGGATATAACAAACTTTTTATAATCATAATCTGAAAACAGCGCTGCATATATGCGAATACCAAGTTCTAAAAGAAGTCCGGCTACTGCAAGAACTAAGGATAAAACGCTGATTTCGGGAAGCATTTCAATAATTCTTGAAGCCATTTCTGCATATAGCATTTGTTCCTCAGGCATAGCGCTCATAACTGTTTGATTGAAGGGGAATGATAGAAGGGAAGATATGAGAATAAGAATCCCAAAAATAATTCCGCTTTTATACATTTTTCTCGAAAGGGTCCATCCGCATGGGAAGAGAAAAGCTGCCCAGTTCCAAGAAACCTTATTCTTTTTATTGAGTCCTACAAATTTAGGAATATAACGGTGTGTATTAGCAAGAATGAATTTTTTGCAGTCCTCAGCAGTTACATTGTTTTCAAATTCATAATCGGCAGGAACTCCGCCAAGAAAGTCAAAACCGATAAATCTTTCTTCAGGGAATATGTTTTGAGGCTCCTTTTTATCGGTCGGTTCTTTTTGCTCTTTGGGTTCTTCCTTAATTTTTGAATATTCTTGGGAGGTGCCGTGAAATTCCTCAAGAGCGCAATGGCCTAACGAGTTATAGCACTCTCTGTGGTGAGGAGCACCGCAGACAGGGCAAAAAACAATATCATCCTCTTCGAAAAGATAAGCCTTGCATCTTGCGCAACTGCTACCTTTGATATTTAAGCTCATACATAAGCTCCTTTGAAACTTTCTATTTTTTCGAAAATACGATTGAAATATTCATTACCGTAGTTATGGAAAATGCCTTTTTCAATCATTCTCTCAAGCTCGCCAACATCTGCCCACTTAACCTCGGCAACCTCATCTTTTTGAAGGGTTAGTTCATTTTCTTTAAGGTCGCAATGTGTAAACCAAACATCAAGCAGAGAGTTTCTGCGTTTTAAGCGAAAGGCTCTATGCATTTTATCTCGGTTTCTTTTTATGCCGAGTTCTTCGTATAACTCACGACTGGCTGCGGCAAATGAATCTTCTCCCGCAACGGCAGCACCGCCTGTTGCCGCCCATTCACCCGGCATAAGTTTTTTATTCTCGCTTCTTTTTTGGAGAAGCACTTTACCTTCTGCAGATACTATCCATATATGAACAACAAGATGATATTCGCCGCTTTTAAGGAGATTTTTGCCTCTGAGGGTTGTTTTGCCCGTTGGCACTCCTTTTTCATCGAGTATATCCCATTTTTCAATAATCATCGCTTTAAAACAACCTCGTTTGCATTTTTGAATATGCTGTTTGAGGGAACAAAGCCTCTTACGGAAGAAAGGGGATAGATATTGGAATTTTGACCGATTATAGTTCCAGGATTTAAAACCGAGCCGCAGCCAACCTCAACGAAATCGCCGAGAATTGCTCCGAATTTTTTAAGACCTGTTTCGAGTCTTTTATCTCCGATTTTAACAGTAACCAAGGTTTTATCGGATTTAACATTAGAGGTTATAGAGCCTGCTCCCATATGAGAGCCAAAGCCTAAAATTGAATCGCCAACATAGTTATAATGAGGAACCTGAACCTTTTCGATGAGAAGAACATTTTTAAGCTCGGTCGAGTTACCAACAACACAGTTGTTGCCTACGAAAGCGTTGCCTCTGATAAATGCGCATTGACGGATTTCGCTATTCTCTCCGATAATGCAAGGTCCTGTAATAGAGGCAGAGGGTGCAACCTTAGCCGATTTTGCAATCCAGATGTTTTCACCCTTGTTTTCATAAATTTCGGGGTCTAGCTTAGCGCCAGTTTCCTTGATGAAATCGCCGATTTTCGAAAGAGCTTCAAATGGGAATTTGATGTTTTCGAAGATAGGTGCAACAAGGGGATTAACATTGTTGAATAAGTTTTTAATTGTTATTTGTTCCATAAAAATTCTCCTTTAATGATTTAAGATACATAATAATATTTTACCTTAAAATTGTTATTAAATACCCAAATCAAGTATTTGATAAAGCAATTATACCAATAATATTAAAAAATTTCAATATAACTATTGTAAAATTTAAAATATTGTGTTAAAATCTTTAGGTAAATAGCTTGTGCGTGCCTGAGTGTGCGGATGGGCGGGTCCTGTGCGATAGGATGCTACGAACCATGTCAGGCGGGGAACCGAGCAGCATTAAGTAGTTTTTTCTGTGCGCTGCAGTAAATCGGCTCATCCGTGCACTCAAGCACGCAATTTTATTAGTTTGATTTTTGAGGTGAAAAAATGGCTTATCAGGCGCTTTATAGAAAATACCGCCCCGCAACATTTTCTGATGTTATAGGTCAGGAGCATATAACTGAAACCCTTAAAAATGAGCTTTCTGAGGGAAAAACGGTTCATGCTTATCTTTTCACAGGAACAAGAGGAACAGGTAAAACCAGTTGTGCTAAAATTTTGGCAAAAGCGGTTAACTGTCTTAATCAAAAAGGCGGAGACCCTTGCCTTGAATGTGAAAGTTGTTTATCTATTGCTAACGGCGAAAATACCGATATAGTTGAAATAGATGCAGCTTCCAATAATGGCGTTGATAACATAAGGGAACTCAGAGACCTTCTGAGTTTCGCCCCATCCTCTTCAAAATATAGGGTTTTCATCATTGATGAGGTTCATATGCTATCTCCAGGTGCATTTAATGCCCTTTTAAAAACTCTCGAAGAACCACCCGAGCATGTTGTTTTTATTCTTGCAACTACCGAGGTTCATAAAATCCCTGCAACAATTCTTTCCCGTTGTCAGCGTTTTGATTTCAGAAGAATTGATAACGAGAAAATTTGCCAGCGTATTCAGTATATCGCTGAGAAAGAGGGACTTACCGTGTCGAACGATGCGGCAACCCTTATAGCTTCTGCTGCAGACGGCGGAATGCGAGATGCTTTGTCTATTTTAGACCTTTGCGCTTCGAGCTCAAAGGAAATTGACGAGTCGACTGTTGAAAGCGTTTGCGCTATGGCAGGAAACGATTATCTTCTTGAGATGGCAGAAGCCGTTAAAAGCCATAACACCGAGCAAGCTTTAATGCTTATTGACCGACTTCATAATTCCTCTGTTGATATGCTTCGTTTGCTTTCTGAGCTTTCTTCTCATTATAGAGATTTGATGATAGTTAAAACTGTTAGAGGCGATAAAAAGCCTATTGTTTGCTCGGCCTCAAGAATGAACGCTCTAGAAAAACAGGCGGCTGAATATGATATTAAGGATATTATGTTCATTCTCAATATTATTCAGAACAGTTTTCCATCAATGCAGTCTGGTAACCGCCGAGGCGTTCTTGAAATGGCTGTTATCAGAATGTGCGACCCATCTCTTTCAAGCGATTTGACCGCACTTGAAAGAAGAGTCAGCGCTTTGGAAAAGGGAGTTGTAAAACCTGTTATAAAGGATGAACCTGTAAAGGTTGAGGAGAAAGTTCCGCTTCCTGATGAAGCTCCCACAGAAGAAGAAAAACCTCTTGAAAACGGAATTTCAGCCCTTTTAAAATGGAATGAAATTCTTTCGGTTTTAACAACCGAATGTCCGCTTATTGCCGGTGTTTTAAAAGGCTCAAAGGCATATATCAAGGGAGATTATCTTTTGATAGATGCGCCTAATTCTCAGTTTCGCTCAATGATAAATAATCCCTATGCTTCATATAAGGATAGTATTAGAAAAGCGGCATTAACAGTTCTTGGAAAAACATATAAATTAGGTCCCTATTCCGCTCCTAAAAAAACTGCGGAATCAGACCCGTTAGCCGTCTTTGCGGACCGACTTAAAAATTTTGAAATCAACTAAGGAGAAAAATTATGAAGGTTAGAATTCCAAATTCCGGCGGTGCCGGCAATATGAATCAGATGCTAAAACAGGCTCAGAAAATGCAGGCTGATATGACGGCCTTGCAGGAGGATTTGGAGAATAGAGAATATTCTGCAACCTCAGGCGGCGGAATGGTAGAGGTTACTGTTGATGGTAAGCATTTAATCAAATCAATTAAGATTAACCCTGATGCTGTTGATCCTGATGACGCTGAGATGCTTGAGGACCTTATAACCGTTGCGGTTAATGAAGCTATTTCAAATGCTATAAAAACCTCCGAGGAGGAAATGGGAGCTATCACCGGCGGACTTAATATGCCGGGATTGTTTTAATAATTATGGCTAATAATATAGTTCCTTTAAACGAACTTATTTCTCAATTTGAGCGTCTGCCCGGTATTGGTAAAAAAACTGCTCAGCGCTTGGCATACAGCATTTTAGAGCAACCTCCCGAAAGGGCTGAAAAGTTTGCCGAGGCGCTTGTTAATGCGCGCAAAAAAATTCATTTTTGTAAGGTTTGCCAGTCTTTTACAGATCTTGAGATTTGTCAGATTTGTGATGACGATGCTCGCGACCATAGTGTTATCTGCGTTGTTGCTGAGCCTAAGGATGTTATGGCATTTGAGAGAACAAGGGAATTTTCAGGTGTTTATCATGTGCTTCATGGGGTGCTTTCTCCAATGGATTCAATAGGTCCTGACCAACTTAAGATAAAAGAGCTTATGGCAAGACTGGGTTCGGGTGAGGTTCAGGAAATTATTATGGCAACTAATCCAACTGTTGAGGGTGAAGCCACGGCAAGTTATATTTCAAGACTTGTTAAACCTATGGGTATTAAGGTTACTCGCTTGGCTTATGGTATTCCCGTTGGCGGAGAGCTTGAATATGCCGATGAATTTACCCTTGCCCGTGCCCTTGAAGGCAGAAACGAAATTTGAGGTTTTAGTTTATGACTCAGGAAAAAATTGATAGAATCAACTTTCTTGCCCGCAAGAAAAAAGAAGTAGGCTTGAGTGAAGCCGAACTCGAGGAGCAGGCAATACTCAGAAGAGAATATATTGAAGGTTTTAAAAGAAGCCTTGTTTCTCAGCTTGAAAATACCTATATAGTTGAGCCTGATGGTACTAAGAGAAAGGTGAAGAGTAAAGATGAAAATACTCTTAGCTGATAAGGCAACCCTAGTTTCAAACAATGATATTTCTCTTGATGTTTTTCATAGTTTCGGCGATGTTACGGAATATGAAAATATTAGTAGGGAAGTGCTTTTGAAAGAAGTAAGGGATACTGATATTATCCTTTGCAATAAAACTGTTATTGATAATGAGGTTTTCGAGAATGCTACAAAACTTCGTTATGTAGGACTTTTTGCAACGGGATATAACAATATTGATTTGGTATCGGCTAAAAATCATGGAGTTACCGTTTGCAATACCGCAGGCTATTCAACAAATGCTGTTGCTCAACAGGTAATGGCTTATATTTTAATGCACTATACCAAGATTTATGAATATAATTCCTTTGTTAAGGATGGTGGTTGGAAAAAGGCTCCGACCTTTTGTCCACTTGTTTTTTCAACCGATGAGGTTTTTGGCAAAACCCTTGGAATTGTGGGTTACGGAACTATCGGAAAGGCTGTTGAAAAAGCCGCTTTGGGACTTGGTATGAATGTTGTTGTTTACACTCGCAGTAAGCATAATGAAAGCAAGTTCGTTTCCTTTGAGGAGCTGCTTGAAAAAAGTGATATTGTAACACTTCATTGTCCCTTAACAGAGCAAACCAAGGATTTGATGAACGAAGAAACCTTTTCTAAAATGAAAAAGGGCGCATTTTTTATCAATACTTCAAGAGGCGGCACGGTTGATGAAAATGCCCTTGAAAAAGTCCTTAAATCAGGTCATCTTTCGGGTGCTGCTGTTGATGTTCTTAAAGAAGAACCGATGAATATGGAAAGCAGACTTGACAAAATAGATAATTTGATTATCACTCCGCATACCGCTTGGGCACCCCTTGAAACAAGAAAACGCCTTATAAACCTTGTTTATTTAAGCCTTAGCAATTTTTTGAATGGAAAAGAAGTTAATAATTTAGCAGAATAAAGGAGAGGAAGCCTTATGTTTTCGAAACTGAGAAGTATCGGAATTTTCGGCATCGATTCATATATGATTGAAATTGAAGCCGATGTATCAACGGGGCTTCCCTCTTTTGATATTGTAGGTCTTCCCGATACTGCGGTTAAAGAGTCGAGGGATAGGGTAAGGGCGGCTATTAAAAACTGTGGTTTTAAATTTCCCGTTGGACGAATAACTGTTAACCTTGCCCCTGCAAATCGCAAAAAAGAAGGCTCAATTTATGATTTGCCCGTTTTAATTGCTATTTTAAATGCTTCGGGACAGCTTAAAACCGAGCTTGAAACCTCTGTTATTATAGGTGAGGTTGCGCTTGACGGTATGGTAAGAAGCGTTACGGGTGTTTTGGCTATGACAATTACCGCCCGAGAAAACGGAATAAAAAATATATTTGTTCCTTTTGATAATGCTGAAGAGGCGGCACTTGTTGAGGGGATAAATGTTTATCCTGTCAGAAGTGTTATGGAGCTTATCAACCATCTGAAAGGTGAAAAGTTAATCAGTGTTAAAAAATGCCGATTGAATGAGGTTTTAGAGCAAAGCTTCGTTCCCGATTTTTCTGAGGTTAAGGGACAAATTGCCGCTAAAAAGGCCTTAGAGGTGGCGGCAGCTGGCGGCCATAATTTGCTCATGCTGGGTCCTCCCGGCTCGGGCAAAAGTATGCTTGCAAAACGCCTTCCGGGAATTTTACCCGATATGACCTTTGAAGAGTCTATTGAAACTACCAAAATTCATTCAATTGCGGGTATTCTTGATAAGAAAAATCCTTTTGTAACAGCAAGACCTTTTCGCTCTCCGCATCATACTGTATCTGCGGCGGGTATTGCGGGCGGCGGAACCGTTCCAAAACCGGGAGAGATTTCTTTGGCTCATAACGGAGTTTTATTTTTAGATGAACTGCCCGAATTCCACCGCGATGTTATGGAAGCTCTTCGTCAGCCCCTGGAGGATGGTAAGGTAACAATTTCAAGAGTTTCAGGCTCGCTTACATATCCGAGTTCAATTATGCTTGTTGCTGCTATGAACCCTTGTCCTTGCGGTTTTTTTGGCCATCCAAGCAAGGAATGTATATGTTCCCAAAATGCTGTTAGAAGATATCTCAACCGCATTTCAGGACCTATGCTTGACAGAATTGATTTACAGGTTGAGGTGCCGCCTGTTGAATATGCGGCATTGAGTTCTAACGGAAAAGAGGAAACCTCGGCACAGATAAAAGAAAGGGTAAATAAAGC
>JAZPXP010000182.1:0-2086 GCA_045543715.1 Acutalibacteraceae bacterium
TATGCAAATTTTGTTGACAATTTACTTCTTTAATGATATAATTATCCTATCTTAATTTTAGGAGAGGATTTTTTATGAAAAAACTTTTTGCTATTGCACTTATGTTAGTAATGCTTGTTGGCTGCTTTGCAGGCTGCGGCGAACAGGGCAAAGTTATCACTTCTGATAAGGACCTTCCCGGTGCCACAATCGGCGTTCAGTTAGGTACAACCGGCGATATCTTTGCAAGTGATTTTGAAGAAGAGGGCTCAACTATTGAGCGTTTCAACAAGGGTGCAGATGCTGTTGTTGCTTTAACTCAGGGCAAGCTTGACTGCGTTATTATCGACAATGAGCCCGCTAAGGCATTCGTTGCCGCAAACGAAGGTCTTAAGATTCTTGATGAGGCTTTTGCTGTTGAAGAATATGCAATCTGCGTAGCTAAGGATAATGCAGACCTTACAACCGCTATTAACGGTGCTCTTAAGGACCTCAAGGCTGACGGCACTATTGACAGTATTATAAAGAACTATATCGGCGATGACACCAAGGGTAAGAGCCCCTATGTTTCCCCCGCTGATGTTGATACCTCTAAGGGTGAGCTTCATATGGCAACTAATGCTTTCTTTGAACCCTATGAGTTCTATGACGGCGAAAAAGTCGTTGGTATCGATGCTATGATAGCTCAGGCTATCTGCGATAAGCTTGGCTACAAGCTCGTTATCGATGATATGGACTTTGATTCTATCATCACTGCTGTTCAGCAGGGCAAGGCTGACTTCGGTATGGCTGGTATGACTGTTACCGATGAACGCCTTAAGGAAATCGACTTTACCGATACTTATACAACCGCAACTCAGGTTATCATCGTTAAAGAATAATTCCAACTTTTAAATTAAATTTATGGAGCGGTAGGATAAGTACCGCTCCATATTTACTGTAAAAAGGAAAATTGAAATGAATTTTTTTGATAAAATAATGGCTTCCTTTGAGCCTTTTTTCCTCGATATCAAGGATAGTCTTTATAAAACCTTTATTGCCGATGACCGCGGCATCCAGCTTCTTAAAGGCTTGGGTGTTACCCTTGAAATAACCGTTGTTGCCGCTTTAATCGGTATTGCTATCGGTTTTATAGTTGCTGCTATCCGCGCTACATACGATAAGAATATCGCAGGAAGAAAGACGAGAAACTTCGGCGAAGTTATACTTAAAATACTAAACTGGATATGCAATATTTACCTCACTGTGATTAGAGGTACCCCTATTGTTATTCAGCTTATGATTATGCACTTTATCATTCTGGCATCTGTCAGAAACGGTATTTTTGCAGCATTTATCGCCTTTGGTATCAACTCAGGTGCTTATGTTGCTGAGATTGTCCGTTCGGGTATAATGTCTATTGATAAAGGTCAGTTTGAAGCAGGAAGAAGCCTTGGCTTTAACTATCTGCAAACAATGTGGCATATAGTTTTCCCTCAGGCTTTCAAAAACATTCTTCCGGCTCTTGGTAATGAGTTTATAGTTTTGATAAAAGAAACCTCTGTTGCAGGCTATGTTGCCCTTAAGGATATCACCTATGTCGGCAACCTTATCCGTTCAAGAACTTATGAGGCTTTCTTCCCTCTAATAACCGTTGCTATTATCTATCTTGCAATAGTTATGATACTCTCTCATTTCCTTAAAAAACTCGAGAGGAGGCTGAGAAACAGTGACCACTAATGAAACCTTAATCAAAGTTGAAGGACTTTGCAAGTCCTTTGAATCAGTTGATGTTTTAAAAGGCATTGATATTGAAATTAAAAAGGGCGAGGTTGTTGTTATAATCGGCCCCTCAGGATGCGGTAAATCAACCTTTTTAAGAACTTTAAATCTTCTCGAAGAGCCAACTGATGGTCATATCTACTTCGAGGGTGTTGATATAACTGCTCCCAAAACCGATATAAATCTGCATAGACAGAAAATCGGAATGGTGTTTCAGCAGTTCAACCTCTTCCCTCATATGACCGTTTTGAAGAATATGACTATTGCTCCTATGAAGCTTTTAGGACTTTCTAAAGAGGATGCCGAAAAAAGAGCAATGGAGCTTTTAGAACGTGTCGGACTTGCT
>JAZPXP010000183.1:0-3999 GCA_045543715.1 Acutalibacteraceae bacterium
GAATATCCCATTATTGAACCGTTAAGATATATATTTTCTCTTGCGGTAAGCTGTGGGTCAAAGCCTGCTCCGAGTTCTATCATCGGGCAGATGTTACCATAAGCCTTAACCTCACCTTTGGTCGGCTTCATAACGCCGGCCACCACCTTTAAAAGTGTTGATTTACCTGCGCCGTTAGAGCCTATAAAACCGATAACCTCACCCTTTTTAACCTTAAACGAAACATCGGTAAGTGCCCAAAAGTCCTTTTTTTCGTGTTTTTTTCCGCGGCCCACATCAACAAACCACTGCTTAAGAGAAAAACCTTTTTCTATGCCGAGGTTAAAACGCATAGAAACATTATCAACTTCTATCATATATTTATTAGCTTCCATACAAACCTCCATTAAACATAATAAATGAATTTATCCTGATTTTTCTTGAAAACCAAAATTCCTGCAATTAAAGTTCCAAGTCCGAATATCATACAATAAATCCATGCATTTATTTCAGGAATGGTGTTATAAAGCATAATCCTTCTAACAAAATAGATTATCCAATATAACGGATTGCATTTAAACAACACCAAAAGAACGGGATTATCAATAATAGCAATGTCATACATTATAGGAGTAACATATGTCCAAAGAGAAATAAGGACTCCGTAGATATAAAACATATCGCGAAGGAATACCGATACCGTTGCAAGTATAAGTCCAAATCCTAAAGTGAAAAGGAATAAACATAAATACGCATAGGGCAAGAAGATATGATACCAATTCACACCTGTTCCGGTTGATAAAAGAATCACATAAAGGGGTATCTGGGAGAGTAAAAAGTTAATTCCCACAAAAACACACTTTGAAAGCGGAAAAATATATTTTGGCATATAAACCTTGTTTATTAAGCTGAAGTTAGCAACCACGCTGCTCATAGAAAGGTTTGAAGCTTCACTGAAATAGTTGAAGATAACCAAACCACTCATAAGATAGGCAAGGTAATTAACACCGGGTGTTGTAAATTTAAAAACATTAGTAAAAACTATCGCCATAACAGCCATAGTAAGCACAGGATATAAAAGGCTCCACAAAACGCCGAGAACACTTCTTTTATACTTAACCTTAAAATCTCTGGAAACCAACTGTTGAAGCAAAAAACTATATTTCTTGCAAACATATTTAATATTGTTAATCAACCGTTTCGACCACCTTTTGCTGTTATTCGTATTTTTTTAAAAGTTCAATGATGGCAGATGCCTTCATATACCAATCATTTTCTTTAGCCTCTTTATCGAGAACTGCAATATAATTTTTATCATCTGCCGATTTCAAAGCCTTATCGAGCATATCAATAAAGCTTTGATGGTCTTTACCTATCAGAATACTTTTATATTTTCTGCATTCGTTCATATCGGTAGTAACTATGGGCTTATTAAGCGCCATATATTCAAAAACCTTAACAGGACTCGTTGCGCGGGTTATGTTATTTATTTTAAAAGGAATTGTTAAAATATCGCATTTTCTGGCATAGTTTTTAAGAACTTTATAATCCCTTGCGCCTAAAAAATAGATGTTTTTCTCATCCTTGAGGTTTTCATCAAAGGATTCATCATATTTAATTCCGAAAAGAACAACCGAATATTTATCAGTCTCTGCGATTTTCTTAATAAGTTCATAATCAAACCACTTTGCAAGAGCACCGTAATAACAAACTATTGGCTTGCCTTTTTCTAAAATCTCTTTAAATTCATCCTCAAACTCATAATCCTCATCAAAGGATTGGAAAAAGTCATAATCCACACCGTTCGAAGAAACAACAAGGTTTTTCTCGCCCCTGTGCTCAACAACATCCCTTTTTAAAAGGTCGGCAGTAGTTACTACTATAACCTCATCATTTGACATCGCAAACTCGTATTTATCAATTATGTTCTGAGGCAAATTCTTGGTGCCTGCAAGCTCGGGCGAAATATCATCAATATATTCGTAAATAAATTTGAAGCCCTTTGCAATATAGTTCTTTATGTTCTCAACCGAAAGTTTCCAGTCGGTTGAATATAACTGAACATATTTAGGCTTCTGACTCTTAGCCAACTCCTGCATAAGAATTCTGTTAAGCAGAATGTTATTGTAATTAACAAGATAGAGATTATTTGAAAGCTTTTTTATGGTTTTAACCCTATCGGTCATAGTTGTTACCTCATAAAGCACCAGACTGTTGTTCTTGGCAAGGTTGTTGGCTATGTGCTGAGGTCTTTGGAAGAGTTCAACATGGTATCCGAAACTGCTTCTCCACAAAACAATTCTTTCAAAATCGTTTGAATTTAAAATTTCTTCTATCATTCTGCGGTATTTCTTAGGATTAAAAAACACTGCAAAGCTGATTTTGTTGAGATAATTTGCAACTATATAGGCATATAGCTTTTTGCAAAATCCAACAAAACCGTATTTCTTATAAACATTAACAAGCTTTGATATTTTTTCTCTCATAAACTTTATTTCCTTTTTAACTTCAGGATAAATTTAATATTGTTGTTATAAAACCTTTTTATTCTTGAAGGTTCTTTCACTATTCTGTATAACCATTCAAGATTATGGTCTATGAAAAATTCAGGCGCTCTCTGCTTTGTTCCGCTGAGAACATCAAAGCTTCCGCCAACACCTATGAATATTCCCTTTTCAAAACTTGAAAGATGCTTATATATAAGCCTTTCCTGAGCAGGAATACCAAGTGCAACCATAACAATATCTGGCTTAGCTTTCTTTATTTCTTCGAAAACCTTATCCTTATCGGCAACATAACCGTTAACCGCTCCCAATATTTTTAAATCGGGATATTTATTTTCAACAAGAACGCGTAAAGCATCAATAACCTCAGGCTTTGCACCCAAAAAGAAAACCGACTTAGAAAATTCATTCCCGTATTCAAGCAATTTCTCAGCTATTTCAATGCCGGGTATCCTTTCGGCAATATGAGTTCCGATTTTTTTTGCACCCTTAACAATGCCAATGCCATCAGCAACAACAGTTGTTTCCTCATCGAGCAAAATCGACCCGAAATCCTTTTCCCTTTGACCGTAAATAAAAGCCTCAGGATTAGCGGTTACAATAAACATTTTTTGGTTGTTTAAAAGCTTGTCCCTAATAATATTAAGGAAATTTTCCTTGCTATCCTTATACAGTTTATCGAAGAATTTTACCATAAATATCTCCAATTTACATACTTTTCTATATTATACTTCATTTTAGTACATAAATCAATAATTATTTATACTGTAATACGTCTTTACACAAAGCTTAAAATGTGTTAAAATTGGGGTGCAGTTTTGAAGGGAGGTAATAAAATGCTCTCAAATTTTCATACCCATACAAACTTTTGCGATGGCAAAAACACTGCCGAAGAAATGGTTGTTTCGGCAATTGAAAAGGGCTTTGATGCCCTCGGCTTTTCGGGGCACGGATATACAAAGGACGATACTTCATACTGTATGACCGATACCGAGGGCTATATAAAAGAAATCAATAGACTCAAAGAAAAATACAAAAAGGATATCCAGATTTATCTTGGGGTTGAAGAGGATTTGCGTCAGCTTCAAAACCGAGAGGATTTCGATTATATCATCGGCTCTAATCATTATTTTAGAATTGGGGGAAACTATTATGATGTTGACCTTTCCCTCAGGCAGTTCAGTAATGTTTTAAATAGTTTCAGCGGAAATATTTTAGAGCTCGCCCGAAATTATTATGAGCCTCTTTGCCAATATATTAAATCAAGAAAGCCTGATATAATCGGCCATTTTGATTTAATAACAAAGTTTGACGAGCCTGACTATACCTTACTTAATGATGAAGATTACAAAAAGCTTGCAGAAATGTATCTTAGAGAAGCCTTAACGGCTGACTGTTTCTTTGAGGTTAACACAGGGGCTATTTCAAGAGGCTACCGCACTACCCCCTATCCAAGCATAGATCTTTTGCACATCTTAAAGAAAAACGGCGGAAAATTAGTTCTAACCTCAGATGC
>JAZPXP010000184.1:0-4144 GCA_045543715.1 Acutalibacteraceae bacterium
AATATCTCCCGTATCGGTTTTAATGAAAATCCCATTAGCATCGCAATTTTTAAATTTGATATCGCCTGTGCTTCTTTCTATAGAAAACTCTTCTGAGGCAATAACATTTTTAAGGGTTAAATCACCCGTATTTCCGCTTGATATTAAATTTTTGCACTTGATACCGTTAAGAACTGATACACCCGTACTAACTCGAGTTTTGAAATCGCCCGCACAGGTTATATCATTAGCTGAGATTTTTCCTGTTGAAACCGAAAGCTCGACAGAATTTAAAGTTAAATCATAAAGCTTTATATCCCCTGTACTATTCCTAACAAAAATATTTCCGAGCTCATTTCTAGGAAGATAAATGGTTATTTTTGCATTCTCAAAATTTATGCCTATATTATCAAACCATTTTTTATTATCAATAGCTTCAACAGTAAGTTTACCATCTAATGCCTTAACCGAATATTTTATCTTTTCATTATCATAGCAAACTACTTTGCATTTGCCGTCCTCAGCTAAACTGAATGTAATATCGGCAGTATCGGCTTTTATTGATATATCGTTGAAATCTTCAATTATATCGTATGTTTTGGTTATATATTTTGAAGTGCTAAGTTTTGAAAAATCCCAATCAAGTCTCATCATAACAGCAGCAAAAATTATACATCCAACTAATATTAAAAAGGTTGCAGTAATAAGCCATTTTTTATTCTTGCTCATCTTGCTTCCCCCTTTTCAAAGCTTGAAATATTTTCTTAGTTAATAATACGGTGCCTTTGGTTACCGCCTTGCAACCAAAGAAAAGAAAAATTGAAAGCCCTATGCAAACTAATGCCCCGCCAATCATAGCTATTCCTGTATATCCGTTATTACCTAATCCGAATACAGCGCCCGAAACCAAAATACCAAAGCCACAGGCTATAATTGAAGCAAATAAAGCCCAAAGAGAAATTATTACCGCCCATAATGAAAGATAGAGGGTAACCGCAACGGCAAATACTGCAAGTAATAAGCAAGCCCATAACGGAGAGCCTAGTGCTAAAAGCACAATTTCCCATACTTTAAATTTTTTCTTTGGTTTTTGGGTGCTAATTTTATTTGAAACCGCCTCTATTTTCTCCTTTAAAAGAACATCGGTACTAACTGAGAAAATTTCGGCTATTGCTATAATATTTTCAAGGGACGGCTGTGTTTGTCCGTTTTCCCAAAGACTTATGCTCTGTCTGCTAACGCCGAGTTTTTCAGCAAGCTCTTCTTGGGAAATATTATCTGCTTTTCGCAGATTTCTTATTTTTTCACCGATCATCAAACCCCTCCTTTTTGAAAACATTATAGTTCTAATTTGTTCTATTATCAATAAAATTTATTTGGAATTTCAAAATTTTTGCCGCAAGTAACACTTGCGAGGCAAAATAAAACACACAATTATTGCAATAATTTAATTGTCGCATAATAAAAATTATTTAGCAACCGAATCACAATAGAGCCATTATTTGGTTGACAAGGTTTGATATATATAATATAATAAAATTATCAATTTTGCACATCAACGGGTGATGTTGATAGCGAATGGAGTGAATTGGAGGGAGGCTCCGCTCCGATCAATCCTAATCCCGATGGCGGAGCAGATTTTTAATTTTAAGAAAGAAGGAAAATAGTATGAAACAAAAGGTTTTAAAAATTTTAAGCATCATTTGTGCATTGGCGCTTATCGTTTCTTGTGTTTGTGTTGGATTTGTTGCGTCTGCAGAGGCAACAGTAACACCTATTACGGATAAAACTATACCTACTGATTTGGGAACCAACCATTTTGTAGGCAGTAGAGTTGCCGTTTTCGAAACCGGTAAGTCTGTTTATCCTAGCGATAACGCTACTAAATGGAAAACGGTAACAACCGCCACAGACGGAACCCCTACGGCTGTAGCATTTTATGGAGCTAGCAAATCAGACACTATTTTCACAGAGGAAAATAACGCTTTGGGACAGATACAGACAGACTATTATTTACAGATGACTGTTACCCTTCCTGAAACAATCAATAACCCAACAACCTTCCATTATGCTGCAAATTTAGAGGCTAAAACTAACGGCCAGTTTTCAGATTATTATGAAATCTTTGCTTCAAACAAAGTGTCTGAACTTTATGAAGCTGAAAACAGCTTTGGCATTATGGAAACTACCGATACTACAACATATCAGCACAAAGTAGATATTTCGGGATTCGATTTACCAGAGGTTAAATATTTTGGTATTCGCTTCTATCATCGCCCTTATGAAAACCGTGGAGTTCAGATATCTTCTATTGGTCTTTACGGCGGTGAAAAGGTACCTGAAAAGATCAAAGGTGATGTTGATGGCGATGGCGACTGCGATACTTCCGACCTCGCAAATTTAAAGCTTCTTTTAGCCGGAGTCAAGGCAGTAGGAAATGAAGGTATAGTAAATCCCGATGTAAATAAAGACGGCGAGGCTGATACAACCGACCTTGAACAGCTCAGGACTATGCTATCAGGGGGCGGGAATGATGATACCTTGAAAATTCTAGCTATCGGAAACAGTTTCAGTATCGATGCTACGCAACATCTTTACGGTATTATGGAAGATGGCGGCGTTCAAAACTTTGTTTTGGGCAGACTCACTATCGGAGGTTCCTGTATAGAAACCCACGTAAGTAACCTTGATACTCGGGCAAGTGCCTATACATATTCTAAAAACACCAATGGCGTATGGGAAGGAACTGATGATTTCGTTGCGAATGAGGCTCTTGAAGAGGAAGACTGGGATATTATTTCCATTCAGCAGGTTTCTAGCTATAGCGGTCTGGCTGATACCTATGAACAACTTGAAGTATTTGTTAACCATATTAAAGCTATTCGACCCAATGCTAAAATTGTATGGCATATGACATGGGCTTATCAGCAAGATTCTACCCATAGCTATTTCCCGAAATATGATAGAGACCAAATGACAATGTACAATGCTATTGTAGATTGTGTAGAGGATATAATAGTTCCTAACGATAATATAAGTAAGGTTATTCCTTCGGGAACGGCTATCCAAAATCTGCGTACATCTTATTTAGGTGATAAACTTACTCGTGACGGATACCATTTAAGTTACGGAATAGGAAGATATACCGCAGCACTAACCTGGTATGCTGCCCTTACAGGAAATAGTATAGATGACATCACCTATATTCCTGCTGATTATCCTGAAGTTGAAGAAAACCTACCTGCTATAAAGGATGCGGTTAATAAGGCAATAGCCAAACCCTTCGAGGTTACCGAGTCCGCTTATACAGCGCAAGAATAAAATTTTCCCTTTGAAGCTGTTTCGAGCGGTGTTTTAGTTCCAGTAACGTACAGCATCGTTCAAACCGCTTTGGTTATCCAAACCTTTTCCTTTGCCTTTGAAATATCGAGAACAATGGTATGGGATATTATGCGAAAAATTAAAGAAAGAAATGGTGATTACTTATGAAAAAGAAATTACTGGCTATAATTCTTTCGGTAGTTATGCTTGTTGCCCTTTTTGTACCTATAATGTCAATCAGTGCAGCTACAACCCCTGCTGTAAACCTTTATCTCGGCACACCTGTATTAACAGGCGACAATATTAAGATTGAAGTGTTTATGTCAGGTAACAACGCTGAAATGTGTGCTATAAATTATAAGGTATACAGTGTAGAAAAATTAACTCCTGTTACTACTGAAAGTGGAACCGTGGCCGATAGTTATTTTGACGGTACAAATGATGTACCGATTACATTCGACGCTTATGGAACAAAATTTGAAAATCCCGCAGACTTCGATGGTTATACCGGTTTCCAGATTCTTAATGACAGTAATTGCGAAGCAACATTAGCAGCAGGTGTGAAAACCGCAGAAGGAAAAATAGCTGAGGTTTATTTTGCTGCTCCTACTACTTCCGGAACATATAGCTTCAAATTAGTTGCTATAAACGGTGCTGCTTTCGTTGAAGGTGCTACAACTATTCAAGACGCACAGGACTATGTTATCACCGTAGGTGATGACGTTGCCTACAATTATGTTGCACCCCCAGCAGAAGCGAAAGTAACATATCTTAGTGATAAAACTTTACCTACTGATTTAGGAACAAACCATTTTGCAGGCAGTTCAGTTGCCGTTTCGGAAAC
>JAZPXP010000185.1:0-14609 GCA_045543715.1 Acutalibacteraceae bacterium
TTTATTGATTATAGCATAAAAGTGGCGGAGAGGCAAGGTATTAGTGATATTGAAACCTGCGGTTTCAGTGATATTCAATAAGGTGCGTAGCACCGTCATTCTTCGTAGCAAGATTTATCTTGCGGAGAAATATTCGCCCTTAAACTCGCGAAGCGAATATCACTTGCGAAGCAAATATAACTGAGCGAAGCTCAATATAACTCGCCGAAGGCGAATATAACTAAAAAACTCTTGTTCAAAAGAACAAGAGTTTTTTCTGTCATTCGTATCCGAAAAAGAACCGGTCTAAAAACTTGATTTTCTTACAATTTTTCACAATATTTGTCTTTGAAATCCAAAACCACCTTTTTTAAGGTGTAATCAATTTTCCTGTCGCAAAAATCAGAAATATGTTTTGGGATTTCCTTATAATATGCTTCAGCGATTCCACCGGCTATGCACGCTTCTGTATCAGCATCGCCACCAAGAGATACCGCATTTCGAATCGCACTTTCGTAATCAGTGGAGTCTAAAAAAGCGATGATTGCAGGAGGTACGCTATAAGACGCTCTACTATCAAAAACATAATTATTTCTTATTTCGTCAAGATTTTTTGAAAGATTATAGTGGAATTTGTTTTCTAAAAAACTACGAATTTCATCCTTGCTTTTTCTATTCCGAGCGAAAAAAACTGCCGTTGCAACCGCTTGCGCTGCTTTTATTGCTTCGCTGTTTTTATGCGTAAAAAAACAATTTGCTTTTGCTTGAAGAAGCACTTGATCAATAGTATCATACGCATAACCAATCGGCACAGAACGCATCGCTGCACCATTAGCATAGCTTCGGTTTACTTTATATGTATCAGACCTTGCCCATTCCGAAAACATATTGCCAAATCCCGCATGCGGATAGAATGAATAATATTGGCGAAACTGTCCTGCATATTCCAAACCGCGTTTTCGAATATTCCAACGGGTAATTTCATTAGGATTATTTAATATTGATTTGCAAACAGCAACTGTTAAAACAGTATCATCGGTAAATGTGCTGTCCTTTTGGAATTCAAAATCATAATCCTTTGTACAATGAGTTTCATAGTACGAACCTATTATGTCACCATATATTGCACCGAACATATCCTCACCGCCTTGGGTATATTATAGCATAAGAGCGGCGGAGGGGCAAGATTAAATGAAATATGGCTTGCGCCATATGAAATAATCCTTTCGGATTATGAAATATTTTGCTGACGCAAAATGTGAAATAAAATTCGCCTCTTAACATTTGCGAAGCAAATATTTCATAGCGAAGCTATTTCATATGCGATAGCATATTTCACTCGCCGTAGGCGAATTTCATTGAAAAAGAAAAGACAAGTCTTTCGACTTGTCTTTCTTTTTCTGGAGCTGCTAACCGGAATTGAACCGGTGACCTCATCCTTACCAAGGATGCGCTCTACCATCTGAGCCATAGCAGCAAATATTTGCGACTTATGTATTATACTTTAAGTCGCAAATAAAGTCAAGCATAAATTTATCTGATTCCGTAATTTTCTATTACGTAATCCATATCCTTATCACCTCTGCCTGAAAGGTTGATAAGAATTGAGCCGTGGTCCATAGTTTTTGCGAGCTTCATACCGTATGCAACAGCATGAGAGCTCTCGATAGCGGGGATTATACCCTCAAGGCGAGCTAATTTGAAGAATGCATCGATGGTTTCCTCATCATCAATAACATCATACTTAACTCTGCCGATTTCCTGCAAAAATGCATGTTCAGGGCCGCTTGAAGGATAATCAAGTCCGCTTGCAACCGAATAAACAGGTGCCGGCTCACCATTTTCATCCTTAAGCATTATACTGTTAAAGCCATGCATAATACCCTCAGTGCCGTATTTAAGGCTTGCAGCGTGGTCGCCAAGCTTAGGACCTCTTCCTAAAGGCTCAACGCCGTAAATATCAACGGGGTCATTTAAAAAGCCTGCAAAAAGACCTGCCGCATTAGAGCCGCCGCCAACACAAGCAACGATAGCGCTCGGCAAATGTCCCGTCATATCAACAAACTGTTCTCTTGCCTCTATTCCAACAACGCTCTGGAAATCGCGCACCATCATTGGAAAAGGATGGGGACCAAGAACCGAGCCTATACAATAGATAGAATCCTTATATTCCTTGCTATATGCATCAAAAGCGGCGTCCACAGCCTCTTTAAGAGTTTTAAGACCATGAGTAACCTCTATAACATTAGCACCCAAAATCTTCATTCTTGCTACATTAGGAGCCTGTTTTTTAATATCAACCGAACCCATATAGATATCGCATTCAAGACCAAAATAAGCGGCAGCAGTAGCGAGGGCTACACCATGCTGACCAGCACCAGTTTCAGCAATAACCTTTTTCTTGCCCATATACTTAGCAAGCAAAGCCTCACCCATACAATGATTAAGCTTATGAGCGCCTGAATGGTTTAAATCCTCACGCTTTGCATATAACTGAACCTTACCGCCCAATGCATCAGAGAGCCTTTCTAAATGTGTTACAGGAGTAGGTCTTCCCTGAAACTCCTTTCTAATTCTTCTAAGCTCGGCAATAAACTTTCTTGATTGGCAAATAGAAAAATAAGCCTCGGTTATCTCTGCCATAGCGTTTTTGAGTTTCTCATCAATATAAACTCCGCCATACTTACCGAAATAGCCATCCTTATCAGGATAATTGCTATAATAGGTATCAAAATCAACATTATTGAAAATCATAATATTTCCTCCTAAACTGCATAAAAAAATCTTGCCCCATTGGGACAAGACATAATCCTGCGATACCACCCAAGTTGCCAAAATCTAAGATTTTGACCTCTCTTTCAAACACATTTTATGTTTGCCGCACTGATAACGGAAGCGGTTCCCCGTCAGCTACTACTAACGCAAAGCGCTTTCGGCTGCCCTCATAAGTCCATTCACATTTGCCTCAGCCACAGCATTTCCACCACCAACTGCTCTCTAAAAGCCTACAGCAAAGCTACTACTCTTAATCACAGGTTTATTATATGTTGTTATTCTAACACTCTAATATTTTTTTGTCAAGCATTTTATTATATGAAAAAAGGCGGTGCTTGTTGCACCGCCTAATTTTTTTCAAATTAGTCCTTCTTGAAGAAGCTCATAACATCTCCATAGGTTTCATCCTCATCAGCAGCAGCGCCAAAGAAAGAAGCCAAATCGTTATCGTTCTTTTCATCGCCAAGACCAGTTGCGATAACGGTTACACGGATGGTATCCTCGATAGTATCATCAAGCTGAGCACCCCAAATGATAGTTGCATCGGTATGAGCCATATCAGAAATGATAGAAGAAGCAAGCTCAACCTCTTCAAGACCGATATCCTCAGAACCTGTAATGCTGATGATTACGCCGCGAGCGTTATCCATTGAGGTTTCGATAAGGGGGCTATTGATAGCAGCACGAGCAGCCTGTTCAGCCTTATCGCGACCGGTAGCAACACCAACACCCATATGAGCATAACCCGCATTTGCCATAATTGACTTAACATCAGCAAAGTCAAGGTTAACAAGAGCGGTAACATTGATGAGCTCAGAAATGCTCTGAACACCCTGACGAAGAACATCATCAGCGATATCGAAAGCATTTTTGAAGGTAATCTTCTGCTCAGAAACGAACTTAAGACGCTCATTAGGAATAACAACCAAGCTATCAACATGCTCTCTGAGAGCAGCAATGCCGGACTCCGCCTGAGTCATACGCTTTTTACCTTCGAAAGCGAAGGGCTTAGTTACGATACCAACGGTAAGAATACCAAGCTCACGAGCAATAGCAGCAACAACGGGAGCAGCACCTGTTCCTGTTCCGCCGCCCATACCTGCTGTAATGAAAATCATATCTGCATCGCGAATAGCAGCAGCAATTTCATCCTTGGATTCTTCAGCAGCCGCACGGCCGTTATCGGGGTTTCCGCCAGCGCCCATACCTGCTGTTGTTTTATCACCAATCTGAATTTTTTGGGTTGCTTTAGATTTAATAAGAGCTGCTTTATCAGTGTTAACAGCAACAAACTCAACGCCGCGAACACCGGCATCAACCATGCGGTTGATAGCGTTACCGCCGCCGCCGCCAACGCCTACAACTTTAATTTGAACTACATTTGCATCTTCTAATACTTCGAATGCCATTTTAAAATTCCTCCGATTTATGTAAAAATTTCGCTAATTGATAACATATATAATGATATTAACACATATTATTTTAAATTTCAATAGTTTTTGTTACAAAATTGTAATATTTTTTTATTTTTCTGTAATTTCCTCTATAAAAGTGCCTTTTGTATTTGTTTCGGACCACATACTAAGGTTAATTTTGCCCTGTTTTTCAGGTGAAATTTTACTTATCATTGCCCTTAAATGTTTAATTTTCTCAGTTATATTATTTGATGTTCCTAAATTTACGGTAAATCTTGAATCAACCTTTAAGGTTATCTCAACCTTGTTTGACAAATCGACCGAATTTATATCAATTTTTTCGGTTGACAGTGAGGCAATCAATTCCTCCATTAAAACTTTGGTTTCCTCATCCGAAAACTTAACCTGACTGCCAACATTACACAACGCCTTAGAGCCTGTTACAACAAATATATTCTCAGGCGGACTATCGCTCTTCTCCAAAACCCAGTTTTCACGGCTTACCGTATAATACTCATCATCAATAAAATAACAAGCATATTCAGAAGCATCCTTAACCTTGATTTTTAATGTTCCCGGGAGTTCTCTATCAAAATCAACAGTTTCAATATAGGGCAGTTTTGCCTTCAATCTATCTTCCACCGAAGCCTTCGACACTGTGAAGAGGTTGTCCCCTATTTCTATTCCCGATTTTTTGATTATTTGTTGGGGCTCATAAACCTTACTGCCCGAAACCATAATCTTTTCAATCGGGAAGAAAACCGTTAAAGATAATATAATTCCAACACAAACAGATAAGCAAATCAAAAATATAAAGGTGAAAATAAGCCTTCGTTTTCTGATTTTCTTTTGCCTTTCCATCCTTTTGCGAATGAACTCATCTCTTGGCTCTGCCTTTTTCAAATTATCATTCCTTTATTTATATTCTATATCAGCATTTAATTTTTTAAGTGTTCCTACTATATCATCGTAACCCCGTTCGATATGATGAATTTCATCAATAACAGTTGGACTTTTAGCCGCAAGACCTGCAACGACCAAGGCTGCACCGCCGCGAAGGTCGGTTGCCTTTGTATATGCACCTGAAAGACTATCGGTTCCCTCTATTATTGCAATTCTGCCCTCGGTTTTAATCTTAGCGCCGAGTCGTTTTAATTCATCAACATAACGAAATCTGTTTTCAAAAATAGTTTCTGCAAAAACCGATGTACCTTTAGCTAAAGTAAGCATTGAAATCACAATAGGTCCTGCATCGGTTGGGAATCCCGGATGGACCTGACTCCTTATCCTATGCACCCGCGAAAGACCCTTATCGGCAGAAATTTTGAGATTTCCGTTTGAAAGTTTCAAATTACAACCGCAATCTTTAAAAACCGAAAGAACAGCTGTCATATGGGACGGCATAATACTATTTATCACTATTTCTCCGCCAGTAACTGCGGCTGCCGCCATATAGGTTGCCGCTGCTATGCGGTCGGGAATTATTGAATGCTCAGCACCCTTTATATCTTTGGTGCCGTGAACATAAACCGTATCAGAGCCCGCACCGTAAATCTTAGCACCTGCACAATTCAGAAAATCGGCAAGATCGCTGATTTCAGGTTCTTTTGCAGCATTATGAATAACCGTTACACCCTCAGCCTTTGCCGCTGCAAGAATAATATTCTCGGTAGCGCCAACACTCGGAAAGCTAAGGCTTATCTCTGTGCCTTTCAATCCCTCTTTTGCATCGCAGTATAAAAACCCGTGTTCTTCCCTGATTTCAACACCCATCTGCTTTAAAGCTGAAAGATGAAGGTCAATAGGTCTTGGACCTAACTCACAGCCTCCCGGACTGCTTATAACCGCCTTCCCCATTCTACCGATAATAGCGCCTAAGAAAACAACAGACGAGCGCATTTCGCGCATTAGACATTCGGGGATTGAACAACCACTTATGCTATCCGAGTTGATAATAACCGTTTTGCCTTCCCTCTTACAAGAAGCGCCGAGGGCTTTGAGAATTTTAATCGAGGTTTCAACATCTGATAGATTTGGACAATTATGTATCACACATTCATCTGAGCAAAGTATGGATGCAGCAAGCACGGGCAAAACACTGTTTTTAGCTCCCTGAATATCAATTTCGCCCGACAGTTTTCTGCCGCCGTTTACAACAATTCTTGACATATCAAGCACCTTCTCATAGCAACATATTTCATACTATGCGAAAGGCACTCATTTTGTTAGATTTTAGTATATAACTGCATTAAAGCTTCATAAATTCGCTCATTTGCATCGATAATTGAACTTTTACGGGCAGCGTTGCTCATTTTTTCAAGCTTGGGCTTATTCTCAATAAGATAACTTACTGTTTCAATAAGTTTCTTTCCCGAAAGTTCTTTTTCTTCAATAATCTCAGCGGCTCCCGCCTTTTTAAGTGTCATAGCATTATGGAACTGATGGTTTTCAGCAACATAAGGAGAAGGAATTAAAACCGCAGGTTTTGCGCAAGCCTGAATTTCGCTAAGAGTTATAGCCCCTGCTCTGCAAATAACCAAATCAGCCGCTGCCATACAAACATCCATATCGTTTATATATTCGCGAATCATAACATTTTCGGATAGTTTTATATCCTTCAATGATTCGAGCATATCCTTATAGCCAACCTTTCCGGTTGCATGGATATGATAAAACTTATTGCTATCATTATGCCATTTAATAAGTTCACTTACCGATTCATTTACCTTTTTTGCACCGAGAGAGCCGCCAAAAGAAAGAATAAGGGGTTTATCGGTCAGTCCTAATTTCTTTCTTGCCTCTTCTTTTGAGATGTTTAAAAGTTCCTGACGAACAGGGTTTCCTGTTATCAAGGGCTCTTTGTTTAATTTTAAATATTTTTTAGCCTCAGGCATTGCAAGCATAACAATATCAGCACCCGAAGCCAACATTTTAGTAGTAATTCCGGGGAAAGCATTTTGCTCATGGATGGCGGTTTTAAATCCCATTTTCTGAGCCTGTTTCAAAACAGGACCGCTAACATATCCACCCGTTCCGATAACTATATCGGGGTTAATCTTTTTCAAAAGGCGTTTTGAATCAATTGAAGCAGTAACCGCCTTTTTAACCGCCGAAACATTTTTAACTATACTTGATGGGCTTAAACTGCGCTGAAAACCTGCAACATCAATTGTATAAAAATCATAGCCCTTTTCGGGAACTAATTTTGCCTCTAATTTTTGAGCAGTTCCTATATAACTGATTTCGGCATCGGGATGGCGTTCTTTAATATATCCCGCCATAGCCAATGCAGGATTTATATGCCCTGCTGTTCCGCCGCCTGCAAACAAAATGCGCATTTATTTCACCCTTTTATGTTTTTTCTATATTTGATTTCCTTGAAACAGACAAAACAATTCCCATTTCAGCAAGTAAAATTACCAAGGAAGTTCCGCCGTAACTAAAGAACGGAAGACTTATACCAGTATTAGGAATTGTATTTGTAACAACCCAGATATTAAGAAGCGCCTGAAGACCCACCTGAAAGGTGAGACCTATTGCAAGCAGGGAACCAAATTTATCGGGAGCATGCATTGCAATAGTAAATCCGCGCCAAATAAGCAAGCAGAAAAGAATAATTATAATAACGGCGCCTATAAGACCTAATTCCTCACAAACTATTGAAAAAATAAAATCATTGTGAGGCTCAGGCACCCAAAGATATTTCTGTCTTGACTGACCAATTCCTCTGCCCAAAATTCCGCCAGAGCCTATTGCCAAGAGGGACTGAATAGTCTGGAAGCCTTTACCCGTTGCATCTGCCCAAGGGTCGAGCCAATAGGTAATTCTATCCGAGCCATAGCTGATAGCGCCTGATACTATAAGGCCTGCAACTCCCAAAACACCCAGCACTCCGCCGCCTATAATATAGCGTTTTGGAAGTCCGCCAATTATAAGCAACACTATTCCTATAAGGAAAATAAGAACTGTTGCAGAAAGGTGCGGTTCTAAAACAACAAGGCCACAAGTTAGCGCTAACAAAACAACCAAGAAGAATATAAATTTAAATTCCTTCATTTGCTTATAATTACCCGCAATTAGCGATGAAAACAAAAGAACAATTGAAAACTTAGCAACTTCAGACGGTTGGAAATTAAGAGGACCTATAACTATCCAACGCTTAACATCCATTCCCGAAACCATTGGCGGCATTATAAGAAGTACTATAAGAAGCGCAGTTGAAATTGCAAAAACTATCCAAGCAAATTTGCGCCAAAAATGATAATCAACCCTTGAAACGCCAAGCATTAAAAGAATACCGCCTAAAGCAAATAAGGCCTGACGGATTATAAATCGGTAACTATTGCCGTAATACTCAAGAGAATAGGCATAGCTAGCAGAGAAGAGCATAACAAGACCTACAGTCTGAATAATCAAGATAAGAGATAAAAAGGTTATATCAATTTTACCCGAAAATTTAACCTTTTCATTGCTTTTCTTAGCGCTCGCCATACCGCACCTCCTAAAGAATTATAACTACAAATTATAAATTTAACACTATCGGTAATATTGCTATTACACATCCTGCAAGAGCAATCAATGAGAATACCAATACGATTTTTTCCTCCGACCAACCGCACATTTCAAAATGATGATGAAGAGGAGCCATTTTGAAGAATCTTTTTTTGGTTTTTTTATAATAAAGAACTTGAATTATATCAGATATTGCCTCAAGGAAATATGTTATTCCTGCAAAGATAAGTAACACAGGTCGGTTAATACCAAAAGATAAAGCTACCACCATTCCGCCAAGGAACATTGAGCCTGTATCCCCCATAAATACCTTTGCGGGTTTTGCATTCCAACAAATAAAGCCAACGCAAGCGCCTGCAAGAGCGGCAGATAAGGTGTTGAAGGCGGTATTCATAAGAAAACCTGAGCCTAACATAAACGCACAGGAAACAACAAGTGTTACCGATGAAGCTAAACCATCAATACCGTCTGTTAAATTAACCGCATTGGTAAATCCATAAATAAACATAAGAGCTATAGGCCAAAAAATGAGGCCTATTCCGCTTGTTAAATCAACATCTCCTATGAAAGGAATAGTTGTTGTTTTCATCCCGCCAAGAAGCAAGGTTACAAGATAAACCGCCGCTACCAAAAGCTGCAAAAAGGTTTTTTGTTTAGCAGTTAGACCTAAATTGCGCTTTTTAACGACCTTGATATAGTCGTCCATAAAACCTATAGCACTCATTAAAAGTGCCATAATAATTCCTGCTAAAAATCTGGTAAGATTTTGCGACATTTTTAGCTCGATTGCAAAATCTCCGCTAAAAATTGCCGAATAGGAATAGGCAACTGCAAGTGCTATAAGTAAGCCTGCAACCATCATAACACCGCCCATTGTCGGTGTTCCCTGTTTTTCCTTATGCCAATTAGGGCCAATATCCAAAATAGTTTGCCCGAATTTAAGTTTTCTAAGATATGGAATAACAATAAAACCCAAACCCGAAGTTGCTATAAAAGCAACTATTGACGCAATAACCGAAGTTAAATCTTTCATATTTCTCCGTCCTAAATCTAAATTTCAGCGAGAGCCTCTTTTATAACCTCTCTCTCATCAAGATGGATAGTTCCACTTTTTAGAATCTGATAGGTTTCGTGGCCTTTTCCCGCCAATACTATTATATCGTCCTTTTGGGCAGTTTTAATAGCATATTTTATTGCCTCTACCCTGTTTTCAATAACCTTATAAGGCGTAGTGCTTCCGTCCATACCAACCAATATATCCTCAATTATAAGAGAAGGCTCTTCACTTCGTGGATTATCGCTTGTAACAATTACAAAATCAGCATATCTCGCCGCAACACTTCCCATAATTGGGCGTTTGGTTTTATCTCTATCACCACCGCAACCAAAAAGAACAGTTAAACGGTTTTTCTCGCATTCCCTAAAGGTTGAAAGAATGTTTTTAAGACCATCGGGAGTGTGAGCATAATCAATTATAATTGTGAAATCTCTGTTTGTTTCAACAACCTCTGCTCTTCCCTTAACTCCGTCAAGTTCTGATAGATATTTAGCAGAATCTACAACCGATAAACCAATTTCCTTAGCAGCAGCCATAGCACAAAGTGAGTTATACACGGTGAATTTACCGCCTGTATTAACCTTAATGTGATTTATACCATCCTGATGCATAAACTCATATTCGACTCTCTCAGGTCTGTATCTTATAGCCTTAGCGCAGTAATCAGCGTCATTTCCGGTCGAATATTTAACAACTTTGCAGTTAAGACCTTCAGCCATTTTTTCTGAATATTCATCATCGGCATTGATTATAGCCGTTTTGCACATTTTGAAAAGCTTTTTCTTGGCCTCAAGATAGTTATCCATTGTTATATGATAATCAAGATGGTCCTGAGTAAGATTTGTGAAAATAGCCGCTTCAAATAATAAATTATAAACTCGGCATTGGTCTAAGGCGTGGGAAGAAACCTCCATAACCGCAAAATCGCAACCCTTATTTTTCATTTCAGCAAACAACCTATTAAGCTCATAGGCGCTAGGGGTTGTATTTTTGGTTTCGATTACCTCATCGCCTATCATATTCTGAATAGTTCCTATAAGACCAACCTTATGACCTGCCGCCTCTAATATTTGTTTTAGCATATAAGTAACCGAAGTTTTACCGTTTGTTCCCGTAACACCGATAAGCTTTAAGCTATCAGCAGGATTAGAAAACCAATTTGCACTCATAGTTGCAAATGCAGCATGGGTATCGGGAAGGATTATCTGATTTTTAAAGCCTGTATCCCTTTCAGCAATAATAACGGCGGCACCCTTTTCTATTGCCGACTTAGCAAAAGAATGACCATCACTTAATGCGCCGTTAATACAAACGAAAGCATAACCCTCTTGCACCTGCCTCGAATCACAGGTTATACCCTTGATATCAAGTTCAGATAACTCTCCACTATTTTTTATTAAATCTTTCAGTTTCATAAGTTCTCCTTTGAATATCAACCATCAACCGAAGTTTCATCTCTGAAATAAACCGTAACTATCGTGCCTGCCTTAACCTGTTGCCCTTCAGGAATACTTTGTCTATAAGACTTTAGCCCTGCAGAAGTTGTATTACCCGAAAACTCGATATTTATGCCCGATTTAGCAGATACCGAGTTAACCTCCGTAGCTGTTAAACCAACAAGGTTTGGAACGGTAACTGTTTTATCATCGGTTTCTTCGGTATAGAGTATAACAACACCGCCGCTTAATACCTGATTGCCCGATTCAGGAAGCTGACGGACAACATTTTCGCCTTTACCTACAACCTGATAATTGAGTTTTGCGGTGTTTATCTTACCCTTTGCCTCACTGACAGCCATTCCAACAGTTTCGGGAACGCTAACAGTAAGATTTTTAAGTTCTTCTTCTGTATAACTTGCTTCATAACCGAGATAAGGAAGAACATCGGTCATAATCCTTGAATTTGTAGGTGCTGAGATTATGCCACCGTAATAATTGCTTCCCTTAGGCTCATCAAGCATAACGAAGACCGCAATTTCGGGGTCATCTATCGGGGCTACAGTTATACAAGAACCAATATACAAATAATGGTCGCCCGTTGCTTGAATTTTTGAAACCTTTTGAGAGGTTCCTGTTTTAGCGCCTATATCATAACCTGCAACCAAGGAGTTTTTAGCGCCGTTTTCAGCAACAAAAGCCATAAGTTCTCTAAGTGTTTTAGAGGTTGTTTCAGAAATAACCTGACGCTTATAACCCTTTCCCGCGCTCTTTACTACCTTTCCGTTTTCATCAAGCTGTTTATCCACGATATGTGGCTGAACAAGATATCCGCCGTTAACACATGCCGAAACTGCCGATAATAACTGAACGGGGGTTATGTTAAAGGTCTGACCGAATGAGCTTGAAGAAAGCTCAACAGGTCCCATTTTCTCCTGCTTATGATAGGTAGACATTGCTTCACCGGGTAAATCAATCCCTGTTTTCTCCCCAAATCCGAATGCCTTGAAATATTTTGAGAAGGTATTAACGCCGATTAACTGTCCAATGGTGATAAATGCCGGGTTGCAAGAATTGGAAATTGCCATTTCAAGACTTTGGGTGCCGTGTCCACCAGCTTTCCAACAACCATAACGCTGACCTGCAACTGTTGCATGACCGTTACAGAAAAAGCTGTTGCTCTTATTTATGAGATTTTCCTCAATACCAATCGCCGCAGTTACAACCTTGAAAACCGAACCGGGCTCATAGGTATCCGAAACGGCTTTATTTCTCCATTGGCGGTTTAATAGCTCATTTTTGAGTTTTGCCTTTTCATCCTCATCGGTAACCGTTTCAAGTTTTGCATTATCCTCACCCGAAAGAACAAAAGGCTCGTTTGGGTTGAAATCACCCTTAACTGCCATAGCGTATATTGCGCCTGTTTTAACATTCATAACAACAGCAGCGCCACGCTCGGCAATTTTATGCTCTTCTATTGCCGCATCGAGATATTTCTCAGCAGTATATTGAATATAAGAATCAAGAGTTAAAACGAGAGATTTACCCTGAGTTGCTTCCTCTACCCTCTCATAAGTTAATGGCATATCAGTTCCTGCCGCATTTTTAGCCGCTACAACTCTGCCTGCAATACCTGTTAATTCATTATCATAGTAACTTTCAATGCCTGCAAGACCCTGGTCATCAGAGCCTACAAAGCCCAAAACAACCGATGCTAAGCTATCATTTGGATAATATCTCTTGGTTGTTTCATCAAGACCGACATATTTAACAAGACCTAAATCCTCATTTTCAGCTAAAAAGGCTCGTATTTCATCAGCTACAGCCTTTTCTATCTTCTTCTTAACGATAACATAGTATGAATTTTTCTTAGTGTATTCATAAACCGTTTCGTATTCTAAATCAAGAATTTCGCTAAGGTTTTCGGCAATTGTATTTCTAACCTTTTCTTGCTCATCTGCATCCTTCAGCTTATGAATACCGTTTGGTGTTATGTAAACCGTCCAAGCGGTTGAGCTTGTAGCAAGAGTTTGCATATTACGGTCGTATATATCTCCGCGAGGTGCAGTTATAAGGCTATCATAAAGCTGTTGCTCGGAAGCGGCATTCTGATATTTTTCGCCGTTTATAATCATTATGTTAACCAGACTATAAGTAGAAACGCAAGAAAGCGCCAATATAAGCACCATCATAACCGCAATGATTCTTATAATCATCTGTTTTCCCGGTTTCATAGCCATATTGCCGCCTCCTTTTATTAAAATTTTACTATATTTATATACCCGAATACGAGAGTCGATAAAATCAACTCTCGTATAACGCTAAATAATTATATTATACTTTATAGTCCTTTTATTACTCACTTACAAAAGATCCATCAGCAATTGTTGCCGCATTCTTATCGTTAACCCTTATATAAGTAACATTTTCTTTTTCAGGCTTCTTCATACCAAGCTGTACTGCCTCAAGTTCAAGATTTTGATAGGATATTCTTCTTTGCATTTCAACCTCAAGGCTTGTCTGCTCACTATCAAGCTCGGCAATAGCCGCCTTAACATCATTGATTTCTGAGTTAACCTCATTTATCTGAAGTCTTATCGCAATATTTCCGCAAAGACCTGCCAAAACCATAACGGCGCATAAAATAAGTGTTACAGGTGCCGAAAGAGTTCTTGTTGCTGCTGCCTTGCGTTTTCTTGAAGCAGCCGCAGTTCTCGGCATAACAACTATATTATCAAGGGGCTTTTGTTTAACAGCAGTTTTAGGCATAAACATTTCAAAATCATATGCCAAACTGTCATTGTAATACTTAATGTTATCCACTGTGCTACTCCTTTATTTTTAATTCTTTATTATTACCCTGAGCTTAGCACTTCTGCTTCTCGGGTTTTCCTTGAGCTCTTCTTCTGAAGGCTCAATGGGTTTTCGGGTTAAGAGTCTGCCTCGAGGAGTTTTTCCGCAAACGCAAACAGGAAAATCAGGCGGACAGGTGCAACCCGTACAGTATTCTTTGAATTTTGTTTTAACCATTCTGTCTTCGAGAGAATGGAAGGTTATAATTGCTAGCACTCCGTCCTTTTCTAAAAGGTTGAAGCATTTATCAAGGGCATTTGATAATGCATCAAGCTCGCCGTTAACTGCAATTCTTAAGGCCTGAAAACATTTTCTTGCGGGATGCCCGTCCCTTCTCGCCGCCGCAGGTACTGCAGAGGCTATAATTTCTGCTAAGGCAACTGTTGAATTTATTTCACCCTTTTGCCTAACGGTTACAATTCTGTTTGCAATTTTTGAGGCAAACTTTTCTTCCCCGAATCTTTTGAAGATGTCATATAACTCGCTGGCACTGAGATTATTAACTAAATCTGCTGCCGTTATTCCGCTTTTGCTCATTCTCATATCTAAAGGTGCATCCTTATGATACGAAAAGCCTCGCTC
>JAZPXP010000186.1:0-46489 GCA_045543715.1 Acutalibacteraceae bacterium
CGAAGAGGCTGCAGGTATCTCAAAATACCGTTACAGAAAGATTGAAGCTGAAAGAAAATTGCTTGCCGCTGAGGATAATCTTTTAAGACTTCACGATATTCTCGATGAGCTCAAAGGCCGTGTTGGTCCTTTGGAAGAGCAGAGCCGCAAAGCTCAGAAATTCTTAGAGCTTGCCGAGCAGAAAAAAGGACTTGAAATAGGTCTTTGGCTCTATACACTAAACAATTCTAAAGAGGCTTTGAGAAATCAGGAAAGCAAAATTGCTGCAGCTCAGGTTGCATATAGAGAAATCGAAGATTCTTTAGAGGAATTTGACCGTAAGCAAGAGCAAAATACTGCTTTCTTTGCACGCCTTACATCTGATATTGAAGGCGAAAGACTTAATATTTCTTCAACAAATGAAGAGATTTTAAAGCTTGGCGGAGAAATTACGGTTATAGAAAACGATATTCAGCATAATAACGATGATATCAACCGTTTAGCCGAAGAAAAAGAAAACTTGGGCAAAACCGATAGCGAAGCATTATCTGAAATTGAAAACAAAAAGCTTGCTGTTAATGAAAAGACAGAATTCAAGCAGAAGTTAGAAGAAAAGCTTCACCTACTTGAAGAACAGTTATCTGAGCTTTTATCTAACAGTGATTCAATTTCAAGAAAAATTGAAAATCAGATACGAGCTTTGAATACTCTTTCTTCTAAAAGTGCAGATATGAGAGTTCAGATGGTAACCTCTGATACTGCTATTAAGGAAATTGAGGAAAGAGAAGTTTTATCAAAAGAACAGTCAGAGCAATATAAAACCGAGATAGCAAAGCTTGATGGTGAATTCGAGGAAACCGATATACTTCTTAAGAAGTTTGAAGAGGTTATTGAGAGCTCGAACAACACCTTAAGCGGCTATGAGTTACGCCTTGAATCTAAAAAGCAGACTGCTGATTCCTTAAAAGCAGAGCTCGATAATTTAAATCTTGATATTGAGGCAAAACGCCGCAGAGTTCAGATTTTAAAAGAGCTTGAAAATAATATGGAGGGCTTCGGTCATTCGGTTAAATCTGTTATGGCAGAGGCTGAAAAGGGAATTTTAAAGGGTATTTGCGGACCTGTTTCTAAACTTATCAAGGTTGATAAGGAATATAGTATCGCAATTGAAACCGCTCTTGCGAATGCTATTCAGAATGTTATTACCGAAACCGAGGCAGATGCTAAAAGGGCTATTAACTTCCTTAAATCTTCTAATGGCGGTAGAGCAACATTCTTGCCCGTTGGCACTATTAAAGCTCGTGAATTCAAAGAACACGGCTTTGAAAGTATGTTCGGCTTTATCGGTATTGCATCTGATTTGGTTGAATGCGATAGCAAGTATAAGGAAATTATCAAGTATCTTTTGGGCGGTGCTGTTGTTGCTGAGGATATTGACTGTGCGGCAACCATTGCTAAAAAGTTTGGCTATAGAATTAAGGTTGTAACCCTTGACGGTCAGGTTATAAGCCCTGGCGGTTCCTTAACAGGCGGTTCTCTTGTTAAACACGCAGGTCTTTTAAGCCGTGCTTCCGATATAAAGAAGATGGAAGATGATATCAAGGCTTTAGAGGCAAAAAGTGAGGAACTTTCTAAGAAGAGTCTTGCTGCAACTGAGGCTGTGGCTGTTGTTGATGCAGATATAACTGCTGCAAAAGCCGAGCTTACAACTGCAAACGAAGATAAAATCAGAGCTTTGGCTGAGCTTAAGAGAATTGATGACTTAAGAAATAATCTTAAATCTAACTTATCCCAGTTAGAAGCGGAACTTGCTTCTAACAAGGAAAAGGTTGAGGCTCTTAAAAAGCAGTCGGCAGAAGCGGCTGTTGCTATTGCAGAAATTGATGCAGAGAAATCTTCGCTTCAAAGCGAAATTGATTCTATGACAGGCGGCAGAGATTCTCTTAACGAAACAAGAGAGGCTTTATCTGCTGATATTACTTCTACCAAGCTTTCTATTATTGAGGCTCAAAAGGATATTGAACTTTTGAATGAATCTGCCGAAACCCTTGTTAATATGATTTCCTCAAGGGAGGACAGATGCCATGAAATCGATGAAGAAACTGCAAGTATTATTGCTAAAAACAAAGAGCTTAAGGCTAATATTGAAGAATTAACAGCTAAAATTGAAGCCTTAAAGGAAAACATTGTATCTTCTGAAAAATCAATAACCGAAATGCTTGAAAAACGCAACGAAACCGAGAAGGCAGGCGTTGAGCTCAGAAACAGCGAGCGTGAAAAAACAATGCGTCGCGAACAAATCGGCGGTGAGTTAGCGAGACTTTCTGAGCGTAAAGAGGTTATGGTCAGAGAATATGATGATGTTATTAGGCGTCTTTATGATGAATATGAGCTTACAAGAAGTGAGGCAGAGAAGATAGCAACCGAGCCTGAAAACCCTGCAGAAGCTAAGAGAAACCTTGCAGAAATCAAGGGTAAAATCAGAAGTCTTGGAAATGTTAATGTTTCTGCCATTGAGGAATACAAAGAGGTTAAAGAGCGTTATGATTTCCTCTCTGTTCAGATTGATGATGTTGAGAATTCAAGAGCTGAACTAAATAAGCTTATCAATCAGTTAACCACCCAGATGAAAGAAATCTTCACCGAGGGCTTTGCAAAGATTAGTGAAAACTTCTCCAAAACCTTTGTTGAGCTTTTCGGCGGCGGAACTGCAAGTCTTTCGCTTTCAGACCCCGATAATATCCTCGAAAGCGGTATCGATATAAATGTTAAACTGCCCGGTAAGAATGTTCCGAGCCTTGATGGACTTTCGGGCGGCGAAAAGGCACTTATTGCCCTTTCAATCTACTTTGCGATTATGCGTGTTAGCGCACCGCCTTTCTGCTTCTTGGATGAGGTTGATACCGCCCTTGACGATATCAATGTTGAGCGTTTTGCAGACTATATGAAGCAGTCGGACTTTGCTACCCAGTTTATCTGTGTTACTCATAGAAGAGGTACTATGGAGGCGGCTGATATGCTCTATGGTGTTACAATGCAGGAAAAGGGTATCACAAAGCTACTTGAACTCAATGTTTCAGAGCTTGAAAAGAAATTGCTTGAAAATCAGGGTGCATAATTTATTTTAAGGTGATTTAATGGGATTTTTCAGTAAAATTAAAGAGGGACTCAAGAAAACAAGAAGCTCTATAACCGATGGTGTTAACAGCATTATCAACAGCTTTACCAAAATTGATGAAGAGTTATTTGAAGAGCTTGAGGAAATCCTCGTTATGTCGGATATTGGAGTTGTTACTGCAACCGAAATCTGCGATACCTTAAGAAATAAGATTAAGGAAACGGGAATTAAAGACCCTGATGAAATAAAACAGCTTATGAAGCAAATCGTTTCTGATATGTTGGGTGAGGATGAGGGCTTAAAGCTTGAAACAAAGCCCTCGGTTATCCTTGTTATCGGCGTTAACGGTGTTGGAAAGACCACTTCAATAGGTAAAATTTCTGCTCAGCTTAAAAATGAGGGCAAGAATGTTGTTTTAGGTGCTGCCGATACCTTCCGTGCCGCCGCTATCGACCAGCTCGGTATCTGGGCGGAGCGTGCAGGAGTTCAGATGGTTAAAAGTGTTGAAGGCTCCGACCCCGCATCAGTTGTTTTTGATACTATTGCATCTGCTAAAGCAAAGGGTGCAGATGTTATTATTTGCGATACGGCAGGAAGACTTCATAATAAGAAAAATCTTATGGATGAGCTTGCTAAAATTAACCGTGTTATAAATAGAGAATTACCAGAGGCATCTGTTGAAACACTTTTGGTTCTTGATGCCGCAACGGGACAGAATGCAGTTAATCAGGCAAGGGAATTTAAAAATGTTACCGATATAACCGGTATTGTTTTAACCAAGCTTGACGGTACTGCTAAGGGCGGTATTGTCATCGCTATAAGAAACGAACTTGATATTCCCGTTAAGTTTATTGGTGTTGGCGAGGGCATTGATGATTTACAACCCTTTGATTCTAAAGAGTTTGTTGATGGAATATTTGATGGAGATGCAGAATAATGAAAGTTTTTATTGCAACTAAAAATCTTAAAAAACTTAATGAACTCAGTCGAATTTTAACTCCTATGGGCTTTGAGGTTTTGTCCGAAAAGGACCTTGTTTCGCCACTTGAAGATATTGAAGAAACGGGAACAACCTTTGAAGAAAACGCAATCTTAAAGGCAAAAGCAGGACTTTTAAGAACCGGCTATATGAGTGTTGCTGATGATTCGGGAATTTGTGTTGATTATCTTGACGGAGCCCCCGGTATTTATTCTGCCCGATATTCCGGCGGACACGGTAACGATGAAATGAACAACCTTAAAATTCTTAAGGAATTAGAGGGTGTTCCTATGGAGAAAAGGACGGCGTATTATGTTGCCGCTATCGCTTGCGTTTTTCCTGATGGCAGGGAGTTTACCGTCAGAGGCGAATGCCACGGACATATTGCTTTTGAAGAAAAGGGAAATAACGGCTTTGGCTATGACCCCTTGTTTATCAGCGAAATTGGTTGCTTTGGACTTGTTTCTGCTGAGGAAAAAGACAAGGTTAGCCACAGAGGCAGAGCCCTTATAAAATTTAAAGAAGAACTTTTAAAATATATTGAGGAGTAGATTTATGCTTAACAGTAGACAACGCGCTCAGCTTCGTGGTATGGCAAACAGTTATGAAACTATTTTACAGATAGGAAAATCGGGTGTTACCGATAACACAGTTAAACAGGTTGCCGATGCGTTAGAGGCTCGCGAGCTTATTAAACTTAGAATTCTTGAAACCTGTCCAACCTCTGTCAGAGAAACCGCTAATGCTTTGGCTGAGGCTACTGAAGCGGATGTTGTTCAGGTTATTGGAACAAGATTTATTTTATATAAAGAAAGCAAGAATAATAAAGAGATTAAGTTGGTGAAATAATGCTGAAAATTGCATTGTTTGGCGGAACTTTTAATCCGTTTCATGTCGGGCATTTTAAAATGCTTGAGGCTGTGAATTGTCTTGAGGATATTGATAAAATATTTGTTATCCCCGATAAAATTCCGCCACATAAGGAAGCTAATTTTCTTGCAAACGATAAAATCAGGCAAGAGATGTGCCAAATTGCGATAAGCAACTTTGAAAAGGCTGAGCTTTGCCTTGTGGAATTTGAAAGAGAAGGCAAAAGTTATACATTTGATACCGTCTCTCTTTTGAAAGAGAGATATCCCGATGCTAACTTTTATTTTGTTTTAGGCGGAGATATGCTGGTTTATTTTCCGAAATGGTATAAATCGGACGAGCTTATGAAAATGATGGATTTTATTGCTTTCAGACGTTCAGATATAGATAATACCGAGTTTGATAAATCTGTTCAAGCTTTCAGGAATAAGGGAATGAAGATAACTGTTTTAGATAATGAAATACCAAATGTTTCTTCAACCGAAATCAGAGAGAATTTTTCAAGTTCTAAGGAACTTTTGCCCGAAAAAATCTATGAATATTTAATGGAAAGGGGAGTTTACGGTGGATAACGCTTTAATCGAAAGCTATAAGCAGGTTTTAAAGAAAAATCTTTATGAAAAAAGATATAACCATTCTTTATGCGTTGCTGATGAGGCCTTAAGGCTTGCCAAAAAGTACGGTGCTGATGAGGACAAATGCTATCTTGCGGGTCTGCTTCACGATATCACCAAAAATCTTCCCGATGAAGACCACTTGAAAATCTTTGAAACCTTTGGTATAATGCTGAATGTTATTGAGAAAAATGCTAAAAAGCTTTGGCATGCAATTTCCGGAACGGCTTATATTGAGCATTTTTTAAAAATTGATGATAAAGAGCTTCTTGATGCAGTTCGTTTTCATACAACAGGCAAAGCTAATATGTCCCTAACGGCTAAAATCTTATATCTTGCTGATTTTACGTCTTCAGACCGAGATTATGAAGATGTTGATGTTATAAGAGGACTTGTTGATAAATCATTAGAAGAAGCATTTATCTATGCTTTAAAATATTCTATAAATGAATTGGTTGAGGATTCAAAACCTGTTCACCCCGATACTATTGAAGCCTTTAACGAGGCGTTATTAAAGGAAGGTAACTGATGGAATCATTTGAAATTTTGAAAATTGCGGCTAATGCTCTTAACGCCAAAAAGGGAAGAGAGATAGCTGCCGTTAAAATAGACAAGCTAACCGTTCTTGCGGACTATTTCCTTTTTTGTACCGCTAACTCTTCAACTCAGGTTCGTGCTCTTTGCGATGAGGTTGAAGAAAAGCTTGAAGAGGTTGGAATTACACCTCATCATATTGAGGGCAGAAGTACAGGATGGATAGTTCTGGATTATGGCTCTGTTATTGTTCACGTTTTTGGGAGAAACGAGAGGGAATTTTATTCACTCGATAAAATGTGGAGCGATGGCGAATCAGTTAATATGGATGATATTCTTGAAATTTCCGAGGGGGATTAAAAATGCAATTTTATGATTATAAAGAGATAGAAAAGAAATGGCAGAAAATTTGGGACGATAACGAAACCTTTGCCGCTAAAAATGATTATTCACTTCCAAAGTTCTATGGACTGGTTGAGTTCCCTTATCCCTCAGGTCAGGGTCTTCATGTTGGACACCCCCGTTCTTACACTGCGATAGACATTGTTTGCCGTAAGAAGAGACTTCAGGGCTTTAATGTTCTCTATCCTATGGGTTGGGACGCTTTTGGTCTTCCAACCGAGAACTTTGCAATAAAGAACCATATTCACCCGTCTATTGTTACTGAAAATAATATTGCCAACTTCAAACGTCAGTTAAAGAGCCTTGGTTTCTCCTTTGACTGGGGCAGAGAGGTTAACACAACCGACCCATCTTATTATAAGTGGACTCAGTGGATTTTCCTTCAGTTGTTCAAAAAAGGCTTGGCTTATAAGAGCAAAATGGCTGTTAACTGGTGCACCTCTTGTAAGTGTGTTCTTGCAAACGAAGAGGTTGTTAACGGCGTTTGTGAGCGTTGCGGCAGTGAGGTTGTTCAGAAAGAAAAAAGTCAATGGATGCTTAAAATCACTGACTATGCTGAGAAGCTCCTTGATGGACTTGAGGATGTTGACTTTATAGAAAGAGTTAAAACTCAGCAGAGAAACTGGATAGGCAGGTCTTACGGTACACAGGTTACATTCAGCACTAATATCGGTGATACTTTTGATATTTTCACAACCCGTGCCGATACTCTATTCGGTGCAACATATATGGTAATGTCTCCTGAGCATCCCTTGCTTGAAAAATGGGCAGACAAAATTCAGAATATGGATGAAGTTCGTGAGTATCAGGTTATGGCTTCTAAAAAGTCTGACTTTGAGAGAACCGAGCTTGCTAAGGATAAAACGGGTGTTAAACTTGAGGGTGTTACTGCTATCAACCCCGTTAACAATACCGAAATTCCGATTTTTATTTCAGACTATGTACTTATTTCTTATGGCACAGGTGCAATTATGGCAGTTCCTGCTCACGACACAAGAGACTGGGATTTTGCCAAAAAATTCAATTTGCCGATTATTGAGGTTGTATCTGGCGGAGAAGACGTTCAAAAAGCGGCTTATACTGAGTGCAACGAGGGTATTTTAGTTAACTCTGATTTCCTTAACGGTCTTTCTGTTGAGGAAGCTAAAAAGGCTATTCAGCAGTGGTTGACTGACAAGGGTCTCGGCTCTGTTAAAACAAACTATAAGCTTCGTGACTGGGTATTCTCACGTCAGAGATATTGGGGTGAGCCTATTCCTATGGTTTACTGCGAGAAGTGCGGATATGTTCCTCTTGATGAGAGCGAATTGCCCCTTGTTCTTCCGAATGTTGATTCCTATGAGCCGACCGATAACGGCGAATCACCCCTTGCTAAGATGACCGACTGGGTTAATACAACCTGTCCTCATTGCGGAGCTCCCGCTAAGAGAGAAACCGATACAATGCCTCAGTGGGCAGGTTCTTCCTGGTATTTCCTTCGTTATTGCGACCCGCATAATGATAAAGAATTAGCATCAAAAGAAGCCCTTGAGTATTGGAGCCCGATTGATTGGTATAACGGCGGTATGGAGCATACAACTCTCCATCTTCTTTACAGCCGTTTCTGGCATAAATTCCTATATGATATCGGTGTTGTTCCGTCTAGTGAACCTTATGCGAAGAGAACAAGCCACGGTATGATTTTGGGTGAGAACGGCGAGAAGATGTCTAAGTCCCGTGGTAACGTTGTTAACCCCGATGATATTATCGAGAATTACGGTGCCGACACAATGCGTGTTTACGAAATGTTTATCGGCGACTTTGAAAAAGCAGCTCCTTGGAGTATGTCTTCCATTAAGGGCAGTAAGCGTTTCCTCGATAAAGTTTGGGCACTTTCGGGAATTATGACTGATGAACAAGGTTATCGCAAGGAAATCGAAGCCGAAATGCACAGAACAATTAAAAAGGTTACTGAGGACATTGAAGGCCTTAAGATGAACACTGCTATTGCGGCTCTTATGTCTTTACTTAACAATATTCAGTCAACTAGCAAAATTACCCGAGATGAGTTTAAAACCTTTATAATTCTTCTTAACCCATTTGCACCTCATATAACCGAGGAGCTTTGGGAAACAGCAGGCTTTGAGGGTATGCTTAACGGTACTAAGTGGCCTGAGTTTGATGAAGCAAAATGTGTTGATTCAACCGTTGAGATAGTTATTCAGGTTAACGGCAAAATCAAGGCAAGGGTTAATATTCCTGCTGATATTTCTGCCGCTGATGCTATTGCTCTTGCTAAAGAACAGGAGACAGTTTCCGCCGAGATTTCGGGCAAAACTATCGTAAAAGAACTCTATGTTCCTAAAAAATTGGTTAATTTGGTTGTAAAACCTAACTAATTTTAAAAATAATTGTTGCAAATTGCAAAGTTATGTGCTATTATAATTTAAGTTATAATGGTTATTGATAGTCGAAGCAGTAAAACGGCTTCGACAAGCCGATTCTCGGCTTTCAAAACTTATAAAGTTTTGGAAAATAACCATTTCAATGATTTTGTCGCAAATTTCAATTGAAATTTGCTACCAAATGTAACATTTGGTGTCGAAACGGCAAGTCGTGGATAGCCGTTTCGACAAATCAATATCATTATTGATTGTATGGAGGTGAAAAAGGTGAACGCCATTCAAATTATTATTGGTATTTTTGTAATAATTGTTTCGCTTGTTATTATTGTTGCCGTTCTTTTGCAACCTGGCCGTCGTGCTGGTATCAACGGTGCCATCTCAGGCGGAGCGGATACTTTCCTTTCTAAGAATAAGGCAAGAACCTTTGATGCTTTCCTGGCACGCTGGACAAAGTATGTTGCAATACTTTTCTTCATCCTTGCAATTGTTGCAAATATTATCGCTCTTAGAGGATAATTTCTTTAGTAAAAATATTAACCCCTGCATTTTGGCGGAGGGAGGGAATGTAAATGAGTCAAGTTAGAATTAAAGAGAATGAATCACTTGATAACGCTTTGCGTCGTTTTAAGAGACAGACTGCTAAAGACGGTGTAATTCAAGAGGTTCGCAAGAGAGAGCATTATGAAAAGCCCTCTGTAAAGCGTAAAAAGAAGTCGGAAGCTGCTCGTAAAAGAAAGTTCCGCTAATAAGTTTAAAAGCGGTTATTTTATAACCGCTTTTTATTTTGGAGAAATTTATGTTACTTAAACCTGATATTAAACTCGAAAGGGTTACTGATATAACCTTAGAGATTTTAAAAAAATATAATTTAACTGCTTTAATTCTTGATGTTGATAACACCTTATCAACTCACCACGGTCAAATATTAACCGATGGGCTAGCTGAATGGCTTGCATATATGCAGGAAAACGGAATAAATCTTATGGTTTTATCTAACTCTAAAGAAGCAAGGGTTAAGCCATTTGCTGAAAAAATTGGTTTAAATTATATATCGTTAGGACTTAAGCCATTGCCTTCGGGCTTTATAAGAGCAATAAAGGCACTTGGCATTAAAAGAAAAAACATTGCAATAGTTGGAGACCAGATTTTCACCGATGTTTTAGGCGGAAATATTGTTGGTCTTAAAACTATTTTATTAACTCCTATTAAGCTTGAAACTACTTGGGGATTTAGGTTTAAAAGGAAAATAGAGCGTTTGGTTTTTAAAATATATAAGATAAAGAATACCGAGGTGTAAAATGTTAGCAAAATTCGGTCCTGCAGGCAATTCAGATAGTTTTTCTCAGATGGGATATAAATCAAGTTTGCAAGTTCCTGAATACTTAGTTAAAATGGGGCTTGACTGTTTTGAATATCAATGCGGAAGAGGCGTTAATATCGGCATTGAAAAAGCTAGAGAGTTAGGTTCTATAGCAAAGGAAAAGGGGATAACCCTTTCTCTTCATGCGCCTTATTATATCTCAATGTCCTCTCTTGAGGAGGAAAAAAGATTGAACTCGGTTAACTATATTTTAGCTTCTGCCAGAGCTGTTAATGCTATGGGCGGAGATAGGATTATTGTACATACAGGGTCTTGCGGAAAAATCTCACGTGAAGAAGCTTTGGCGCTTGCAATTGATACAATGAAATTATCTCTCAAAGCGCTGGATTCCGAGGGGCTTTCTCATATCCATATTTGCCCAGAAACTATGGGTAAGGTTAATCAACTCGGCACTTTACAAGAGGTTATGGAGCTTTGCAAGATTGATGAAAGAATTATTCCTTGCATTGATTTTGGTCATCTAAATGCACGTGATTTAGGCGTTTTAAAAACCAAAGAGGATTTCGAAAAGATTTTCTTAACCATCAAAAATGAACTTGGAGAATTTAGATTTAAGAATTTCCATTCTCATTTTTCGAAAATTGAATACACAACTGGTGGAGAAAAACGTCATTTAACCTTTGAGGACAAGGTTTACGGTCCTGATTTTGAGCCTGTTATAGAAATTGTTTGCAAATATGGTTGTACGCCAACCTTTATTTGCGAATCTGCAGGTACTCAGGCCGAAGATGTTAAGCAAATGAAAGATTATTATAATAAGATAAGGGGGGCTTCGAGATGATTTGGCATAGTGCTTCTAAGGATGAGGTTTTAGAGGAATTATCGGTTGATAAATTTTCGGGACTCGCAAACGGAATTGCCGACCAAAGAATAGAGGAATACGGTCTAAATGTTATTTCTTCTTCTGAAAAAACAAGCTTTTTAAAGGTTTTCCTGACTCAATTTAAGAATAAAACCCTTATAGCTCTTATCATTATTTCTTTACTTTCTTTTATAGTTTCTTTAATGTATGAAGAGGTGAATAGTTTTTCGCCCCTCTTAATTATCGGTATTGTTATAATCAATGCCGCTGTTAGCGCTTTTCATATTATGAATTGCGATAAAACCCTTGAAAATATCAAGAATTTTACTAATTCAACCGTTTCTGTTATGAGGGACGGAATTGTTAAATATATCAATGCTTCATTATTGGTACCCGGTGATATCATTTTGTTAGAGGCAGGTGATTATATACCTGCAGATGCCAGAATTATCGAATCAAATGAATTTCGCGTTAATGAAAACCTGTTAACAGGGGTTGAAATTCCCGTTGAAAAGAACGAGGATGAAATTCTTGAAGATATAACCGTTATCAGTAAGCGCTCAAATATGCTCCATTCCGGCTGTAGCGTTGTTCACGGAACCGCAAAGGCCGTTGTAGTTGCTACCGGTCTTAATACTGAAATTGGCAGAACCTCTGCGATTTTGCAGGAACGTGGAGACGATAAGCTACCTCTTCAGCACCAACTTGATAATATTGGAAAATTCACAAATCTTATCATTCTTGTTGTTTGTATATTAACCTTTATTATCGGTATAATTCAAAATTTTGAGGTTGGGCAATTTGCAAGTATGACACTTAAGATGCTGATGAATTCAGTAGCACTTGGTGTTGCCGCAATTCCTGAGGCACTTCCTGCTATTGCGACCATTGTTATTGCTCTTGGAACCCATAGAATTTTACAAGATAAAATCATTATTAAACACGCAAAAGCTGCTGAATTGCTTGGTAAAACCAATGTTATTTTATGCGATAAAACCGGTGTTTTAACCCATAATAAAATGCAGTTAACAACTGTTTTTGACGGCAAGAAAATAGTTGATCTTGAAAAAGAGGGAATTGATGAATCCGCGGCATTGGTTATTAAAATTGCAACCGCTTGTTCAACTCTTGAGAATGATTCAACCGAAAACGCCATCGAAAAGGCTTGCCTTGCTTATAACACAATGAGCAAAGCCGATGTTGCAAATCTTTATCCGCATATAAGTGAAATTCCTTTCGATTCCGAGCGTAAAATAATGACCGTTATAACAATGATTAACGAACATCCCTTTGCAATAGTTAAGGGTGCGGTTGAGGCGGTTGTTCCTAAGTGTGTTGGCTGTAATTCTGAGGAAATACTTACTCTTAATCAGTCGTTTGCTGAGGAGGAACTCAGAGTGATTTGTATTGCTATGAAACCTCTTTTTGAGCTTCCTGCGAATCCAAGCCCCGACGATATTGAAAATGGTCTTACCTTTGTTGGTCTTTTAGGTCTTTCTGATCCGCCGAGAGAGGGAGTTATTGAAGAGCTTTCTGCTTGTAAGGAAGCTGGCATAAAAACCGTTATGGTAACAGGTGATAACCTTATTACTGCCAGAACGATTGCGAGAAGAATAGGTATTTTTGAGGACGGCGCTCTTGCGATTACAGGTGAAGAGCTAAATCTTATGAGTGATGAGGAATTGGCTAAAAACATTGAAAGATATTCTGTTTTCGCCCGTGTTTCTCCTAGTGATAAAACAAGAATTATTAAGGCTTGGCAGTCTAAAGGCAAAAATGTTACTGTAACCGGTGATGGAGTTCAGGATGCCGATGCTTTGGCTCAGGCTGATGTTGGATGTGCTATCGGTAAATTTGGCGCCGATGTTGCTAAGGGTAATGCTGATATCATCATTCAGAATAACCGATTTGGCTCAATAGTTTATGCTATAAAACAAAGCAGGGCCTTGTTCAGTAATGTACGCAAGCTTGTAAATTATCTTTTTAGTACTAACTTTGCTGAAATAATAACTATTCTTTTTGGTATGTTATTTTTTGGAAGTATGCCCGTTGCTGCTGTTCAGCTTTTATGGATAAATCTTTTAACCGACTCGGCACCTGCTATATCTCTTTGTATGGAAGGTGCGGAAAAGGGAGTTATGAAATCAAAAAGAATTTTCTCAAATAAGATTTTCGATAAATATGCAGTCTTTTCTGTAACTTCTCAGGGTGCTTTTATTGCTATTTTAACCCTTATTGTATTTGCGATAGGTAAATCTATTGGCGGTGCTGACACAGCCGCTACAATGGCTTTTGCGGCATTAGGTTTAATGCAAATTTTCCATTGTTATAATAATAAGTTCGAAGGAAGCGTTTTCCAAAAGGAAATATTCTCAAATAACCTTTTGAATTTTTCCTCTGCAGTTGCGATATTTATTATTCTTTTCTTAATTTTCACACCTGCAGGATATGTCTTCGGACTTGAAATGTTAAATATCTCAAGATTTGGTTTGGTTTTACTGTTTGCAATTTTAATAATTCCTTTTAGTGAACTAATTAAATATATCGCAAAAAGGATATAAAAAGGAGGCGTTTCAAACGCCTCCTTTTAAATTACATATCCACCGTTTATACCTAGCACTTGTCCCGTTATGTAATCAGCCTTATCGGATGATAAAAATTCAATAGCTGCAGCAATTTCATCTGCACTGCCCATTCTGCCTAAGGGAATACCATCAACAAAATCTGAAAGCTCTTCGATGGTGAGGTTTGAATTCATACCTGTTTCAATTAGTCCGGGAGCTATGCAATTTACTGTTATTCCGCTTGGACCTAATTCCTTAGCAAGAGCTTTAGTAAGACCTATAACACCAGCCTTGGCAGCAGAATATGCAACTTCGCAAGAAGCTCCGACCTGACCCCACATAGAAGATATATTGATAATCTTTCCGCTCTGACGGTTTACCATAGAGGGAACAACGGATTTGCAGCAGTTGAAAACACCTTTTAAATTTACATCAATGATTTTATCAAAATCTGCCTCATCGGTATCGGTTATAAGACCTTGGAAAGCAACACCAGCATTGTTAACAAGAATGTCAAGGCTTCCAAATTTATAAAGGGTCTCCTTAACCATAAGGTCAACCTCTAATTTATTTGCAACATTTGCCTTGTGCATCATAGCAGAATATCCGTTTTCAACTAAGGAATGGCAGAGAAGGGAAGCGGCTTCGTAGGAATCGTTAAAGTTAATAACAACATTATAACCCTTCTGAGCAAACAAAATTGCAGTTGCGGCTCCAATGCCCTTTGAAGAGCCTGTTATAATAACTGTTTTCTTCATAAAAATTTCTCCTGAATGTTTTAATATTTTTAATTAGTATAACATATTATTTTTAAAAATAAAAGAGCTAATTTTCGCAATAAGTTGGGTCGTAAATTTTAAAGGAACAATATATATAGTGTGGTTAACATAATAAGTTAACATAACATTTTAAATTTTAAAATTTATGGTTGACATAAATGAATAAATGTTGTATAACTATTATAGTTGGTTTTTATTTGGCGCTTTTCTAAAATTTGGCTTGCTTTTCCATAAGGCGGCTGATTTTTTTCGCCCTATTTTTTTGGTTTACATAAAATTGACAAAAATCAATATTTTGTGTTTGCATATAAAAATCTCTCTAAATATTGAATTCCAAAATATAGAATATCTTGTCCTTTAATTTCATATTATTTCTTAGAACGGAGTGATAATATGAAAAAAGGAAAGGTGCTGAATCTTTCGCACTGCAACGAGGTATTTGAATTCATAAAAAAGAACAATGTTTTAATGATTTTAACCGTGTTCTTTCTTGGTGGATTTTGTTTTGGAATTTATTTTTGCTCAGAAAAACAAAGTTTTTTAGAATTTTCAAAGAGCTATCTTTCTGATTTTATTGATAACAGAACGGGGCATTCATTTATCTCGGTTTTATTTAATTCTTTTTACAGTTCGATGCTATTTGCGGTGCTTTGTTTTATATCGGGCTCATCAATGCTTGGAATAATTTTAGTTCCTTTTATTTGTTCTGCAAAGGGATTACTGCTTGGAATCATTGCGGCAAATTTATATATTTCCAATTCTTTAAACGGAATTGCTTTTTATGCGGTTATGATTTTACCAGCAGCGGTTCTTTCGGTTATAGCCTTAATCTTAGCCTCTAAGGAATCGATAAGATTTTCTTTGCTCCTGGCAAGGCTGACAATTCCATCAACAACTCCCAGAAACTTATCATTTGATTTTAAAAATTACTGTGTGAAATATCTCAGTATTTCGGCTATATGTTTATTATCGGCTTTATTCGATACAGTTCTATCGGTTAATTTTTTAAAAAGTTTTAACATTTAAATTTAAGGAGGTGCAGTATGAAAGATTATATTGATATTTTTAAAGTTTATCTTTTGGATGAGAAAAAATCTTCAAGCAACACAGTTGAATCTTATCTTCGAGATATAAATCAGTTGAGTTTATACTGTGCTTCTAATAATATTTTTGATTTAGCCGAATTTTCAAATGCTCAGTTTAAATCATACCTCGAATATCTTTCTGTTTTAGGAAAATCCGAGGCGACAAAAACCAGAATCATTGCTTCTGTTCGGTGCTATTACCGTTTCTTAAATAGCAAAGGCATTGCTAAAAATAATCCTGTTGACGGCATTAAGGTTAAAAAGACTCAGAAAAAATTACCTGGTGTTTTGGACGCTAGTGAGATAGTTTTGTTGCTTGCTCAGCCAAATAGTGCTGATTATAAGAGTGTTCGCGATAAGGCTATGCTTGAGCTTTTATACGCAACAGGAATTAAGGTTTCAGAGCTTATCGATTTGAAGGTTAGCGATATTAACCTTGGAATTGGAATTATTCATCTCAAGAGCGAAAAGAAGGAAAGAATCATTCCTTTATATCCTGCCGCTATCAAATCGGTTGCCGATTATCTTGTTAATGTTCGCCCTGCTATTGTTCTTGATGACGGGGAGGACAGGCTGTTTACTAATATGACAGGTCAGCATATGTCCCGTCAGGGCTTCTGGAAAATTATTAAGCATTATGCTGAAATGGCAGGAATAAATAAGGATATAACTCCTCATACGCTTCGCCATTCCTTTGCGGCACATTTGCTTGAAAATGGTGCTAAGCTTACCGACATTAAGGAAATGCTTGGCCATTCAGATATTTCTTCAACCCAGATTTATGCTCAACTGATGAAGAGTAAATATACTGCGAACTATGCTAAGTTCCATCCTCTTGCAAAATAATATTTTAACCGCCTTTTTTAAGGCGGTTTTTTTATTTTCTTATTGATAATATTTATTAAATATGATATTATAAATTGAATAAGTATTTTAAGGAGTTGTTGGTATGGCGGATAATAGGGCTATCGGTGTTTTTGATTCCGGCCTTGGCGGTTTAACGGTTGTTAAAGAGCTTCGCTCAGTTTTACCAAATGAAGATATCGTTTATTTTGGTGATACAGGCCGTGTTCCTTATGGTACTAAAAGCAGAGAAGCTATCAGGAAGTATGCACTCGAGGATGAGAAGTTTCTTTTAAAAAAGGATGTTAAGCTGATTATTGCTGCTTGCGGAACAGTTTCTTCTGTAGCTTCCGATATCGGCGCTAATTTACCAGTTCCTTATTTCGAGGTTGTTTCTCATTCGGCTGTTTCGGCGGTAAATGAAACTAAAAATAAAAGGATTGGCGTTATAGGTACGGCCGCAACTATTAAAAGCGGAATGCATAAAAAACTAATCTTCGAACTTTTACCTGAGGCTGAGGTTACTGCTTGCAGTTGCTCGATGTTTGTGCCCTTAGTTGAAGAAGGATGGTTTTCTGAAGAGGATGCAGTTGTTTTAGGAACGGTTGAAAGATATTTAAAACCGATTATCGATGCTGATGTTGATACCTTGATATTAGGATGCACCCATTATCCGATACTTTCAAAAGCAATTGATAAGGTTCTGGATAATAAGGTTAAGCTTATAAATATGGGAACTTCTGTAGCATCAAATGTTGCAAAATATCTTATAGAAAACGATATGTTAAGCGATGAAAATCATGGCGAATGTTCTTTTTATGTTAGCGATAAGCCTGATAGTTTCAGAAATACAGCATCAATTCTTCTGGGTAACGAAATTGATGAACAAAAGGTTGAACAGGTGGATTTAAACAGTTTATGATTAAGGATGTAATAATTAGCATCAAGGGTATTCAAGGAATTGATGACCAAACCGATACGGTTGAATTTATAACAGACGCTAAATTCGGCATTAAGGATGGAAATTTTTTTATATCCTATGATGAAAGCGGTATGCTCGATAAGGGCGAGGATGTTAAAACCCAAATTTATATTAAAGGGGAAAATAAGGTCCTACTTAAGCGTTCAGGGACTATTAACAGCCGAATGCTTATCGAAAAGGGAGTTAGAAACTCTGCTTTTTATTCAACACCAATAGGCGAACTAACCATAGGCATTTTCGGAGAGCAAATAGATTTTAAACTCGATGAAAAAGGTGGAAATATTGATTTAAAATATACGATTGATTCTGATTTGAGGCTAATTAGCCGAAACAGTGTAAATATTACTATCAAAGAGGTTAAGAACAATGTCAATTTTAGTAACTAAAGCAAAGGAAGAAATAAAGTGTGTTGTTGTAAATGCTGCAACATCGGCTATGGAAAAAGGTATGCTTGACAGTGCGGAGCTTACAAACTTTAATGTTGAAGTACCTGCTTCCAGAGACCATGGTGATTATGCTGTTAATGCTGCTATGGTTTGGTCCAAGCTTTTTAGAAAGGCACCCCGCCAGATAGCTGAAATTTTATCGGAAAATTTTGATTTTGAGGGCAGCTATATTAAATCTTTCGAAATTGCAGGGCCCGGTTTCATCAATTTTTTCCTTGATGACAGTTATTATGCCGATATTGTTGCTGATATTGAAGAAAAAGGCGAAGGTTACGGTAAAAGTGAGTTTGGAAAGGGCGAGAAAATCCTTGTTGAATTCGTTTCAGCTAACCCAACAGGACCTATGCATATAGGTAATGCCAGAGGCGGTGCTTTGGGAGACTGTTTAGCTTCAGTTCTTTCTGCTGCAGGTTATTATACCGAGCGTGAATTTTATATAAACGATGCAGGAAACCAGATAAATAAGTTTGGTCTTTCGCTTGATTTAAGATATTTAGGTCTTTTTAAAGATGGAATAGAAATGCCCGAAGATTCTTATCATGGCGAGGATATTATTGCTCACGCAAAGGCATTTGCTGAGATTTACGGCGATAGCTTTGTGGAAAAGAGCGAAGAAGAAAGACGAAAAGCCTTAGTAGAGTTTGCTCTTCCAAAAAATATAGATGGTCTTGAAAAGGACTTATTAAAATACCGCATTAAATATGATACTTGGTTCAAGGAAAGCACTCTTCATAATAACGGCGAAACCAAAAGAATTATTGAGCTTTTGAAGGAAAGCGGTTACACCTATGAGCTTGAAGGCGCTCTTTGGTTTAAGGCAACAGATTTTGGATGCGATAAAGATTTTGTTTTGGTTAGAGCTAATGGTGTTCCAACCTATGTTGTTCCTGATATTGCTTATCACTATAATAAATTGGTTACCCGCGGATTTGATAAGGCAATTGATATTTTAGGTGCTGACCATCACGGCTATGTTCCGCGTCTTAAAGCCGCATTAACTGCTCTTGGCGTTAATGCTGACAGACTTGATGTTGTTTTGATGCAAATGGTTCGTCTTGTTAGAGATGGCGAGGTTATCAAGGCTTCTAAGCGTTCGGGAAAGGCAATAACCCTTGTTACCTTGCTTGATGAGGTTCCGATAGACGCCGCAAGATTCTTCTTTAATCTAAGAGAACCTAACAGCCACTTTGATTTTGACTTAGATTTAGCTGTTAACGAATCTAACTCAAACCCTGTTTATTATGTTCAGTATGCTTATGCGAGAATTTGCAGTATTATTAGAAATCTTGAGGCCGAAGGTATTGTTCTTCGTGATACAACAAGAGAGGAGCTTTCGGCTCTTTCATCAAAAGAGGAAAGAGAGCTTATTATCCACCTTTCAGCATTAACAGATGAGATTGTTGTTTCTGCTAAGGCTTACGATCCCGCAAAGATAACCCATTATGTTGAAGAGGTTGCAACCAAATTCCATAAATTCTATTCTGCTTGCAGAGTTAAGGGTGAGGACGAGCCTCTTATGATGGCAAGATTGGCTTTATGTAAGGCAACAGGAATAGTTATAAAGAACGTTTTAAATCTTATGAAGATTGACGCTCCCGAAAAGATGTAATAAGGTGATTAAAATGAAAAACAGCAAATTAAACTTAACAATGATTATGGACCTCTATGAGCTTACAATGGCAAACGGCATATTTAATAGCGATATGAGAGATACCGTTTCTTATTTTGATATGTTCTTCCGCAGGGTTCCCGATAAGGGCGGATATGCTATTATGGCAGGTCTTGAGCAGCTTATTGAATATATGGAAAATCTTAAATTTGAAGCAGACGATATAGAATATCTCAGAAGTCTAAACCTCTTCTGCGATGAATTTATAGATTATCTCAAAAATTTTAAGTTTTGTTGCGATGTATGGGCAATTCCCGAGGGAACGGTTATTTTCCCTCATGAACCTATTATTACAGTTCGCGGTCCTGTTATGCAGGCTTTAATGCTTGAAACTATGCTTTTGGTTACCATCAACCATCAGTCCCTTATTGCTACAAAGGCAAACAGAATTGTCCGCGCGGCGCAGGGAAGACCTGTTATGGAATTTGGTGCCAGAAGAGCGCATGGTAACGGCGCTGCTTATTATGGTGCAAGAGCTGCTATTATCGGCGGATGCGCAGGAACATCCTGCTTGCTCTCCGGCAAGGATTTCAGCGTTAAGGTTTCGGGTACAATGGCACATAGTTGGGTGCAGTTATTTGATGATGAATATACTGCATTTAAAACCTATGCTGAGAAATATCCCGATAGCTGTATGTTGTTGGTTGATACCTATAATGTTTTAAAATCGGGTATTCCTAACGCAATCAAGGTTTTCGATGAGGTTTTAAAACCCCTTGGGAAGCGTCCTTTAGGCATTAGAATTGATAGCGGAGACATAACCTATATCACTAAAAAAGCCCGTAAAATGCTTGATGATGCAGGTTATAGCGACTGTAAGATTTGCATTTCCAACTCTTTGGATGAATATCTTATCCGTGATATGATTTTCCAAGGTGCCAAAGTAGATACTTATGGCGTTGGCGAAAGACTAATTACCGCTTCTAGCGAGGCTGTTTTCGGCGGTGTTTATAAGCTTTCGGCTGTTGAGAAAAACGGCGAGATAATTCCTAAGATTAAGATAAGTGAAAATGCCGCTAAAATAACCATTCCTGGTGTTAAAATTCCTTGGCGATTATATGACAGGGAAACAGGAAAAGCTATTGCTGATGTTATAACAACGGGTAATGAAAAGATTTCAAGCGATGAACCTTATGAAATTTTCGACCCAAATCATACCTGGAAAAGAAAAGTTGTTGATAACTTTGTAGCTAAAAAGCTTCAGGTTAAGATTTATGAAAAAGGCAAGCTTATTTATGAAGTTCCAAAGGTTAAGGAAATTGCTGAATATTGCAAAGAGCAGGTTGATTCTCTTTGGGATGAGGTTACAAGATTTGAAAATCCCCACACTTATTATGTTGATTTATCAGAAGAACTTTGGAATTTAAGACATTCGCTTTTAAACAAACTAAGAATTAAGGAGTAAAATAATGAAAAAAATTTTATGTTTAATTCTGTCATTAGTTTTTATTTTCTCACTGACTGCTTGTTCTGATAGCGGTGAGAAAAAGGAGAAAAATAATATTGACATTGAATATTATGCTAATCTCGGCCAAATGCCCGAGTGCGAATATTCGTTATCAGAGAGTGTAAACAAAATAAATGATGAGTTATCAAAAGAATTTGAGTCTTCTAATATTGAGGAAATGGTTTATAATGTTTCCGAAAAAGATAACCGAGTTCAGATAGATAACGGTCAGTATAAATATTTTTATTTAAAAGATAAAGAGGATAAGGGAGTTTCCTATATAGTTAATTTTGATACTGCTTTCGGTTTCCCGATCGGAACTTTAACCGTTGAAATTGAAGATGCATTAAAAGATTTCAATTATAAAACCGAAGAAATATCAAAGGATAAGGTTTTCTTCCTTTTCGGCTCGCCTGAGGGCAGTATTATTGAATGCAATTTTAAGGAAAATACAGTTATGTTTGTTTTCGAAAATAACGCTCTTTGCGCCACAGCATTATATAAAACTTCCGATTGGATAGGAGAATAGTTTTGGAAGATTTCCCAATGAATTCAATTCATGTTCCGCTTTTAGCCTTAAGAGGAATGGTTGTTTTCCCACGAACAACCGCCTCTTTTGATGTTGCAAGAACAAAATCTATAAATGCTTTAAATATGGCTATGAAACAAAGCCGTATTATGTTAGTAGTAACCCAAAAAGACTTTTATGTTGAAGAACCAACTGCGAAAGATTTGTATAGTATGGGCTGTCTTGTACAGGTTAAACAGGTCTTAAAAGTTTCTGATAATCTTGTTAAGGTTTTAGTTCAGGGTATTTCAAGAGCGGAATATACCAATTTTAGAGTTGAGAACGATTGTTTTGTTGTTGATACAATTGATTGTCCCGATAGGGTTGTTTCCAACCGTCAGGTTTATATTGAAAGCCTTATTCGCAGAATTAAGGCTCAATTTCGTAAATACATAGCGGTTTTGCCTGGTATTGCGCCTGATATTGTTAAATCTTTAGATGATATTATAGGCCTTGGCAAATTGTGTGATTTTATCACCTATAACATTCCTGCTCCTTTCGATGATAAGCAGTTTATTTTAGAACAACGTTCGCCTGTTAAGAGAGCAAAGATTTTATTAGAACTTCTTGATAAAGAGCGCGAAATCGGTGAAATTGACCGCAAAATTAACGAGAGAACCAAGGCGGCTATTGATGATAATCAGCGTGAATATTATCTGAGAGAACAGATAAAGGTTTTAAGCTCTGAGCTTTATGGCGATGAAGCTGATGAGATAGAAAATTATCGTGCAAAGGTAAATGATTTAAAGGCTCCTGAAAAGGTTAAGGACAAACTTATATCTCATATCAATAAGCTTTCGAAAATGCCTCAGGGCTCACATGAGAGCACTGTTGAAAGAAATTACCTTGATACCTGTTTGGAGCTTCCTTGGGAAACTGTTACAAAGATAAATACCGATATTAAAAAGGCGGAAAAAATCCTTAATCGCGATATCTATGGTATGGATAAGGTTAAGGAAAGAATTCTTGAGTTATTATCGGTTTATAGTTTAGCACCCGATATTAAAGGTCAGATTATTTGTCTTGTTGGACCTCCGGGTGTTGGTAAAACCTCAATCGGCAAAACTATTGCTGAATGTATGAACCGAAAATTTGCAAGAATTTCACTTGGCGGTATTCACGATGAGGCAGAAATCAGGGGACACAGAAAAACCTATGTTGGCTCTATGCCAGGTAGAATTATTAAAGCCTTAAAGCAGACCGGTAGTTCAAATCCTTTAATACTTCTTGATGAGATTGATAAACTCGGTAATGATTATAAGGGCGACCCTTCCTCTGCATTGCTTGAGGTTTTGGACCCTGAGCAAAACTCAACCTTCGTTGATAACTATATTGAAATGCCTTTCGATTTAAGCAAAACTGTTTTTATTGCAACAGCTAATAATCTTGATACTATTCCTGCACCTTTAAGGGACAGAATGGAGATTATCGAACTTTCGGGTTATACAAGGGAAGAAAAGTTCCAAATCGCAAAGGGTTATTTAGCACCCCGTCAGATAGAAAAACACGGACTCAATAAAAAGCAGTTAAGATTTAATGATGCTGTTTTCTATTCTCTAATAGATTTTTATACAAGAGAAGCAGGCGTTAGAAAATTAGAGCAAAAAATTGCGGCTTTATGCCGTAAATCTGCTAAAATCATAGCTTCTGGAGAAAAGGATAAAATAATATTAAAGGCTGAGGATACTCTCAAAATGCTCGGAAAACACCGCTATTTACCTGAGGTTATTTTACCTAATGATGAGGTTGGAATTATTAACGGCCTTGCCTGGACTCAGGTTGGCGGAACAATTATGCAGCTAGAATTTACCTATATGAAGGGAACTGGTAAGGTTGAGGCTACGGGTTCTCTTGGTAATGTGATGAAGGAATCGGCAACTGTTGCCGTAAGTTTTGTTAGGGCAAATGCCGAGAAATACGGCATAAACCCCGATTTCTATAAGGATTATGATATTCATATCCACGCAACTGAGGCAGCTGTTCCTAAGGATGGACCATCTGCCGGTGTTACTATCACAACCGGACTCATTTCTGCACTTACAGGAAAACCTGTTAAAAGAGATATCGCAATGACAGGAGAAATCACTATAAGGGGCAGAGTTTTAGCTATCGGCGGTTTAAAGGAAAAAGCAATGGCTGCCTATGCCGGCGGGGTTAAAGCAGTTTTCATTCCTAAAGAAAATATTCCCGACCTCGATGATGTTGATGATAAGGTAAAGGAAAATGTTGAATTTATCCCTGTATCTTTCGTTGATGAAATAATATCCCGTGCATTAATTTCCGAAGAAATCAATGCAGAGAATTGGGTAATAAAGGATAATTTAGTAACTGCTGAGCATAGTGCCAGAGTTAGTCAATAATGGAGGAATTATGAACTTTAATATTGTAGAGTTTGAGCGTTCTTTCGGCTCTTTTTCTCAGTTAGGTGCATCAGATTTGCCCGAAATTTGTTTTTCGGGCAGGTCTAATGTTGGAAAATCTTCTTTAATCAATAAGGTTTTAGGTAGAAAGTCTATTGCAAGGGTTTCTTCAAAACCCGGAAAAACTGTTACCATAAATTTTTATAAACTTGATAAAGCGAGACTTGTTGACCTTCCGGGTTATGGCTATGCTAAGGTTTCCTTTTCTGAAAAGGAAAGATGGAGTGAATTGATGGAGGGTTATTTTAATTCCAACCGTAATATTAAAATGGTTTTCCAACTTATTGATATGAGGCATAAGCCAACCGAGTTTGATATATCTATGCTTATGTTTTTGAAAGAAATGAATTATCCTTTTTCGGTTATTTTAACAAAATCGGATAAACTAAATAAATCTGATAGGGAAGAGAGACTTAATAATATCAGAGCAGAACTAGGATTATATGGTAAAGAATGTAAAATAATTCCTTTTTCTGCCTTAAATTCTGAGGGTGTTGATGAAATCAGAGAAATTATTGAGTCTTCAGTCATTTGATGTGTTGACAATTTGTTGTCATAATGATATAATAAATTTGTTAATTGCTATGACGAAGAGAAGTAGTATTGTTTAGTCTTTTTAGAGAGTCGCGGTAAGGTGTGAGCGCGGTAAGTACGGCAATATGAATAACACTTTTGAGCTGCAATCTGAAAACCTTCTGGTTATTAGGTGCGCCGTAAGGTATGCGTTAAATCTTTTGAGAGACTGTTTCTTTAAAAAACAGTAAATTAGGTGGCACCGCGAATGCGTCTATTCGTCCTGATGGTTATTAGGATAATAGGCGCTTATATTTTTTTCGAAAGGTAAAAAGAAATGAAACATATTGATATTTTTGATATTTTTGAGAAAAAAGAGTTTATTGGTACTAAAGCTACCGTTTGCGGATGGGTTAGAACTTCAAGAGATTCTAAGAATATGGCTTTTATTGAGCTTAATGACGGAACCTCGCTTAAGCATCTTCAAATTGTTATTGATAAGGCTAATATGAACGATACAGCTGATTTTATGAAGCTTGGAACATCTCTTAAGGTTGTAGGAGAGGTTGTCAATTCCGCAGTTGCTGCTGATTCTGTTGAGATAAATGCAGAAGAGATTGAAGTTTTAGGTGAATGTCCGCCTGAATATCCCCTTCAGAAAAAACGTCATACTCTTGAATATTTAAGAACAATTCCGCACTTGAGGGTTAGAACAAATACCTTTAATGCGGTTTTCAGAGTTCGCTCTGTCGTTTCTGCCGCCATCCACGAGTTCTTTCAGGCAAAAAGATATGTTTATATTCATACCCCACTTATCACCGCATCTGACTGTGAGGGTGCAGGAGAGATGTTTAAAGTAACCACGATTGGTTACAGTAATGATTATAAATCTGAAGAAGACTATAATGCTGATGATTTCTTCGGCAAGCGTGCAGCTCTCAGCGTTTCAGGTCAGCTTGAGGGTGAAGTTGCCGCAATGGCAATGGGTAAGATTTATACCTTCGGTCCTTCTTTCAGAGCCGAAAAGAGTAATACACCCCGTCATGTTGCTGAGTTCTGGCATGTTGAGCCCGAGGTTGCTTTTGCAGAGCTTGACGATATCATCGAAATCGCAGAAGATTTAATTAAGCATATAATCAATGCCGTTTTAGAAAAATGCCCTGATGAGCTTAAGTTCTTTAATCAACATTTTGAAAAAGGTCTTATTGAGAAGCTCGAAAGCGTTGTTAATAACGATTTTGCTGTTATGACATATACTGAGGCTATTGAGCATTTACTTAAGGCGGATAAAGAGTTCCAGTATCCTGTCGAATGGGGCTCAGACCTTATGACAGAGCACGAGAGATATATTTCTGAAGAGGTTTGCAAGAAACCTGTCTTCTTGACCGACTATCCTAAGGAAATCAAATCTTTCTATATGAAACAAAATCCCGATGGCAAAACCGTTGCCGCTACCGACCTTTTAGTTCCCGGTGTTGGCGAGATTATAGGCTGCAGCGAAAGAGAGGCAGACCTTGATAAACTGCTTGAGGCAATGAAGGTTCGCGGTATGAGTATAGAGGATTATGAGCATTATATTGCTCTTCGCCGTTTCGGCTCTGTTCCGCATAGCGGCTTTGGTCTTGGTCTAGAGAGAATGATTATGTATGTAACAGGTGTTCAGAACATCAGAGATGTTATACTTTATCCGAGAACTGTTGGCAGTATCTATTGATTTTGGAGTGATAAAATGAGTAAGTATGTTTCCTTACTTAATGAGTTTGATACTCAAAGCGCAATTGCATTAGTTAAGGATAAATTCGCAACCGAGCTTTGCGATAGTCTTGATTTATCCCGCGTTTCTGCACCCCTGTTTGTTAAACAAAAGAGCGGTCTTAACGATGATTTAAACGGAGTTGAGCGTCCTGTATCTTTTGATATACTTGAAACAGGGGAGATAGCAGAGGTTGTTCATAGCCTTGCAAAATGGAAGAGAATGGCACTGCTTAAATATGGATTTTCTCTTCATACGGGACTTTATACTGATATGAACGCCATTAGAAGAGATGAAGTATGCGATAATATTCATTCTATCTATGTTGACCAATGGGATTGGGAAAAGATTATCTCTGCAGAGGATAGAACGGAGGATTATCTCAAAGCTACTGTTCGCAGTATCTATGGCGCGCTTCTTAGAACAGCAAAGGCAGTTAGCGAAAAATATCCTGTTATTGAATGCTATTTGCCAAAACAAATTTCATTTGTTTCAACCTATGAGTTAGAGGAAGAATATCCAAATTTAACACCGAAGCAAAGGGAATATGAAGCGGCTAAAAAGTTTGGTGCTGTTTTCATAATGAAAATCGGCGGAAGACTAAAATGCGGCGAAAAGCACGATGGAAGAGCTCCTGATTATGATGACTGGGAGCTGAACGGTGATATTATTATCTATAACCGCGTTATAGATTGCGCCTTTGAAATTTCTTCTATGGGCATCAGAGTTGATAGGGAAAGTCTTTTGAAACAGCTTAAAGCTGAAAATAAGGAAGAAAGACTCGAATACGAATTTCATAAGCTGTTACTCTCCGGTGCTTTACCGCTTACCATAGGCGGCGGAATTGGTCAGTCAAGACTTTGTATGCTTTTATTACATAAAGCCCATGTAGGCGAAGTTCAGGTATCTATTTGGCCTGAAAAGGAAATTAATAAATGCAAAGCACAAGGCATAAATCTTTTATAAAGTTGAGGATTATTGAATGAAAAACCGCTATTTAACATTGCTTTTTTTCTTAGGATTAGATTTCCTATCAGCAATTATTTCCTTAGCGCTTTCCCTTATAGTAATAAGAGAACCCGTATATACCCAAGGGTTTAGTTTAACTAATTTCTCTTATATTGTTTGGCCTTCAATTTTGGTAATAGTTTTTTATCTTTTCAAAATTTATAATATCCTTTGGCGTTATTCTAAATTCGGAGAACTTTTAAGAATTATTGTAGCTTCCTTGGTTTCTCTTGGAGTTTTATTTGTAACTCAAATGGCTGTTTTCGGCAGAAGTCTTGAATTATCAAACTTTATTTTCTCATTCTTCTTTGTTGCTTCTCTTGTTATAGTTCAGAGAATGCTATTTAAGGAGTTTGCAGTTAATATTAAAAAAGCTCATTCTAAAAAGCCGGAAATAGATGATGATTTGATAATTTCGGGTAATATAATGCTCATTGGTGCAGGCTCAGCTGGCGAGATTATTATCAACGAAATGTTGCATAAAAGGGAATATTCAAGATGCAAAATTAAATGTGTTATAGATGATGACCCTTATAAGCAAGGTCAGTATATTTCGGGTATTAAGATTGTTGGCGGAAGAAATAAAATTTTAGAATACGCCGAGCGTTATGATATTTCTGTTATAATTTTTGCTATTCCTAACTGTAAGCCTTCCGAAAAATCAGAAATTCTTAATATCTGTCAGCAAACAAATTGCAAATTAAAATTGGTTCCTTCTATCTGTAAAATGTATAACCCAACCGAGCTTTCTTCTCAAATTAGAAAGGTTGAGATTGAGGACCTTTTAGGAAGAGACCCAATCAACCTTGATGCAGACTTTACAATGAGCTATCTTGAGGATAAGGTTGTTTTAATTACAGGCGGCGGCGGAACTATTGGTTCTGAGCTTTGCCGTCAGATTTCAATGCATAATCCGAAACAGCTTATAATCTTTGATATTTACGAAAATAATGCTTATGAAATTCAGAACGAATTAAAGCATTATTTTCCAAATCTTAATCTTGTAACCTTAATTGGCTCGGTTAGAGATTCAAAGAGACTTGACCAGTTATTTAATGATTATAAGCCTGATATTGTCTTTCATGCCGCAGCTCATAAGCATGTGCCTTTGATGGAGGACAGTCCTAACGAATCAATTAAAAACAATGTTATCGGAACTTTAAAAACAGTTCAGTGCGCCGATAAATACGGTGTTGAGAAGTTCGTTCTTATATCAACTGATAAGGCAGTTAACCCAACAAATATTATGGGCGCTACCAAACGTATTTGCGAAATGATTATCCAGACCTATAACAAGCGCTCTGAAACCGATTATGTTGCTGTTCGTTTTGGTAATGTTCTTGGCAGTAACGGAAGTGTTATCCCATTATTTAAAAAGCAAATAGCACACGGTGGTCCTGTTACGGTTACCGACCCAAATATTATCAGATATTTTATGACCATACCTGAAGCCGTTTCTCTTGTTTTGCAAGCAGGAGCTAATGCTGAGGGCGGAGAAATCTTTGTTCTTGATATGGGCAAGCCCGTTAAAATTCTAACACTTGCTGAAAATCTTATTAAGCTTTCGGGATTTACACCGTATAAGGATATTGAGATTGAGTTTACAGGACTAAGACCCGGTGAAAAATTATATGAAGAACTTTTAATGTCTGAAGAGGGATTAACTGCAACCGAAAATTCACTTATTCATATTGGAAAACCCTTAGAGTTCAATGAAGAAGAATTTTTCGTAACCCTTGATGAAATGAAAGCTGTTATGTATGACGAAACCATCAATGTAAGAGAACTTGTTAAGCGCATTGTTCCTACATATTTGCCTAAATATTGATTTAAAAAATATTTTATCAAAATTTTAAAAAAGTGTTGCAATTTTAAGTGTTTTGTGATATTATAATTTGGCATGAGTTTTATGTGCCGTATTTTGAGGCACTAAGTGTTGGGAGGTGTCATGATGCCGAATATTAAATCTGCTAAAAAGCGCGTGCTCGTAAGCAAAGCTAATTATGAACATAATAAAGCTTATCGTTCTGCTTTAAGAACTGCTGTTAAAAAGGCTGATGCTGCTATCGATGCTAAATCTGAGGATATGGCAGTAGCTGTAACTGCAGCTGTTAAGAAGATTGACCAGGCAGCTTCCAAGGGTATTCTTCATAAGAACAATGCCGCAAGAAAGAAATCTGCATTGGTAACAAAGTTAAACAAAGCTAACGCTTAAATTTAAAAGAGCCTATCTTTAGATAGGCTCTTAAAATTTGCAAAGAAAAAGGATGTTTTTCGACATCCTTTTTCTTTTTAGAATAAACCTGTTATTTTACCGTTTTCATCAATATCAATTCTCTCAGCAGCTGGGCGTTTAGGAAGTCCAGGCATGGTCATAATGTCGCCTGTGAGAACAACTATGAAGCCTGCACCTGCAGAAATCTTAACATTTCTAACAGTAACCTTAAAGCCGTCAGGAGCACCAAGCTTTGTTGGGTCATCTGAGAAACTATACTGAGTTTTAGCAACACAAATCGGGCATTTTGTAAATCCTAAATCTGTGAGCTTATCGATTTGCTTCTGAGCAGCGGGAGTGATTATAATACCGTCTCCGCCGTAAACCTTTTTAACAACGGCTTCAATTTTTTCTTCGATAGAAAGGTCATCTTCATAGGAGAATGTGAAATCGCCCTTTTCTTCGTTGCAAAGGCGAACAACCTCTTTTGCAAGCTCTTCGCCACCTTTTCCGCCCTCAGCCCATACATTTGAAAGAACAACATTAACGCCTAAGTTTTTGCATTTATCAATAATGAATTCAATCTCATTATCTGTATCGGTGGGGAAGCGGTTAACAGCAACGACACAAGGAAGCTTATAAACATTCTTGATATTTGAAACATGGCGGAGAAGGTTAGGTATCCCTTTTTCAAGGGCAGTTAAGTTTTCTTCACCAAGTGATTTTTTATCAAGACCTCCGTGCATCTTAAGAGCACGAACTGTTGCAACAACAACAACCGCAGAGGGAGTAACACCTGCCATACGGCATTTTATATCTAGGAACTTTTCTGCTCCCAAATCAGCGCCGAAGCCTGCTTCAGTAATAGCATAGTCGGCAAGTTTCATAGCCATCTTGGTTGCGGTAACAGAGTTGCAACCGTGAGCTATATTCGCAAAGGGACCGCCGTGAACAAGGGCGGGAGTGCCCTCAAGGGTCTGAACAAGGTTTGGCTTTATTGCATCTTTTAAAAGTGCTGCCATTGCTCCTGCAGCGTTTAATTGACCGGCAGTTACAGGCTCATCGTTATAGGTATAACCAACAATAATTCTTGAAAGACGCTCTTTAAGGTCAGCAACAGAGCCTGAAAGGCAGAGAACTGCCATTATTTCACTTGCAACGGTTATATCAAAACCGTCTTCCCTCGGAACACCGTTAACTCTGCCGCCTAAACCATCTGTAACATATCTAAGCTGGCGGTCATTCATATCAACACAGCGTTTCCAACTAATCTTGCGAACATCAATGCCTAGCTCATTGCCCTGATGGATATGGTTATCAAGCATAGCTGCAAGAAGGTTATTAGCAGCTCCAATAGCGTGAAAATCTCCTGTAAAATGAAGGTTGATATCTTCCATTGGAACAACCTGAGCGTAACCTCCGCCCGCAGCACCGCCTTTAACTCCAAAAACGGGACCTAATGAAGGCTCACGAAGAGCAACGCAAACATTCTCTCCGATTCGGCTCATACCATCTGCAAGGCCGATAGTGGTGGTTGTTTTGCCTTCACCCGCAGGGGTGGGTGTAATTGCAGTTACAAGTATTAACTTGCCATCCTTTTTATCACTTTCTTTTAAAAGCGATAAATCGATTTTAGCCTTGTATTTACCGTACTGCTCGAGGTATTTATCATCAATACCTGCTTTTTTTGCAATATCGGTAATAGGTTTCATTTCGCATTGTTGAGCAATTTCAATATCGGTTAAATAAGCCATTTTAAATTCCTTCCTTATTTAAAGTATTTAACAGCTGATTCAAACATTTTAATATCATAATCGCCTGGAACATTCTTATAAAGACCGTTTCCTTTTCGCTCAGAATGTCCCATCTTGCCGAATACACGGCCATCAGGAGAGGTGATACCCTCAATTGCAAACATAGAATCGTTGGGGTTGAAATGAACATCGCTTGTTGCATTGTCATTAAGGTCAACATACTGAGTTGCAATCTGTCCGTTCTTTGCAAGTTCACGAATAAGCTCTTCGCTTGCCAAGAATCTACCCTCACCGTGAGAAATCGGAACAGAATAAACATCGCCAACATTAGTATTGCTCAGCCAAGGAGACTTATTAGAGGCAATTTTGGTTCTAACGATTCTTGACTGATGGCGTCCAATGGTGTTAAAGGTTAAGGTCGGGCAGTTTTCATCAGTATCAATAATCTTACCGAAGGGAACAAGACCTAACTTAATAAGTGCCTGGAAGCCGTTGCAGATACCGCAGATAAGACCGTCTCTATTATCAAGTAAATCGGTTACCTGTTCTTTAATAGCGCCGTTGCGGAAGAATGCGGTTATAAATTTTCCGCTTCCATCAGGCTCATCACCGCCCGAGAAACCACCTGGAACAAAAATCATCTGGGCAGATTTTAACTTCTCGGCAAAGGTTTCAACGGAACGGGAAATTCCCGAAGAAGAAAGATTGTTGATAACGAAAATTTCAGGGTCTGCACCCGCATCGCTCATAGCTTTTGCGGAATCAAATTCGCAGTTAGTTCCTGGGAATACAGGAATCAAAACCTTAGGTTTAGCAACCTTAATTGCAGGAGCTATGCGTTCTTTGGCCTCAAAAGAGAAGTTCTCCATCTTAGAATTTGAATCCTTGATGTTGCATTTATAAACGCTTTCGAGTTTATCCTCGTAAATTCCGAGAAGCTTATCAAGGTCGATTTCTTCAGCACCATAGGTGATTTTGTTATCATCTGTAACAGTACCGATAACTGTTTCGCCAATATCCTCGGTTACCTCTAAAATAAAGGAAGCATAGTTATAACCGAAAATTTCTTCGAGAGATAAATTGTCATTAAATTTAAAGCCAAATCCGTTACCAAAGCACATTTTCATAACTGCCTCTGCAATACCGCCAAGACCCGGGGTATAGCAAGCAACGGCTGTACCTTTACGCATAAGTTCGGTTACACGAGCAAACACCTTGAGAAGTGAATCGGTTTTGGGTAAATTGTTATCATCAAACTCAGGCTTTATGATAACAACCTTGTTATTAGCGTTTTTAAATTCAGGGGAAACTATATTCTGGGTTTTATTGGTAGTAACAGCAAAGGAAACTAGGGTAGGGGGAACATCAAGATTTTCAAATGTTCCGCTCATTGAATCCTTACCGCCGATAGAGCCAATCTGCAACTCTTTCTGAGCTTTGAAAGCACCGAGAAGAGCAGATAAAGGCTTACCCCAACGCTTACCGTCTTTTCCGGGACGTTCAAAGTATTCCTGGAATGTTAGATAAACATCCTTAAATTCAGCACCTGTTGCTATAAGCTTTGAAACAGATTCAATTACTGCAAGATAAGCACCGTGATAAGGGCTTTTTTCAGTAACAAACGGGTTATAACCCCAAGCCATTAAGGAACAGTCATCAGTATGCTTTTTCTCAACTGAAATTTTCTGTACCATAGCCTGAATAGGTGTTAACTGATGTTTACCGCCAAAGGGCATAAGAACAGTGCCAGCACCGATGGTTGAGTCAAACTGTTCAGAAAGGCCACGCTTTGAGCAAATATTAAGGTCATCAGCCAAAGCGGTGATATTATCGGTAAAGCTTCCGCTAATATTTTTTCTGTAATCCTCAGGTTTTGCAGGGGTGATATCAATATGCTTTTCAGCTCCATTTGAATTTAAGAATTCACGGCTGATATTAACTATTGTATTGCCATTCCAGTTCATAACAAGTCTGGGCTCTTCGGTGATATCAGCAACCTTAACAGCCTGAAGATTTTCCTTTTTAGCAAGTTCTAAGAAACGGTCGATATTTTCTTTTTCAATAACAACAGCCATTCTCTCCTGAGACTCACTTATTGCAAGCTCAGTACCATCAAGACCATCATATTTCTTAGGAACAGCATTGAGGTCAATTAAAAGACCGTCTGCAAGCTCGCCGATAGCAACAGAAACACCGCCAGCACCGAAATCATTACAACGCTTAATCATACGGCAAGCTTCATAGTTTCTGAAAAGTCTCTGAAGCTTTCTTTCCTCGGGAGCATTACCTTTCTGAACCTCAGCACCGCAGGTTTCAAGAGATTCAAAGGTATGGGATTTAGAAGAGCCTGTTGCACCGCCGCAACCATCTCTCCCTGTGCTTCCGCCGAGAAGAATTACAACATCACCGGGCTCCGGGCGTTCTCTTCTTACATTTTCAGCGGGAGCAGCCGCAATAACTGCACCGATTTCCATACGCTTTGCGGCATATCCATCGTGATAAATTTCATCAACAATACCAGTTGCAAGACCTATCTGGTTACCATAGGAAGAATAACCGTCAGCCGCAGTTGTTACAAGCTTTCTCTGGGGGAGCTTACCGGGCATTGTTTCTGCAACACTCTTCAAGGGGTTAGCAGCACCGGTTACACGCATAGCGCCATAAACATAGCTTCTGCCTGATAGCGGGTCTCTGATAGCACCGCCGATACAGGTAGCAGCTCCGCCGAAGGGCTCGATTTCGGTTGGATGGTTATGGGTTTCGTTCTTAAAGAGAAGAAGCCAAGGCTCAGTTTTGCCATCAATCTCAACATCAATTTTAACTGTGCAAGCATTGATTTCTTCAGATTCATCTAATTTTTCAAGCTTACCGTTCTTTTTAAGGTATTTAACAGCAATGGTTGCTAGGTCCATAAGGCAAATCGGTTTTGTTCGGCCGAGTTCCTTACGGGTTTCAATATATTCCTCATAAGCTGATTGCAGAAGAGCATCCTCAAAACTAACATTATCAATGTTAGTTAAGAAGGTTGTATGGCGGCAATGGTCAGACCAATATGTATCTATCATACGAATTTCGGTGATAGTTGGGTCCCTGTCCTCAGATTTAAAGTAGTTCTGGCAGAACTCAATATCATCGGTATCCATTGCGAGACCATAGGTTTTAACAAACTCTTCAAGTCCTTTTCTATCAAGCTTAATAAAGCCATCAAGGGTTGCAACTGTTGTTGGAATATCATAGTTAATCTTGAGAGTTGCAGGTTTTTCAAGGGTTGCTTCTCTTGCTTCAACAGGGTTAATTACATACTTTTTAATTGAAGCAAGCTCAGTTTCGGTTACATCGCCGTAGAGAAGATAAACCTTAGCTGTTTTAACAGTAGGTCTATCTTTCTGTGATATAATCTGAATACACTGAGCAGCAGAGTCTGCTCTCTGGTCGAACTGACCGGGAAGATATTCGGTTGCAAAAACAGTAGCACTGTTAAAATCTATATCATCATAGGTCAAATCAAGCTGAGGCTCTGAGAAAACAGTGCCAACAGCATATTTGAAGAGGTCTTCTTCAATATTTTCAACATCATATCTGTTGATGACACGAACATCCTTTACAGAGGAAATCTGCAAAAGTCCGTTAATATCTTTTAAAAGAGATTTGGCTTCGTTAGCAAGTTCTTTTTTCTTTTCAACAAAAATTCTATAAACCATTAAACTTCCTCCTTAAGCCTTTAAGGCCTTTGCACCGATATCTTTGCGATAATAGGCATTACCGAATTCAACCATATTTACCTTTTTATAGGCGTTTTCTATAGCTGATTTTAAATCATCGCCGATAGCAGTAACTCCCAAAACTCTGCCACCTGCAGTTTTAAGAACATTGTTTTCAAGCCTTGCCCCTGCAACATAAACGCTATCCTTAACGCTTTTATCTATTTTTAGCTCAAAGCCGCTTTCATATTTTTGCGGATATCCCTTTGAAGCCATAACAACGCAAGCAGCACTTTTATCACTGAATTTAACATCACAATTTTCGAGTGTGCCATTAGTTACAGCTTTCATAACTGTAAACAAATCACTTTCTAGCAGAGGTAAAACAACCTGAGTTTCGGGGTCGCCAAAACGGCAGTTATATTCAATAACCTTAGGTCCTTTCTCGGTAAGCATAAGACCAAAATAAAGACAACCCTTAAAAGTTCTGCCTTCGCTGTTCATAGCGTTAACAGTTGGAAGGAAAATGGTATCCATACAAACCTTAGCAATATCCTCAGTGTAATATGGGTTGGGAGCAATAGTTCCCATTCCTCCTGTATTAAGTCCCATATCGCCGTCTAGTGCTCTCTTATGGTCCATAGAGGAAATCATCGGAACAACGGTTTTACCATCTGTAAAAGAAAGCACAGAAACCTCTGGACCTGTTAAAAACTCTTCGATAACAATATTGTTTCCGCTTTCTCCAAAGATTTTATCTTCCATCATAGAAGTTACAGCGGCTTTTGCATCTTCTCTGGTTTCTGCAATAATAACACCCTTACCGAGAGCCAAGCCGTCCGCTTTGATAACAGTTGGAATGGGGGCGGTTTCAAGATATTTTAAAGCTTCATCCTTATTACTGAAAACCTCATATTCAGCAGTTGGAATTGAATATTTTTTCATAAGGTTTTTAGAGAAAACCTTACTGCCTTCAATTATTGCCGCTTTCTTATTAGGTCCAAAACAGGGAATACCAACCTCATTTAAAGCATCAACCGTACCTAAAACCAGCGGGTCATCAGGAGCAACAACGGCATAGTCTATTTTATTATTTAGGGCAAATTCAACCTGTTTTTCAATATCCTTTGCACCGATGTCAACGCAAACTGCATCATCTGCCATACCGCCGTTACCGGGTAATGCAAAAATTTCAGTTATTTCTTTGCTTTCTTTTAATTTTTTAATTATGGCGTGCTCACGGCCTCCGCCGCCGATTACCATTACCTTCATATTAAATCTCCTTAATTATATATCGGGAATTTAGCACAAAGCTCTTTAACTTCCTCAGCAATTCTATCCTTAGAATTTTCAAAATCGTTAACAACATCACTAATCCATTTGGCGATTTTCACCATTTCAGCCTCTTTGAAACCACGAGAGGTAACTGCGGGTGTGCCTATTCTGAGACCACTAGTAATAAATGGACTTAAAGGCTCATTTGGAATAGTGTTTTTATTAGCAGTAATATGAACCTCATCAAGTCTCTGCTCAAGCTCTTTACCTGTAATACCCATATTTGTTAATTTCAAAAGCATAAGATGGTTATCTGTACCGCCTGAAACAATATCAAAGCCCTCTTTAATGAGTGCATCGCAAAGTGCAGCAGCATTTTTAACAATCTGCTTCTGATATTCTTTAAATTCATCGGTTAATGCTTCACCGAGTGCAACTGCCTTTGCAGCGATTATATGCATCAAAGGACCACCCTGAGTGCCGGGGAAAACAGCTTTATCGATTTGTTTAGCAAATTCCTCTCTGCAAAGAATAAGACCGCCACGAGGGCCTCTGAGGGTTTTATGAGTGGTAGTAGTAACAACATCAGCATAAGGCACAGGGGAGGGATGAACGCCGGCAGCTACCAGACCTGCAATATGAGCCATATCAACCATAAAGTATGCGCCAACTTCATCAGCAATTTCTCTGCAACGCTTGAAGTCGATAGTTCTTGAATATGCGCTAGCGCCAACTAATAAAAGTTTCGGTTTGCATTCAAGTGCCTTCTCGCGCATTTTATCATAATCGATAGTTTCGGTTTCGCTATTAACACCGTAAGGCACGATATTAAAATATTTACCTGAAATATTAACAGGTGAGCCGTGGGACAAATGGCCGCCCTCAGAAAGATTCATACCCATAACAGTATCACCTGGGTTTAAAAGGGCAAAGAAGACTGCTAAGTTAGCATTGGCTCCGCTATGGGGCTGAACATTAGCATGCTCGGCGCCGAAAAGCTTTTTAGCTCTTTCTCTAGCGATATCCTCAACAATATCAACAAACTGACAACCGCCATAATATCTTTTACCGGGATAGCCTTCGGCATATTTATTGGTAAGTACCCCGCCTGCAGCTAACAAAACAGCCTTTGAAACGATATTTTCAGAAGCAATAAGCTCAATATTGTGTTGCTGACGCTCAAGCTCTAATTTGCAAGCATCAGCTACTTCAGTATCATAGTTTTTAAGTTCTTCAAAAAAGTTCATAACAAAAATCTCCTTATAATTAGTGATGGAAAAGACGCATTCCTGTAAATGCCATTGCGATATTATATTTGTTGCAGCAATCTATAACTGCATCATCTCTGATAGAGCCGCCGGGCTCAGCAATATAGGAAACACCGCTTCTATAAGCCCTTTCAATATTATCATCAAAGGGGAAGAAAGCATCTGAGCCTAAAGCTACACCGCTAATGGTCGAAAGATATTCTTTAATCTCTTCATCAGTTAAAGGTGAAGGCTGAGATTTAAAATATTTCTGCCAGTTGCCATCAGCGCAAACATCTTCTTCGTTGCGGTTAATATATCCGTCAATAACATTATCTCTTGTAGGTCTTGCAATCTCATCAAGGAAGGGGAGATTTAGAACCTTATCGTGTTGGCGTAAAAACCAAGTATCAGCTTTACTTCCTGCAAGTCTTGTGCAGTGAATTCTAGACTGCTGACCGGCTCCTACGCCGATAGCTTGTCCGTCAGTTGCAAAGCAAACCGAGTTAGACTGAGTATACTTAAGAGTAATTAAAGATATAATTAAATCTCTTTTAGCACTATCGGGTAATTCTTTATTCTCGGTTACGAGATTAGAAAGAAGAGCTTCATCAATTTTGAAGTTGTTTCTACCTTGTTCAAATGTGATACCATAAACTTGTTTGGTTTCCTGAGCAGCAGGAACATAATTGGGGTCGATTTTAACTATATTATAGTTACCGTTTCTTTTGGATTTTAAAATTTCAAGTGCTTCGGGTTCATAACCTGGAGCAATAACACCGTCAGAAACTTCTCTTTTAATAAGAAGAGCAGTTGTTACATCGCAAACATCGGAAAGTGCTACCCAGTCGCCAAAAGAGCACATTCTATCGGTTCCTCTGGCTCTCGCATAGGCACAAGCTAAAGGAGATTTATCTAAATCTTCAATATCATCAACAAAGCAAGCCTTCTTAAGCTTTTCGGGAAGAATAGTTCCAACAGCGGCACTTGTGGGGCTTACGTGCTTAAAGGAAGTAACTGCAGGAAGTCCTAAAGCTTCTTTTAACTCTTTTACCAACTGCCAAGAGTTGAAAGCATCGAGGAAGTTTATATAACCGGGTCTTCCGCAAAGTATTTCAATCGGAAGCTCGCTTCCATCTGCCATATAGATTTTAGAGGGTTTTTGGTTGGGATTACAACCGTATTTAAGTTCAAATTCTTTCATTTTGTATCTCCTTAGTTGTTTTTATTAACTATTCTCGATTCGTATTTTCCGCTTTTAATATCAATGTATCTAACAAAAAGGGAAACTTTATTATCCTCATTGAGATTGTTCCAAATTAAATCGGTTAACTCGTCAATATCGCAGTCAGGAAGCTCTAAGGTTTTAGGCTCACCCTCAAAACTTGGAAGGGGACTGCCATCGCATTTATAAGTATGTATAAACTTTGCTTTGCCTGCAATTGGATTACTATAAGCAAAGGTATATCTTTGGCAAGAAGAATCATCACCATCAGCAGATTTTAAAATAGACATCGCAAAATTCATATCATCTTTTTCAAGGCGGATAATTCCCGAGATACGAGGAGTGAAATTAGGAGCATCATCTTCAAATTCACGGGTTCTAAGGGACTGCTCAAAGGTCATTTGTTTATCCATAAGGTCATAAATTGTATCGGTTTGGTCTCCGTTCGTAACAATAGTTTTATTGCCAAGAACACGAACCGGTGCATAGATAATAAGATGAGGATCTGTCATTTTTGATTCATCAAAAGCCTGAGTGCGAATACCTTCGCCGTCCTCAACAAAAACTCTGTTTCGGCTGTTTTCACTGCGTCCCATAATAAAGTATGCAGTTATAGCTTTAGTTCCATCAGCACTTTTTCCGATTATAATACCTCTGCCATGGTATGCTAAAGAATTAAGTTCTTCTTTAATAGTCTTGATTTCCATTTTTATTCTCCTTTGCAAATTTTCTCAACTGATTGAGGTAATATTTTCCATTCGGCTTCTTGCATAACCCTTTTTTGAAGAGTTTCGGGGGTATCGTCAGGCATAATTTCAACCGCCTTTTGCATAATGATTTCTCCTCCATCGGGAATTTCATTAACAAAATGAACAGTAGCACCTGTTACCTTAACTCCATAATCAAGTGCTGCCTTATGAACTCTCAGACCATAGAAGCCTTCCCCGCAAAAAGATGGGATAAGAGAGGGGTGAACATTTATAATTCTTTTTTCATATCTCGATGTGAAATCTTTGCTTAAAATACACATAAAGCCTGCAAGAACTATAAAATCAGTCCCGTTTTCTTCTAAAGCTTCGATAAGCTTTGCTTCAAACTTTGTTCCTAATTCCTTTTTGTTACAAACGATAGTTTTAATATCTGCCTTTTGGGCACGCTCTAAAGCGAAAGCATCAGGATTATTTGAAATAACAAGAGTTATCTTGCCTGATTTTATAATTCCGCTGTTTTGAGCATCAATTAAAGCCTGAAGATTTGTTCCACCGCCAGATACGAGAACAGCAATGTTTTTCATAATATCACCTTAAATGATTGTGATTTTTTCATCGGTTTTTTTGATATAACCGATAGTATAAGCATCTTCGCCGTTGGCTTTCAGAATTTCAATAGCCTTATCAGCATCCTCTTTTGCAACAACAATGCTCATACCAACACCCATATTATAAGTGTTATACATATCTCTCTCAGGAATATTACCTGTTTTTGCGAGCAAATCAAAGATAGGAAGTACCTTAACAGAGGCTTTATTGATTTCAGCACCAAAACCATCGGGAATACTTCTCGGAATATTCTCATAGAAGCCGCCGCCTGTTATATGGGAAATAGCGCGAACTTTTACATTATCAAGAAGTGCTAAAACGGGTTTAACATAAATTTTGGTAGGAGTTAAAAGGGTTTCACCTAAAGATTTTCCGCCAAGCTCATCATAGGTCTTATTAAGGTCGCAGTTTTCAACATCGAAAACCTTGCGAACTAATGAGAAACCGTTTGAATGAACACCTGAAGAGGGAAGAGCGATAATAACATCGCCTTCTTCCATAGTTTTATTATCAAGGATTTTCTTTTTATCAACAATACCAACTGCAAAGCCTGCGAGGTCATAATCATCTATAGGCATCATTCCGGGATGCTCAGCAGTTTCGCCGCCGATTAAAGCCGCACCCGACTGAACACAACCTTCTGCAACACCGCTAACGATTTCGGCTATTTTCTCGGGAATGTTCTTTCCGCAAGCAATATAGTCGAGGAAGAACAAGGGTTTAGCGCCAACGCAAATAATATCATTAACGCACATAGCAACAGCATCAATACCAATAGTATCGTGTTTATCCATAAGTATAGCGAGTTTTACTTTAGTTCCGCAGCCATCGGTGCCGCTAACTAAAACAGGCTCTTCCATTCCTTGAACGGGAAGACCGAAGCAACCACCAAAGCCGCCAACATCATCAAGGCAACCCTCGTTTCTTGTTCTTCCAATATGTTTTTTCATAAGTTCAACTGCTTTATAGCCGGCAGTAATATCAACACCTGCTGCAGCATAAGATTCAGATTTTGAATTATTCATAATATTTCTCCTTTATTCTTTTCCGTTCCAGCAATAAGTGCAAAGCTTTGAAGCGGGAAGTCCTATAGCTTTTATAATTCCTTCTAGAGATTGGAATTCAAGTGAAGCAAAATGTAATCTATCGCAAATTGCTTTTCTTAAATTTTTACCCCTTTCGGTCGAGGAATCACTATATTCATCAATATATTTGAAGCCCTCTTCACCCTCAAGCTCAAAAATAGTGCTTCTGGTTATAAGGTCCATATCAGTTGTGTTTCTTGAGAAGTTTAAGTATTTGCAACCATACATAATCGGAGGACAAGCCGAACGCATATGAACAGTTTTAGCACCGTTTTCATAAAGGAAATCAACCGTTTCTTTAAGCTGAGTGCCTCTTACAATAGAATCATCAACAAAAAGAAGATTTTTGCCCTCTATCAAATCGTGAACAGGAATTTGCTTCATTTTTGCAACTCGTTTTCTATCGGTCTGCTTAGCAGACATAAAGCTTCGAGGCCATGTTGGAGTGTATTTTATAAAAGGGCGAGCAAAGGGAACATGGCTTTTGTTAGCATATCCGATAGCGTGAGGTGTGCCTGAATCGGGAACACCCGCAACATAGTCGAGTTTTTCACATATTTTGGTTTTTGCATCATTCTCAGCAATTATTTCACCGTTTCTATATCTCATCAGCTCAACATTGATTCCCTCGTATTCACTTGTTGAATAACCGTAATAGCTCCAGAGGAATGAGCAAATTCTCATTTCTTCACCAGGTTGTGCTAATTGAGTTAATTTTTCAGCATCGAACTCAACAATTTCGCCGGGACCCAATTCTTTAACTAAGCTATAGTCAAGCTTTTTAAATGCAAAAGACTCAAAACTTGCACAATAGCCATTTTCATTTTTACCGATTGAGAGGGGAATACGGCCAAGCTTGTCTCTAGCGGCAATAATTGTTCCTTTATCAGTTAAGATAAGTATTGAAGCAGTTCCCTCAATAGCATTCTGAGCAAATTTGATACCCTCAGCAAAATCACCTTTTTGGTTAATAAGAGCACCTACAAGCTCGGTTGAATTAACAGCACCGCTTGTCATAGCGTTAAAATGACCGCCGGAAGAAAGATATTTATCGATAAGCTCTTTTGAATTGTTGATTATGCCTATTATTGAAATCGCATAGGTACCGAAATTAGAACGGATAAGTAAAGGTTGTGGGTCGCTATCGCTTATAGCACCGATAGCGGCATTTCCTTTCATTTCTTCAAAAATATTTTCAAACTTTGTTCTAAAGGGTGAGTTTTCTATATTATGGATATCTCTTTGCAAACCGATTTCACTATCGAAAGCAGCAATGCCGCCGCGGCGGGTGCCCAAATGCGAATGGTAATCGGTTCCGAAGAAAACATCGGAAATAGCATCGTTTTTTGATACAGCTCCGAAAAAGCCTCCCATTGTTTTACCTCCAAATTTGCTTAATTGTTAAACTGAGCCTCAATGGCATTATTTTTTTCAAGAACTTTCATAGAATCATTCTTTCTTTTTTCATCAAGTTTCATAGCCAATTCAGGCTCGGAAAGAGAAAGAATTTCAATACATAACAAAGCGGCATTAACAGCACCGTCAATAGCAACTGTTGCAACGGGGATACCAGAGGGCATCTGAACAGTTGAAAGAAGTGCGTCAATACCGTTTAAATTACCTGACTTAATCGGAATACCGATAACGGGCAAGGTTGTGTTAGCTGCAATTGCTCCTGCAAGATGAGCTGCCATACCTGCAGCGGCAATAATTGCTCCAAAACCGTTTTCTCTTGCATTTTTGCTAAAATCCTTAGCTTCTTCGGGAGTGCGGTGTGCAGAAAAGACATGCACCTCATAGGGCACGCCAAAGCTTTTCAAAGTATCGCAAGCTTTGGAAACGCAAGGTAAATCGCTATCGCTTCCCATTATAATTCCTATCTTTTTCATAATATATCCTCCTGTAAATTTAAAAAGGCGCACTTGATTCGTGAAGAAAAAAGTGTGCCCAGACGGTCGGCTCTCAGGTTCTCTGATTCATGTGGTACTCCACTAATCCGTCAGTCACAAAGAACCATATATTTTGTATAGTGTTATTTTACCATACACCCGATATTTTGTCAACGAAACTTTTATATTTATGTGTATAAATAATAAATATATATTATATAATGATTTTTTTGTTTATTTTGATAATACCATTTACTTTTTCGGAATTTTAGAGTAGAATATAAAATATAATTTAGGGGGGATTTTATGGATATATTTGGTTTGTCTTTTGAATTTTTACCTCAGTTAGAATCTTATTTAGAACCTATTGCTAAAAGAAGCGGTTTAACCTCTAAAGAGGCAATAGGTTTAATGGTTCTGTCTGATTATAAAAACATATCCGATTTATTTAATCAAAGCATTTTTAATTGTCTTAAAGCCAAAGGACTAATTACCGATGATTTATCACTAACCGGCAAGGGTGCTATTATTGCAAAATCTGTTATAACAGCTAAAAACAAGTTTGCTGAAACAGTTTCCCTTTAATAGAAAGTTTACAAATCGTTATTGATTTTTCATAAATTTTGTTTTATTATATTTTCAATAAGTTTTTTTGGAGGAATTTGGATGAGTATTAAACCTTTAGCCGATAATGTTGTTATTAAGGCAACTGAGGCAGAAGAAACAACAAAAAGTGGTATTGTTTTAACATCTGCCGCAAAAGAAAAACCGCAGATTGCAGTAGTAGTTGCAGTTGGCCCCGGCGGTATGGTTGACGGTAAAGAAGTTAAAATGACCGTTAATGTTGGCGATAAAGTTATTGCTGCTAAATATGCAGGTACTGATATTAAGCTTGATGGGGAAGAATATTCTATTCTTCGTCAGTCAGATATTTTGGCAATTGTTGAATAAGGATTGGTGATATAAATGGCTAAAAATATTATTTTCGGCGAGGATGCCCGTAAATCACTTCAGGCTGGTGTTGATAAGCTTGCAAATGCAGTTAAGGTAACACTTGGTCCTAAGGGAAGAAATGTTGTTCTTGATAAGAAATACGGCTCTCCGCTTATTACAAATGATGGCGTTACAATCGCAAAGGAAATCGAGCTTGAAGACCCATTTGAAAATATGGGTGCGCAGCTTGTAAAAGAGGTTTCTGTTAAAACTAACGATGCCGCAGGTGATGGCACAACAACCGCAACTGTTTTAGCTCAAGCTCTTATTAACGAAGGTATGAAGAATGTTGCTGCAGGTGCTAATCCTATGGTTGTTAAAAAGGGTATTAAGAATGCAGTTGAGATTGCTACTAAAACTGTTATCAACAACTCTAAAAAGGTTAGCGGAAATGAAGATATTGCAAGGGTTGCAACTGTTTCTTCGGGAGACGAAGTTATCGGCTCACTTATTGCAGAGGCTATGAGCAAGGTAACTGCTGATGGTGTTATCACCGTTGAAGAATCCAAGACTGCTGAAACCTATTCCGAGGTTGTTGAAGGTATGCAGTTCGATAGGGGTTATATCACACCTTATATGGCAACCGATACCGATAAAATGGAAGCAATTCTTGATGATGCTCTTATTTTAATTACAGATAAGAAGATTTCAAATATTCAGGAAATTTTACCCCTTTTAGAACAGATAGTTCAGGCTGGCAAAAAGCTTCTTATTATTGCTGAGGATATCGAGGGCGAAGCCCTTTCAACCCTTATTGTTAACAAGCTTCGCGGTACTTTCACCTGTGTTGCAGTTAAGGCGCCAGGTTTTGGAGACAGAAGAAAAGAGATGCTTCGTGATATCGCTATTCTTACAGGCGGTGAAGTAATTTCCGAGGAATTAGGTCTTGAGCTTAAGGATACCTCTATTGCTCAGTTAGGCCGTGCACGTCAGGTTAAGGTGTCTAAAGAGAATACCGTTATTGTTGAGGGTGCCGGTGATTCCGCTCTTATTAAAGATAGAATCGGTCAGATTAGGAATGAGCTTTTAGTTACAACTTCTGATTTTGATAAAGAAAAACTTCAGGAAAGACTTGCAAAGCTTGCAGGCGGTGTTGCGGTAATTAAGGTTGGTGCTGCAACCGAAATTGAAATGAAAGAGAAAAAGCTTCGCATAGAAGATGCTCTTTCCGCAACAAAGGCTGCTGTTGAAGAGGGCATTGTTGCAGGCGGCGGTGTTGCTTTGATTAACGCTATCCCCGCAGTTAAAGAGCTTCTTGAAAAAACAGAGGGCGATGAAAAAACAGGTGTTGCTATTGTTCTTAAATCATTAGAGGCTCCTATTCGTCAGATTGCTTTAAATTCAGGTCTTGAAGGCTCTGTTATCATTGACAAAATCATTGAAAGCGGTAAAATCAATTACGGTTTTGATGCTTATAAGGAAGTTTATTGCGATATGTTAGAGGCAGGAATTGTTGACCCGACTAAGGTTACACGTTCTGCTCTTGAAAATGCGGCTTCTGTTGCCGCTATGGTACTAACTACCGAAAGTTTAATTGCTGATAAGCCTGAGGATATCGCTGCTGCTAATGCAGTTGCAGCGCAAGCAGGCGGTATGTATTAAAATTAAACCCCCGTATCAAAACGATACGGGGGTTTGCTTTATTCATTTATAATTGGAGTTACTATCGGTTTGCCATAGGAATCTAAAAGGGGAGTGAGACCTCCGCCATAACCGCCATTATGGTATAGATAATTAACACCAGTTTGAGTATCAACCCAGATTTCATTAACGCCAAGTCCCTCAGAATAAACCTTTTTGAATCTTTTATTTTTAGCCATAATTTAACTCCTTTAATGAGGTAACGTCTTTAATATAAGATGGTTGATTTTGCTCTTTTTAGAAAATAGAATGCTAATCATAACAATTTCAACAACTGCCATAACTGCAATAAAGGGGACACGGGTTATCAATACCGCCCAAAAAGCAGTTATACCGCCTCTGTAAAGAATAGAAATCCAAATGGTATTAAGCACCAAGGAGCATAGTGTTTTATTTAAAACAGTTGCAATAGTTATTCTTATAACATTTGCTTTTTTATAGAGCAACAAGCCCAAGCAAAGACCAACTAGAATATTTGTGAGAGTAAAGCCAGCAAAATATGGTCCAAAAGGCTTAATTAAAGCACCAATAAAATCACCAAGACCTGCAACAGCCATAGCATACGGTGTCCCTAAATAGCAAGCCGCAAAGGCGACTGTTATAAAGCCAAAGCTAACTGTATTGTTCCAAACTGAATAGGTCAGAAATCTTTCAAGAATTATATTCATAGCAACTAAAATCGATGCCAAAATAATCTTGAAAAGATGAGAATGATTAAGAATTTTTTTCATAAAAATAACCTCCTATTACCCGTTGTTTTCCGAATAATAAGAGGCTTTAAACTTCAATATTAAACGGCAGCGGGATGCGATAGCAAAACCGTGGAAAAAAATCCTTCGTCCCATCAGCAACTCCCCGTCTGAAAGGCACTTAACGCCATGCTATCTACTCTGCAAAATATAAGTTTATTATATATAATTTTTTCTATTTGTCAATAGTCTTTATCAAGTCTTTAACAACTTCACCTGCAATAATTATACCTGCCGCCGCAGGAACAAAAGAAGA
>JAZPXP010000187.1:0-3493 GCA_045543715.1 Acutalibacteraceae bacterium
AACCTGGTTGTTTATGATTGTTTATATGGTTAGTTATATAACCAGAACTAACTACGGTGCTGTTATTTCCGAGATGGAAAAGGTAACCGATATTTCTAAATCGCAGCTTTCCTGGGCGTTGGTTGGAAGCTTTATAACCTATGGTGCCGGTCAGGTTATCAGCGGAATTTTAGGTGATAAATTCAGCCCTAAAAGGCTTATTTCGGCAGGCTTGATATTAACCGTTTGTATGAATCTGATTTTACCCTTTTGCTACAATGAATATTCTATGACTGTTGTTTGGTGCGTTAACGGTCTGGCACAGTCGTTTATGTGGCCCCCGATGGTTAAAATAATGACCGATTTATTAACCGATGAAGATTACAATAATACGGTAGTTAAGGTTGCTTGGGGCTCTTCCTTTGGAACAATTGCGGTTTATCTTATCTCTCCTTTACTTATAAAGCTTGCAGGGTGGAAAAGTGTATTCTTTTTTGCGTCCGCTTGCGGAGCTTTAATGCTTACTGTTTTCAACAGATTTTGCCCCGATATTAAGGGAAAGAAGACTGTTAAAAAATCGGAGAAAGCATTGGGCAGATTTAAGATACTTTTCGCTCCCTTTATGCTTGGAATTATGCTTTCTATCGTTCTTCAGGGAATGCTTCGAGACGGTGTTACAACCTGGATGCCATCATATATTTCCGAAACCTACAATATGAGCAATATTATTGCTATTTTAACAGGTGTTGTTCTGCCGATTTTTGCAATATTTTGTTTTCAGGCGGCAAAAAGGCTATATGTTAAAAAGTTAAATAACCCCGTACTTTGCGGAGGTCTTATATTTGCAGTAGGTGCCGTTTCTGCGGCGGGACTTGTCTTTACAACAGGCAAAAGTGCAGTGTTTTCGATAGTTTTCTCGGCAATTCTTACGGGCTGTATGCACGGAGCCAACCTGATGCTTGTTTCAATGGTACCCCATTTCTTTGAAAAGTTCGGCAACGTTTCAACTGTTTCGGGAGTGGTTAACTCCTGTACATACATAGGAAGTGCAATTTCAACCTATGGAATAGCCTTTATTTCGGAAAATTTCGGTTGGAATTATTCCCTTATTATCTGGCTTTGTGTTGCAATCATCGGAACGGCGATAACCTTTATATGCGTTAAACCCTGGCGTAAAAAAATGATGGATTAAATAATGGATGATGAATAATTAAAAATAAAAAAATCCCAAACCAAACCTAAAGGTCTGCTTTGGGATTTTGGTGCGAGTGACGGGACGCATCTTGCCTTCGGCAATCCGCCCTGCTTGACGACCGTTGCTTTGCAACAGTACCCGTCTGCGCACCTGCTCGTTAAAAAACAGTCCACCGGACTGTTTTTCTTAACACTCGCAGCCCTCTTAGGCTTCAAGTCCCGTCACACAATTAAATAAAAAAATCCCAAAACAAACCTAAAGATCTGCTTTGGGATTTTGGTGCGAGTGACGGGACTTGAACCCGTACGTCTGCGACACACGCCCCTCAAACGTGCCTGTCTGCCTATTCCAGCACACTCGCATTTCATATGCCGATTTTTATCGTGCCTAAGTATTATACCAAACTGTTTTAGCAATGTCAACAAGAAAATTAAAAAAATTCAAAATAAAAAAGCAAAAGAAAACCGCCGTTTTAAAACGGCGGTTTTAGTGTTATAAAAGCCACATTGCAATACCAAAATAAATCATTAGTGATATGGCGTCAACAATGGTTGTGATAAACGGACTTGCCATAACGGCAGGGTCGAAGCCAACCCTCTTTGCGAGTATCGGAAGTGCACTTCCAAAGAGCTTTGCAACGATAACTGTCAAGGCAAGAGTTAAGCAAACAACCGATATTTCAAGCAACCATTTAGCGTCAAAGGAATGAAGCAACCAATGGTCAATAAGCAGAAGCTTGATAAAGTTAACTGCCGCCAGGGTTATACTGCAAACAAGAGCAACTCTGAGTTCTTTCCATAAAACCTTTAAAATATCCTTGAATTCGATATCCCCTAAGGAAATGGCGCGAATAACCGTAACCGAAGATTGACTTCCGCTGTTACCGGCAGTTCCCATAAGCATAGGGATAAATGCGATAAGGGAGGGGAGGGCAGTTAGCTTTTCTTCAAAGCTTGAAATGATTGCTCCCGTAAAGGTTGCAGAAAGCATTAGTAGCATAAGCCAGGGAATTCTCGCTTTAAAGGTACTGAAAACACCCGTTCTGAAATAGGTTTTGTCGGAGGGCAAAATTGCTGCCATCTTATCAATATCTTCGGTTGCCTCTTCCTGAATAACATCAATCGCATCATCAACAGTGATAATACCGACAAGTCGGTTTTCCTTGTCAACAACGGGAAGTGCCATAAGGTCATACTTTTCGAACTGACCCGCAACCTCTTCCTTATCATCTAAGGTGTTGGCAAATATAATGTTTTCTTCCATTATATCGTCAATAACAGTATCCTTAGAATTCAGAAGAAGGTCCTTAACTGTAACGATACCGATAAGTCTGCGGCTTCTGTCAGTAACATAACAGGTATATATGGTTTCGGTTTCGATACCGATTTTGCGGATGCGGTCAAATGCATCGCTTACGGTCATATTCTTTTTAAGGTCAATATATTCGGTAGTCATAATACTTCCCGCACTGTCATCAGGGTAGGCGAGAAGCTTGTTAATCATTTTGCGTGTCTGGGCATCAGTCTGCTTCAAAATGCGCTTTGCAACCGAAGCGGGCATTTCATCGATAATATCAACAGCGTCATCAATGAATAATTCTTCCAAAACCTCACGAAGCTCAGCATCACTAAAGGCTTCGATGAGAATTTGCTGCATATTGCTTTCGAGATATGCAAAAACCTCAGCAGCGAGTTCTTTTGGCAAAATTCTGAAAATAACGGGAAGCTCCTTTTGGGGTGCTTCTTGAAGAATTTGTGCAATATCGGCGGGATTCATTTCGGAAAGCATACTTCGAAGCTTTGTGTATTTCTTTTCCTCGATAAATTGTAAAATTTCGTTTTCCATAATGCATCCCCCTTTAATTATTTCATTTATAATATTATAAAATTTGATAAGGGTTTTGTCAATCAGTTTTAATATTGAGCAAATGCGCAATCCCTGGGATACTTTCTCCCTGAAAAGATGATGTTGGGGACATAAGCGCACCTGTTGACATAAAGAGAATATTTTTAAAATTTCCGTCCTCAAAACGATGCATAATAAATGAGCATAGCACCGATGCGGAACAACCGCAACCTGAGCCTCCGGCATGAACGTCCTGACCTTCACAGTCGAATATAAGATTTCCGCAGTCGGCGTGGTGACAACGAAGGTCATAGCCTTCTTTGAGGCATAATTCATAAAGAGCGGCGGTTCCAACCTTACCTAAATCACCCGTATATATTACATCGTAATCTTCAGGTGAGGTTTTTGTGTCTTTGAAATAGTGAATTAGGGTAGAGGCAGCAGCAGGGGAAAATGTCAAGAGAACACCATAAA
>JAZPXP010000188.1:0-2535 GCA_045543715.1 Acutalibacteraceae bacterium
AAAAAGGCTGATGTTATTTGTACATCTGTAACAGTTATAGTTCCCGACCCAATTAACCCCAATCCCGATGGCGGAACAGGTTTCTAAGAAAGGAGAAAAAGAGAAAATGAAAAATTTTACTAAAATTTTAAGTGTTCTCTGTGCTTTGGCACTTTTAGTTTCTGCTATAAGCGTTGGCTTTGTTGCTAATGCGGCAGAAACCAGTGTAACTCATCAGGATTTTTCCTGTGATGCCGATAAGAGCTATACCAGCGTTTATGGTGCAAACCATCTTGCAGGCTCTTCTATTTCCGCTATTGCATATGAGAATAATGGCGGAACAATAACTCCTGCAGGAGAAGGTTGGACTCCTAGCGCAAGCTTGGTTGATAATTCTGCTGCTGCTCAGAATATGATTCAGGTTACCTGGCCTTCAGGTGCTGCTAACTCTCCAACTGACTATACTTCAACAAATCAGTACTTAGATTATACCTTCTCTCTTGCAAGTGCTGTAAATAATCCTGAGAAGGTTCTTCTTTCATTCATGCAGCATGGCACTGATGCCAACTGGAGCAATACCTTCCCGGATTGCCGACATTATGCTATTTATGCTTCAAGTGATAAAGATTCCCTTTTCACCTCTGAGCCGATTTTCTATAGCCAGGAAAATGGCTATCGCGGAAGAGAGCATTTAATTGATATTTCCGGCTTAGAGCTTAAGAGCGTTAAGTACTTTGGAATTAGAGTTTATAACTTCTATTTCTGGGGCAATACCGTTCTTTTCTCCGAAATCGGCCTTTATGGTGGAGTTAGTGAGCTTACTATCAACCCTTCATTAACCTCTGATTCGGATGGTAGCTATGAAAGCGTTTATGGTAAAAACAACCTTACAGGCTCTACCATTACATATAACATAGTTGAAAACGAAAATCCTACAATTTACGGTTCTCACTATCCCACGGCAAATATTATTGACGGCTCTAGCGAAACCCTTAATCAGATTCAGATTTCAAGTGCTGTTGGTTCTGCAACCGACTATACTCAAAAATCTGAGTATATGGATATTATGTTTGAGCTTCCCGCTCCGATAAATAATCCTAATAAGTTCCTTATCGCTTATAGAAACCCAACAGGTGAATCCTCAATGCACTATGCTATCTATGCTTCTTCAAGCAGAGATACACTCTTTAGCAATGAGGTATATGAATATTCTTCAGCTTCTAATAACGGTCAGGAAAACATTGTTGATATTTCAGGCAAAAAATTAACTAATATTAAGTTTTTTGCTATCCGCTTCTATAATCTCCCTGTTTGGGGAACCTGTGTTCTTCCTCGTGAAATCGCCCTCTTCGGCGGAAAGTCTATCTTAGAGGATAACTCAACCTATACTGTAGACGAGGATAACTCTTACGCAGCATTTGGCACCAACATGCTTGCAAGCTCAACTGTTGTTACAACCGGTGTTAATGCTGGAACTGCCGGTTCAATGGACGGAAGAGTTGCTGATTTAACCTATATTGCCGATGGCACTGTTCTTGCAAGAAACCAAATTCAGATGTCTGGCATTTGGGATAACAATTATTCCTTCTCAAAGGCTAATACTAATACCTATATTCAGGTAACATTTACTTTAGCTGATGCTATCAATAATCCTCAAAAGTTCCTTATAGCTCACGATGATTATAGATTCCTTTCTAACCCAACTGTTAACCAGTGGTATGAAATTTTCGTTTCTGACAGTGAGAGCGACTTATATTCTAAATCACTATTCACCTATAAAAATTCAAGTCAGAAGAATGTTGAGCAGATAATCGACCTTTCGGGTATGGAGCTTAAAAATATCAAATATTTTGGTATTCGTTTCTATCACTTGCCGACAGGTTGTTTCGCTCTTCCTTCCGAAATCGCACTTTACGGCGGAAAGGTTGCTTGTATGAATACTAACGATTATGCAACAATTTATTCTCATGCAACCTCATTTGAGAACGGCAACTGGTTAGCAGGCGGAACTTATAGTTCTGCGGGCTATTTCAAGGGCAGTGCAGTTACTCTTAATTCTACGGGCGACCAGATACTCTTGACTGATGACAGAGCTTATGAGCGCACAATGGTTCAGTCTCACGATATCAACGAGCCTACTAACCTCAGTCTTGGCACTGTTGACAAAACAACATATTATGATGTTACCTTTGAATTAGCGGCTTCTATCGATAACCCTGATTCATTTATCGTGGCTCACGATATGTTCCAATCGGAAGACTCTGGTTCACCTTATGTTTCTCAGTGGTATGATGTTTATGCTGCCGATACGCTTGCAAATCTTAATTCGGCTGAGCCTGTTTATACCTATAAGAACTCTTCAAAGTATGCAGTTCAGTTGGTTGATATTTCGAATAAGCAGTTAAAGAATGTTAAATTCTTCCGCGTTCGTTTCTATCATATGCCGCTTTACGGAAACTGCATAATCCCCAGTGAAATCGGTCTTTACGGCGGAAAGTTAACCCCTGCGGCTGTTTGGACTTATAGTGATAGCTTCACCTCAGATGCTAACAACAG
>JAZPXP010000189.1:0-2372 GCA_045543715.1 Acutalibacteraceae bacterium
AACCAGAGAGAAACAGCAATTGTTTGGGATAAAACAACAGGAAAACCCATTTATAACGCAATAGTCTGGCAATGCAAACGCACCGCACCTCTCTGCGAAGAGCTTAAAAAACAAGGTCTTGAGGATTACATAAGCAAAACCACCGGACTTCGTATTGATGCTTATTTCAGTGCTACTAAGATTAAATGGCTCCTCGATAATGTTGAGGGGGCACGTGAGAAAGCCGAGAATGGCGAGCTTCTTTTCGGAACGGTTGATACCTGGCTTATCTGGAAATTATCGGGTGGTAAAATTCATGTTACCGATTATACCAATGCCTCAAGAACAATGCTTTTTGATATAAACAGGCTTTGTTGGGATAAAAAATTGCTTGAAATTCTTAATATCCCTGAGAGCATGTTGCCTAAGGTTAAATCCTCAAGCGAGGTTTACGGCGAGATAAACATTTTAGGAACACCTGTTGCCGTTTCGGGAATTGCAGGCGACCAGCAAGCCGCTCTTTACGGTCAGCGTTGCTTTAATAAGGGTGATATTAAAAACACCTACGGTACTGGTTGTTTTCTTCTTATGAACACAGGAAACACCGCCGTTAGAAGCCAAAACGGACTGCTGACAACTATTGCCGCAACAAAAAGCGGAGAAAAAATAAATTACGCTCTTGAGGGTAGTGTTTTTATAGGCGGAGCTGTTATTCAATGGCTCAGAGATGAATTGGGTCTTATAAACAATTCTGCCGAAAGCGAAATTTATGCTACTAAGGTTCAGAACAACGGCGGAGTTTATATCGTTCCCGCATTTGCAGGTCTTGGTGCTCCATATTGGGATATGTATGCCAAAGGCACTATCACAGGGCTTACCAGAGGCAGTAACAAAAACCATATAATAAGAGCTGCTTTAGAGTCGATTGCTTACCAGACAAACGACCTGATAAATGCTATGAAAAGCGACAGCAATATGGCGATTACCTCTATTAAAGCAGATGGCGGAGCCGCCGCTAATAACTTTTTAATGCAGTTTCAGGCCGATATTTCAGCAAGCTCCATTACAAGACCCTCCTGCCCTGAAGCCACCGCTTTGGGTGCGGCATTTTTAGCAGGAATTGCAGTTGGCTTCTGGAAGAATGAAAAAGAAATTTCAAGTATTAAGATGAAAAGTCTTGAATTCTATCCCTCAATTTCCAATAAAGAACGTACCTCTCTTTTGAACGGTTGGAAAAACGCAATTGATAAAACCTTTTCTAAGGAGTGATTTTATGACTTTTGAAATTAAGGAACTTCAGGTACCCAGTACCGATAATATCCATACCCTTATAGGCAAAATCTATATCCCCGAAGGTGAAATAAAAGGTCTTTTTCATATTGTTCACGGTATGACCGAGCATATTGATAGGTATGACGGTTTTATGGCACATATAGCAGAAAACGGATATGTTTGCTTTGGCTACGACAATTTGGGACACGGCAAAACTGCAAAGGATGATAATGAACTCGGCTTTATTGCTCATAAAGACGGTTGGAAATATCTCGTTCGAGATGTTTTAGCATTTGAAACCGCTGTTAAAGCTATGTACCCCGACAAAAAATTATATCTCTTCGGTCATTCTATGGGCTCGTTTATTGCAAGACTTGCCGCAGAAAGCTTTGGAGAGATTTATGAAAAGGTTATTTTCTGCGGTACAGCGGGTAAAAATCCTTTAGCAATAGCGGGACTTTTGCTAACAGACCTATTGAAAATCAAAGGCGAAAAGCATATATCAAAAACGGTTCTTAATATGGCTTTCGGCAGCTATAATAAGCGTTTTGAGGGGAAAACTCAGTATGATTGGCTCGCAACCGATGCTTCGGTTATAGAAAAATACTCAGCCGATAAATACTGCACCTTTTCTTTCACAGTTTCTGCTATGCACGACCTTATAAAGCTTATTGATTTCTGCAACCGAAACGCATGGTTCAAGGAAATCAGAAAGAATTTACCGATATTATTGCTTGCAGGAAGCGAGGACCCTGTTGGAAACTACGGAAAGGGTGTTAAAGAGGTCTATAATAAGCTTATTTCAAATGGGGCTAAGGCTCAAATCAAGCTTTATGATGGCTTCCGCCACGAAATACATAACGACACCTGCAAAGAAGAGGTTATGAGCGATATTTTAAACTTCATCATAACTACCGGCCGTGCCGGTAGTATGCACTGCCCCCTTAGGGCATAAGACCGGCCGAGCCTATAGGCTCGTCGAAAGGTTTGCCAACCGCAACACTTTCACCGGCTGCCCCTAAAGGGGCATTTTTTATTTGCCTTCTTTTACCTGCTTACCCGTAAACGGGTCTACATACTCTACCAATGACATTTGGTCATAGGATATATCTTCTTGCAAT
>JAZPXP010000190.1:0-3125 GCA_045543715.1 Acutalibacteraceae bacterium
TAAGAATACCTTTAAACCCTGCCTTAAGCCCTTCTAAAAATGCCGATAAATATTTTAAGGATTATAAAAAAACCTATTCCGCAGAGCAAACCTTAACAAGACTCACCAAGTCCGACCGAGAGGAGCTTCAGTATTTTGACAGCGTTTTAGATGCTATAAACCGTTGTTCTTCCCTTTTAGAGCTTAATGAGATCAAGGAGGAACTTTCCCTTTCGGGTTATATAAAAAACCAAGGCAGTAAAAAGAAAAATGAAAATTCGCCTATTACCACCTATGAAAGTGTTGAGGGTTATGTTATTGCGGTTGGGAAAAACAATATCCAGAACGATAAGATAACCTGTAAATTAGCCTCAAAAGGCGATATGTGGTTCCATACCAAGAATATTCCCGGAAGTCATGTTGTTGTCTTTTCAGGCGGTAAAGAGATTTGTGATGAAACCATCTTAAAGGCGGCTCTGCTTGCCGCAAAAAATTCTAAAGCATCCGCATCTTCAAAAGTTGCGGTTGACTATACACCCATAAAATATGTTAAAAAACCATCAGGTGCAAGACCGGGTATGGTGGTTTATACCACCAACAAAACCATTTTTGTTAATCCTGAGGAAAGTGTGTAAAAAAAATATGAAGCTTGGAATTTCAACAGCTTGCTTTTATCCGCTTGAAACAGAGCTGGCACTTGAATATCTTGGTAAAAACGGTATTAACAACACCGAGATTTTCTTTAATTCGAGGTCTGAATTAAAATCATCTTTTATCGACATTTTAAGTGATATAAAAGACCGCTATAATATGAATATCACATCTATCCATCCAACCCTTTCTCTTGCCGAATCATTTATGATGTTTTCGGCTTATGAGCGCCGTTTTTATGACGCTTTGGATGATTATTCACGTTATTCCGAAATTGCCGCCGAGCTTGGTGCGAAATATATAATATTACACGGCGGAAAACAACACGGTGTTTTAAATGATGAAGAATACTGCGAGAGATATATGGCTTTAAAAAATGCAACCCTTAAAAACGGGGTTACAGTTTTGCAGGAAAATGTTTTTAAACACCGCGCAGGAGATTTTGAATTCTTATCAGCCATTAAAAAACATCTTGGTGATGACGCCGAATTCTGTCTTGATATAAAACAAGCCATTCGATGCGGTTATTCTCCCATAACCTTAATGGAAGAATTGGGTGATAATATAAAGCATTATCATATTAGCGACCATTCCCCTGCTTCTGACTGTCAATTACCTTTAAACGGCGGATTTGATTTTAAAGGATTTTTCGAAATACTTAAAAATAGAAACTATCAGGGCAGTTGCATTATAGAAGTTTATAACAACGCTTATAACGATTATAGTCAAATAATTAAATCAAAAAAATCACTTGAGAATTTGGGATAATTTACTCTTGAATATTTAGGCAACTTATGCTATACTAATATAAGTTATGGATATTATGTCGAAATGAGGTATAATTTTGAAAGGCTTTACTTTATTTTCGTTAGTTAAGATTGCGTTAAAGCACCTTTATATTTTAATTCTTGCCGCTATTGTTTGCGGCGCTGGTATGTTCTCATACTGCCACTTTTTAGTAACTCCGATTTATTCGGCTACTGCTTCAATGATTGTTACAAATGGTGCAATTATTGACTCCGAAAACAGCAATAAGGTTAGCGGCTCGGATATTTCGGCTTCTAAAAACTTTGCAGCAACCGCTTGCGATGTTTTAAAAACCAATGATATTTATAAAGAATTGGCAGATAAACTTTCTAATAAATATACATATTCTACTCTTCGCTCAAGCGCTAGTATATCTCCAAGAAACGAAGATACCCTCTTCATTGATATTTCATTCACTTCACCCTCTAAGGATGAGGCGGTTGTTCTTGTTAACGAATTCCTAGAACTTGTTCCAAGTCATATCGCTGAGGTCTTCCCCGGCGCCCTCGTTAAAACCTTTGAGGCAGATAGTGCTCGCAAGGTTTCCCCGAAAACCGTTAATTCAACCTTCTATGCCGCAGTTTTCGGCGCCGCTCTTGCTTATTTAATCATTCTCATTGTTTATTCTTTGAATACAGTTATCAAAAACGAAGAAGATTTTAAGGAACGTTTTGATGTTCCTGTTTTAGGAAATATACCTGATTTCGCAAAGGCAAAATCAGGTAAATATTATAAAAATTATAAGTATTACGGCAAGGGAGGAAATAAATAATGGCAACTAAAACCAATCCTTCTAAGCTTTTAAATCTAGAAAATCAAAACAAGGTTCCCTTCTCTATTGTTGAGGCATATAAGAGCCTTCGTGTTCATTTGATTTCTTTGCTTGAAAACTATAACGGAAAAATTATAGCTATTTCAAGTCCTAATGCATCTGAGGGTAAAACTACTACTGCTATCAACACTGCAATAACCTTTTCTCAGCTCAACAAAAAGGTTATTATAGTTGATACCGACTCAAGAAGACCTTCGGTTCATCAAAAATTGAAATTAACCAATGATATTGGTTGTCTTGATATTATAACGGATAAAGTTGCTCTTGAAGATGCAGTTAAACATCATAACGAATACCTTGATGTTTTAACCGTTGGCTCTGCGTCCAATTCTGCTGAGCTTTTCAGTTCCGCAGGTTTTGATAAGCTTTTACTTGAGCTTCGCGATAAATATGATTATATTATAGTTGATACTCCTCCTGTAAACCTTGTTTCAGATTCACTTGTTGTATCTCAAAAATGTGATGGTCTGTTACTTGTTATTCGCACCGGAGTTACAACCTATAACACCTTTAACGAAGCATTGGCTAATATTAAAAAGCTTGGTATAAAGCTATTTGGAACTGTTATGAATGGCGTTGGCGCCGATTCAGGTAAATATAAGAGTTATTAAGTATTACGGCTCTGAATAGGCTGTATTATGCGGCGAGTTTGTGATAAATTCGCCGTTTTATTTTTGGAGGTGAGATTAATGTTCTTTGACATACATTCACATATTCTGCCAAATGTTGATGACGGCGCTAAAACAATAGAAGACTCTCTTGAACTTTTAAAATTGTTAAAGGAACAGGGTGTAACTGCAGTTTTAGCAACTCCGCATTTTTATCCTCAGGACGATAATCTCTCAGAGTTTACCGA
>JAZPXP010000191.1:0-6346 GCA_045543715.1 Acutalibacteraceae bacterium
AATTTTTCGGTTGGCTTTAGAGCCTTTTCCTCAGTGGTGCAACTGCAAAGAGTGAAAATAAGCAAAAGAACAGCCGCAATACTAACAATTCTTTTCTTCATAAGCTATTATTCGAAGCTCACCTGAGGAACTTTCTCGGCACCGTTTGAGGGGAGGAAATATTCAAATGGCTTAAAGCCGAACATACCAGCGATTATGCTTCTTGGGAACTTTTTAATCTCGGTATTATATTCCTTTGCGGCCTCGTTATATTGAGTGCGAGCATGGGAAATACGGTTTTCAGTGCCTGCAAGCTCATCCTGCAAAGCAATATACTGCTCGTTTGCCTTAAGCTCGGGGTAAGCTTCGGTTACGGCATTAACCCAAACCGAAATTGCACCATCAAGCTCGACAGCGGCATCTGCTTGTTCTTCAGCTCCATTAGCCTTTGCAAGAGCGTTTCTGGCTTCTGTAACGGCAGTTAATGTTTCCTGCTCATAATTAGTATAACCCTTAACTGTTTCAACAAAGTTAGGGATTAAATCTGCTCTTCTTTGAAGCTGAACAGAAATTACCGACTGTTTTTCGGCAACTGCTTCGCTTTTCTCGACAAGGCCGTTATACGAGCCTACCAAAAAGCCCGCGATAATACCGATAACGGCAATAACTGCGATTATAATAATTAAACCTTTTTTCTTCATAATAAAAACCTCCAAATAAAGTTTTCTATATTTTAACATAAAACTTCAAAAATTTCTACAATAATATTATTATTCCGCAAATATTGTTGAATAAAAAGGTGAATCTAAAGTAAAATTTGCAATTTATCAGAATATATGATATAAAGGAATTAGAAATTTGATTTGAGGTGAAATTATGAATAATAATGAGATTCTCGAGCAATTAAAGAAAATAGAAACTGAGATGCTAAAAGAGTTTATCAGCATTTGCGAAAAACTTAATCTTAAATATTATTTAGCTTACGGTACTCTTATCGGTGCAATTCGCCATAAAGGTTTCATTCCTTGGGATGATGATATCGATGTTGTTATGCCAAGAAAGGATTATGAGATTTTTCTAGAAAAGGCACAAGCACTTTTGCCCGAGCATCTATTTTTGCAGCATTCTGGAACTGAGCCTGATTATATGATGTCCTTTGCCAAAATAAGGAACAGTAATACAACATTTATGCAAATATCAGACCGAAAGTTTAAGATAAATCACGGAGTATTTATTGATATTATTCCGCTTGATTTTTGTCCTGATGATGAAAAAGAATATCAAAAGATATTGCAAAAGAAGAAAAGATACGATTTTAGAATTAACAGCTATCTTGACTACGGAACAACTAAAAATATCAATACTAAAATAAAAATTTACATATATAAAATTCTCTATCCTTCGCTTAAGTTTTTAAAAAAGAGGAGGGAAAAGTTATATAAGAGTATTTCTCATGGTAATAAATTTACGGTTTTTTGTTTTTCTAAACCCTGGCTTAACACGGCTCCTGTCGAGTGGTTTGGAGAAGGTGTTGAGGTTGATTTCGAAGGTTTAAAAGCGATAGTTCCAAAGGGATATCACGAATGGAATACGCAGTTATATGGCGATTATATGCAATTGCCTCCTCTTAGTGAACAAGTTCCCCATCATTATACGGGAATAATAGATTTAACAAAATCTTATAAGGAATATATATAGGGTTAAGAGCAAAGTCGGAAATGCTTTGCTCTTTTTTAAAAAAGTCTTGAAATAAAAATAAATATGTGATAAAATTGTTCATGAGCGATGAAAATATAAATTTTTGTGAACAAGAGGAGGCGAGGATAGTGAACCAGGCACAATTTGATGTTTTGTATATGTTATACAGACAGCAAGGATTAACCCAAAGAGAATTATCTTCCGAGTTAGATGTTTCATTAGGATTTATAAATAAAAATATTAAAAGTTTAAGAGATTTAAATTTTATAGATTGCGAAAATCATATCACCCAGAACGGTTTTGAAGAACTCGATAAATATAAGGTTGACAATGCTATTATACTGGCGGCGGGAATGAGCACAAGATTTGTTCCTGTTTCCTATGAATTCCCGAAGGGACTTACCATTGTTAAGGGTGAGGTTCTTATTGAAAGGCAAATAAAACAGTTGTTGGATTCTGGAATCAAGGAAATTGTTGTTGTTGTCGGTCATATGCTCGAAAAGTTTTTTTATCTTAAAGAGAAATATAATGTCAAACTTGTGGTTAATAACGACTATAAGGTTAAAAACACCCATTCGAGTGTTTTCGCTGCAAGAGATTTTTTGAAGAGGACATATATTTGCTGTTCCGATAATTATTATCCTGAGAATTTATTTAAATCGCATGAATATCATTCTATGTATTGCGCTCAGTTTTTAGAGGGTGAAAGCCGAACCGAGAGGGGACTTATAACAGATAAAAACGGGTTGATTATTGCAACCGAAAAGCCATGCAAGGATGCTTGGACAATGCAAGGGCATGCTTATCTTGATAGCAGTTTCAGTAAACAGTTCAAAAAGATTTTAGAAGATTATTATAATAAACCCGGAACCGAAAATCTTTATTGGGAAGGCATATATGCCGAAAATCTTGAGAAGCTTCCGATGTATATGGTGAAATGTAAAGCAACGGATATTCTGGAATTTGATTCGGTTGAAAATCTTCGTGAGTTTGACCCTGATTATATCGCAAATAATGACCTTCAGGTTGTGAAGAATATATGCAGCACCTTGAACTGTTTGCCAAATCAAATCAGCGATATTTCGCCGATAGGAAAGGGAATGACCAACAAGTCGTTTTCATTTAAGGTCAAGGATATAAGATATGTATATCGGGAGCCTGGCAAGAATACGGTTGGATATATAAATAGAGGCCGTGAAAAATTTGCTTTGACGGCTGCTAGAAAATTAGGACTTGATAAATCTTATCTTTATGAGGATGAGAAAAAGGGCTGGAAAATATCATATTATATTGATGCAACAGAAGAGTTCGATTTTTCGAATAGAAAGCATTTTGAAAAACTCTGCAGACATTTGAATTCTTTACATAATGCTAAAATTAAAAGCGGAAGCGAGTTTGATTATTTTGCTGAAGCAGATAAGCTTATTGAAAGAATAAGACTGTTGGATTTCGTTGCGGCGGAGGAACTTGAGCTACTTAGAGAAAAGATTTCAACTGTTAACGATAGAGTTACAAGTGATAATTGGCCTGTTGTTCTTTGCCATAATGATATATATGAGCCTAATCTTTTGATTTCGGAAGATGATTTATATCTTATCGACTGGGAATATGCAGGGGATGCAGATATCGGTTATGATATATGCAAGCTTTTTGCCGTAACCGATGCTCCACTTGATAAGGTTGATGATTTGCTCGGTGTTTATTTTGAGCGAAAGCCTGATATATCTGAAAAGAGGCATATTATCGGCTGTGCGGCAGTTAATTACTATTATTGGTATGTCTGGTCGATTTATCAGAACCGTTCGGGAAATAATTGCAATGAATGGCAAATGCTATGGTATAATAAAATGAATAAATATTTTGATGAAACTATAAGACTAATGGGAGAGGAGTAAAATTATGGAATATGCTATTGCTATTTTCGTTGGCGTTTGGATTGCTGCGGCAGGTTTATTAGCCTTCGGCAGAATTAAAAAGGATTTTAAGGGTTTAGAAAACGAGGACAAGGAGGATAATCAATAATGAATATATTCCTTATAGGCATGCTCATTTCTATGGCAGCATACATAATTATAGGTTTGGTTATAAGTAAAGGAGTTAAAAACTCCAATGATTTCTTTGTTGCAGGTAGACAAGCTCCTACATTTTTGCTTGTGGGCTCTTTGGTGGCTTCCTATTGCGGAACAGGACTTTATTTCGGAGATGCGGGTGAGTCCTATGCAGGTATTTTTTCTCCGCTTATTATGCTTGGAGCTATGCTTACAGTTGGTTATGTTTTGGGCGGTGTTTTCTTTGGAAGATATCTCAGAAGAAGTGAGTGTAACACTATCCCTGAATTTTTTGGAAAGCGTTTTGATTCACCTGCTTTAAAGGTTTTAGCGGCTATAACTGAGCTTGTAACGATAGTTGTTTATTTGCTTTCAACTATGCAGGGTATTGGTACCCTTATGAATTTGGTAACAGGACTTGACTATAATCTCTGTGTTGTTTTGGCTCTTATCACCTTTACCATTTTAACCGTAACTTCGGGTTCGAAGGGTGTTTTGATTACAGATACTATAATGTTTGGATTGTTTACTGCCGTAACGGTTGTGGTTATTATGATTGCAACGGGAAAAGGCGGCGGATGGTTTGACATTGTGGGAAATCTTGCTCAGTCAAGGCCTGATGTACTTTCTTGGTCGGGAGATTTAAGCTATTTATATCCGAGCGGAGCTCAAAATATGATATGGGCTTTTGCTTACGGTATTGTTTGGATGTCTGTTTGTATGGTAGGTCCTTGGCAGGCAAGTAGATATCTTATGGCGAAAAATGAGCATTCGGTTATCCGTTCTTCTATCTGGGCGGCATTCTTTGTGTTTGTTCTCGAATTTGTTGTAAAGTGCGGTGCGGCTCTTCTGAATATTTTCAGTCCCGAGCTTGCCGACCAATCGCATATTATAATCTGGGCATCTCAAAATTTAGTACCCACAGTTTTGGGTGTTGTTATGGTAACAGGAATATTGGCGGCAGGAATTTCTTCGGCAACCACATTCCTTTCAATTATCGGCTCGGCAGTTGCAAATGACCTTATTAAGTCAAAGGATGATAAAAAGAAACTAACAATAGGCAGAATATCAATTTTGGTTGCGGCTGTTATAGTTATGCTTTTTGCATACTTCAATCCACCTCAGGTTTTCTGGATTATGTTCCTTGGTGCTACAGTTGTTGCTTGCTCTTGGCTTCCTGTTTGTATTGCAAGTATATGGAGCAAAAGGGTTACAAAAACAGGTGCCTTTTGCGGAATGCTGTTTGGTTTCTTGGGTTGCGGCGGAATGAAAATTTATGCCTCAGTTTCGGGTATTTCGCTGCCGGTATTCTTAGACCCGTTCTTTATAGGAATTGCGGCAAATATCATCGGTATAGTGGTAGGAAGCGCTTTAACAAAGGTTACACCTAAGGAAAAAGCTGAGCGAGAAGCACTTTTCGTTATGCCTGATAGTGAGAAAGACCCTATAGAAATCAAGAAGACAAAGAGAACTGTTTTGGCTTCTGTTATTTTGGGTGTAGCAGTAACTGCAGTTCTGCTTATTTTCTGGGTAATTCCTTATACAGCAAATTTATAAAATAAAAATCGGAGTCTTTCGACTCCGATTTTTTTATTTTATATGGCTCATAGTGATTTTAACTCTATCTGAAATTTTAATTTTTCCAAGTCCCATAATGGGGGTTTCGAGAGTATCGTTAAAGGGGCTTAACCAGTATTCAGGAATGCTTTCAATTCCATTTGCCATACCTAGTATTGAGCCAACGGTTGCACCGTTACAGTCGGTATCAAAAGCGGTTTCAACTGCCATACAAATAGATTTTGCAAAGTCGCCTTCACCGTAAAGAAGCGAGGCTACAACTACCATTGCGTTAGTAGTTGTTAGGCACCAGTCATGCTCATCATTTTCATCGTAACGAGCGTGGATTTTATCAAAAACAGCCTTTTTAGAAACACCTTTTTTGAAATCTTTCAAAACTTCGTTTATCGATTCATAAAGTCTTGAGGTTGCGGGAATTTCGGCAAGACCTGCAAGAATAATATCCTCGATATTATTGGTTTCTGCCGCAACGGCTAACATAGCTGAGATAAACATCTCGCCGTATATACCGTTTTTAACGTGGGAAATCGAGGCATCACGCCAAGCCATATCGGCGGCAAGCTCGGGGTTTCCGGGGTTGATATAACCGAAGTAATCGCCTCTGATTTGAGCCCCAATCCACTCTCTATAAGGATTCTTATAAACTGCTGAATGGGGCGGCTCATAGCCTGCTATAAAGTTGCAGTATGCAACCTTTTCGGCGGTGCAATATTGGTCTTTGCACTGAAGCTCAAGCCAGGCTCTCGACATATCAAATGGGGTAAAGTCTCTACCGTATTTATCAATAACGGTCTGAGCTATTACAACATAGTTAGTGTCATCATCCTTGGGCATATAATCGAATTTATCTATATAATCTCTGACTTCAAAACCAAACTCATATTTTTCAATGGTTTCTTTTGTAACATCGGTGCTGTAAATATATCTATGCATCGGATAATTTCCGCTTTCCTTAAGGAAGGGAACAAGCTCATAGGATTTTATATTTTCAACCGTTTTACCAAGCATACAGCCCGCAATTCTGCCCATCCAAGCACCGTAAA
>JAZPXP010000192.1:0-1990 GCA_045543715.1 Acutalibacteraceae bacterium
AAGAAACAAGCTTTACTAAGGAATTATAGGTTTGTTGATTAAACTTACCCGATTCATCAGGATGGCAAACCTCAATAGATATGCTATCCTTATTTTTACTGTTACTTGCGGCAGAGCGTTCATATAGCGGAACACACTGAATTATCTCGCCCTCAAGACCTACAACAAAATGCGAGCTTACCGTTGTTGTTGCCTTATCAAAGTAATTACGATTATTTATTGCAGAAGTATCAGGATTTCCAACATAATGAATAACAATATTTTTAATATCCGAAAGGTATCTTCCTGTTCGGGCGGTTGAATGCTTATGAATAAGCTGGACATCTATCCACTTAGGGACTTCGGTTTCGGTTGCAATTTTCACATTTTTTGAAAGGTTTGAACCATAAGGCCAAGGCACAAACCCGTTATCCCGCTGATTCCCGCCGAAATATCCGAACAAAGAAACTACCGTTCCAATAAGCGAAACTGTTAAGAAAACCGTTATAAGCATTAAGAGAATTCTTCTCAATACTATTTTTCTTCTCCGCCTTTTTCTTTTTTCATAAAACTTTGCTCTTGCCTCTTTTCCAACCACTTTAAATCTCCTTGAATTCAACTGTAACCTTAAATAAATCTCCGTCAACTAAAATGCTGAGATTTCCGTTTTGAAGCTCAACCAAGCTTTTAGCTATTGAAAGACCTAAGCCACTTCCCTCTGTATTTCTCGAGGCATCACCTCTAACAAAGCGCTCGGTCAGCTCCTTATCAGATTTAAGCTCGTATTTCGAAATGTTGCGGAAGGTTATATATGCCTTGCCGTTTTTTGAAGTTATATCAAGATAAACCCTTGTTCCACTCTGAGCATACTTGCAAACATTACTCATAAGGTTATCAAAAACCCTCCATAAATGTCTGCCATCGGCAAGGATTTTAACCTTATTATCATCAATTCTCAAAACGGGGGTTATCTGAGCCTTTTTGAGCCTATCCTCAAACTCACCCAAGGCTTGAGAAAGCAATACCGAAACATCCAAAACCTCAAAATTAACAGGCAGATTTCCCGTTGAAGCCTTTGAAGCCTCAACCAAATCTTCAACTAATTTTTTAAGTCTTCCCGACTGTCTGTCAAGAACTTCAATATACTCATTAACCGTTTGATTTTCAATATTTTCTTTTTTGATTAAATCAACATAGTTGATAATCGAAGTCAGCGGGGTTTTAATGTCGTGGGAAACATTGGTTATAAGCTCGGTTTTAAACCTCTCGCTTTTCATTTTTTCATTAACGGCAGTCTGCAGTCCCTCATTGATATTGTTAAGGCTTTCGCTGAAATCCTTAAAATCACCCAACATATAAGAGGTATCTATTTTATATTCCAAATCTCCGCCTGCTATTCTCTCCCCTCCAACCTTAATCTTTTGAAGAGTAAACGCAAGATATAAAACAGCAGATATAAAGATTATATTAACAAATATAAGACCTATAATTAAAAGAGCAAAATCATACATCCAATAGGTATTAAGAACAAAAACAACTGCGAAAAATTCAACTGTCAAAAAGAGAAATAAAGCAATAACGGTTTTCTTAACCGAAGGAAGCTTTGATATAATATACTTTGTTTTTTGAAACGCCTTTTTTAGAAATTCCCCAAATATCTTAATCAAACGCAGAATAAGGGTGTTTTTAAGAAGCCCGCCGACCTTCATTCTGGTTGCAAAGCTCATTGTGTAACCAAGTCCCAAGAAATAATCTATTGTTCCTATAACAGATATAAACAATATCCTTGAAGCCAGATTATAAGCCGCATCAACACCAATAATACTGCAAATAGCTGCTGCAACTATAAAGGCAGTGTAAACATCAAAGGGCAATTTATCAATAGCATTGAGCTTGATTTCGCCGTCCCTATGCCCCGCCGAGCAATAAAGGAAGCAATGAACTGCAATACAGAGTATAAGAGATATAAGCAAAATGAAAACCATAGCATAACGAAGATTATAGCCTATTT
>JAZPXP010000193.1:0-2093 GCA_045543715.1 Acutalibacteraceae bacterium
AAACTAAGGTTTCAGTTAACTATAAAAACTTAGCAAAGGACCTTCAAAAAGGGGATAAAATTCTTCTTAACAACGGGCTTTTAAGCTTTGAGGTTGTCTCAACCTCCGAAACCGACGTTAACTGCACTGTGTTAATCGGCGGTGAGCTTTCCGACCGCAAAAGTATGAGCTTCCCCAACAAAACCTTAAAACAGATATATCTTAGCGAACAGGACAAAAAGGATATCCTCTTTGGAGCAAAGCACGGCATTGATTTTCTTGCTTGTTCCTTTGTATCCTGCCGACAGGACCTGATTGATGTTAAAAATTTCCTTAAAGAAAACGGCATTGAGGGAATAGATGTTATCGCAAAGATTGAAAACCGCTCGGGTGTTGAAAACATCGAAGAAATCTGCGAGGAATGCGATGGCATTATGATAGCAAGAGGCGATATGGGTGTTGAAATTCCATACGAAGAGCTTCCCGCAATTCAGAAGCAGCTTATAACCAAATGCCGTTTACTTGGCAAGCGAGTTATAACCGCAACTGAGATGCTCGAATCTATGGTGCACAGTCCCCGACCTACAAGAGCCGAAATTTCGGATGTTGCCAATGCGGTTTATGACGGAACAAGTGCTATAATGCTCTCGGGTGAGACTGCGGCAGGGCTATATCCTGTCGAATCGGTTGAGGCGATGGACAGAATTGCTCTTAACACCGAGCAGAACATTCATTATGCAAAGCGATTTTTAAACCGTGAGTTCAAGATTAAAAACACGGTTGATGCTATTTCCCACGCAACCTGCGGTATGGCTATTGATATTGACGCCAAGGCGATTGCGGTTTGCTCCCTTTCGGGAATAACTGCGAGAATGGTATCTCGTTTTCGCCCGCATGTTAGCATAGTTGGAATAACAACCGAGGAAAAGACCTGGCGAAAGCTCGCTCTTTCCTGGGGAATAGTTCCCGTTATGTGCGAAAGCTACAACTCAACTGATGTTCTTTTCTTTACTGCCGAAAGGCTGACTAAGGAAACCTTAGGTCTTGAAAAGGGCGATAAAATTGTTATGACAGGCGGCGTTACCAACGGAAAATCGGGTAATACAAACCTGATTAAAGTTGAAACAATAAATTAGGAATAAAGAAGGTATATTTTTGAATAAATATAAAACCCTTTTATCCAACACCTTGCTTATAAGTATAGGAACCTTTACTTCAAAGCTTCTGGTTTTTCTTATGGTAAGGTTCTATACGGGTTATCTCACCCCTGCTGATTACGGCACGGCTGACCTTTTAACCCAAACGGCAAACCTTTTGTTCCCGATAATTTCTCTCGGGATAACAGAGGGTGTTTTCCGCTTTGCTATGGATTCGGGTGCCGACAGGAAAAGTATTTTTACAATAGGCTTTTTGTGTATAACTGTCGGCACTTTGCTTTTTGGCGGTGTCATTCCACTTTTAAATCTTGTTGACGGTTTCAAGGGCTTTGTATGGCTTATTGTGGTTTACACCCTTGCCGCTTGTTATCACGCCCTTTGCTCGCAGTATATAAGAGCCATCGGCAAAACAGGACTTTTTGCTATTCAAGGAATTATAAATACTGCCTTGGTTATAGTTCTTAATATTTTGTTTTTAGCGTTATTTAATTTAGGGGTTACAGGGTATGTTTTATCGGTAGCTTTGGCTGATACGTTTTGCACCGTTTTCTTAATTTTCAAGGGAAAACTTTGGAGAGCGGTAACCTTTAAGCCCGATAAATCGGTGCTTCCCAAAATGCTTAAATATAGCTTACCGCTTATTCCTGCAACTATTTTCTGGTGGATAACCAGTGTTTCTGACAGGTATATGGTCAACGCTATGATAAGCCCTGAGGCAAACGGACTTTATACAGTAGCTTACAAACTGCCTACCTTACTTACATTAGTTTCAACTGTATTTATGCAGGCTTGGCAGTTTTCTGCCGTTACCGAATCCGAAGGGGATAAAAAGGAACACGCTCTCTTTTTCGGTCAGGTCTGGCGTTCATTCCAAGCGGTTATGTTTTTGGCGGGCGGAGCGGTTATTGCCCTTGCAAAGCCTGTTATGAAAATACTTACAACCAAGGAATTCTATTC
>JAZPXP010000194.1:0-24949 GCA_045543715.1 Acutalibacteraceae bacterium
GAGTTATCATAAGTTACTCCCTTTTCATCTCCGATAACCTCAACTATCTTGAAGTGATGGATACCAGTTGTTGCAAGGGTAACTTGGGGGAATCTGAAAGCACCGGAAGCATCATTCTTAACCGCTTCGCCTATTTGCTGACCGTTAATTGCATTGATAAGCCTAAACTCAAATTCGCCATCAATCAAAGGTCTTCCGAGAAGTTCTTTGAGTCCTCCGAAATCAGCATATATATCATAAGAAATCGGGGTTGGAGTAAATCCGTTGTTGAAAACGATTTCGCTTGAGGGCATACCGTTTTTAGAAAGCTCAACATTAGCAGAGAGAAGACCCTCGGAATTATCTGTAACTGTAATTTTCACCTGATAAACAGACTCATCGCAATCGTATCTATCATCATTTAAGTCGGGCTCTGTTAAGGTGTAATTATAAACGCCGGCTTTTGTAAAGGTGATTTCGCCGAAAATGATTTCGCCCTTTTCGTTGTTATGAACAACGGCATCTACGGGCATCGGAGCGCCCTGAGTTACTGCTTGGAGCAAGAAATCAAATTCACCGCTCTGCATTGTTTTGCCTGTGAGAAGCTTTGTTCCCTTAAGGATTACCTTAGCATCGGTTGGGTCATAGGTGTTGGTGAAAACGATATTATCAACATTGCTTGTGCCGTTGCTTATAACAGCAGTAGCTTCAATCTGCTGATTTCCGTTGTCGGTAACTGTTACTGTTATGGTATAAACAGTATTATCATAACTAAAGCCGCCAATCTTATTGGTGTCAACTTCTCTTATTTCGTATTCATAAGTGCCCTCTTCGCCATCCTTAAATTCAATAGCAGGGAATACGAAGTAACCGTTTGCCATATTCTTAACCGAAGTTGTTGATGGCATTGGAGCGCCCTGAGTTTTTGCGCTCAGTTCAAACTCAAATTCATTTGCATTGAGGATACGGTCGCCGTTTATAACCTTTTGTCCGAAAATAGTAACATAATCGGAGCTTGAGGGAACATAAGTGTTTGTAAAGGTGGGAACAGTCGCCATCTGAGGCAAACCGCTTATAACAGTTTCTGTAGAGATTGTGCCGTCAAGATTATCCTTAACAGTAACCTTAACCTCATAAACTTCGGTTGAATAGCTGATATTATTTATGAGCTGACCTTTGCCTATTTCGGCAAGATAATAGGTGTAGGTGTTTCCAACGGTATTAGCTGCAAAGCTTAGAGTGATATTAGCGTTACCGTTAGCATCGGTAAGTCCCGACCTTATGATTTCGTTAACCTCAGAACTGTTAGAGGGGTCCTCATCATAAAGGGCGAACTGATAACCGCTAAGCGAATGGTTTGTTGTAAACTGTTTGTTGATATCAATCCGAGCAGTTGCACTGCCTGTTGCGGCATAAACATTGTTAAAGGCGGCGGTAACAATCCAGTTTCCGCTAACGGTTGTATTCATATCGTTGTTAACTGCGGTGATTTCGAGGTCGCCGTCCATATCGCTGTCGGCAACTGTAACCGAAAATCTGCGTTCGGCGGTATCATAGGTGATGCCGCCCTGAGTACCTTCGGCTTCGATTATTCTATAATAATAGGTGCCTGCGGCATTAAAGCTCTCATTTGCAAGTGAGAAGAGATGGGATTTATCGCTATCGTTATAATCGATAATTGCGGTTGCGATAACAGTAGGGGTGTTTCTTGTAACATCTAATCTTTCAAGTGAGAAAGAATAGCTTTCACCCTGTAACCATTGGTTGCGTCCGGTGATTTCTTTATTTATAACAACCGAAATATCACTGCCATTAATACTAAGGGGAAGATATTCATTAACAATAAGAGCCTCATCGTTAGCGGTTGAATCAACAATACCTGAAAGCGAGCTCTCGGCATTAGAAAGTGAGAAGCCACGGGGTATATTTATTTCTCTTACCGAGTATCTTGTTTCTTCGGGGATTTTTCTAACAACGAAGGATTCACCCTCTTTTAAAGCTACGGTGAATTTGCCGTCCGCTCCAACTGTGATATTTCCGCCCGTTGATGCAAATGTGCCTGAAACAGCGGCTCCTGAAGCATTGGTGAGAGTAACTTCGGCTGTGAACTCGATATTATCCGAAATATCAACCTCGCGTCCGTTCTGGTCGACAACCTTTTTGGTTATAACGAGGTCGCCCTCTCCGATGGCAGTGTTAACAAAATCAACATCATCAATTAGATATTGAGAAACAGTGCCTGAGGCCATTGTTCCTGTTGAAATGCCGTTAACATGAACAGATTTAATTTTATAATCAGCGTTATCGGAAATTTCTTCAACGGTATACTTTGTGCCTGCGGGGAGTCCCGATAGCCAGAAGGTCTCATTACGCTTCATTTCGAACTCATAAACACCGTTTCTGAGGGTTGCAGATACAGGTTCTTTGCTTGGAGTTTCATCAAGTGCTGTAATCCAGCTTTCAAATGTTCCGCTGGTAGAAGCGGTGATACGGAACTTAAAGGTATCAGAAGTGCCGGTTTCAAAAATATCGATAGTCTTGGAAATTTTAATACCTGTTGCGGGAGTAACTGCGAGAAGTCCGTTATTGCCGAGGTTCATATCAACATAATAGGTGTTGTTATGCTCGGTAAGATAGGGGTGGAATACCATATGAGCTGATTTTGTATCGATAGAGTCTGTATCACTCTTCTGCTCGTCATACATATCGAGCTCTCTTGCGGGTGTTCCCTTAGGAACAACATAGGCTCCCGTGGCAACATTACTGCCATAGGGCTTGAAGTTTGCTACCCAGCCGTTATTTATAGCAGCTACTACCGATTGCTTAGACATTCTTTCATAGAAGAACTGAGGCTCATCCTTGCCCTCAACGAAGATATAACGGCGATGATAATACTCACCGTCTGCATTAAGTCCTTCGTTTTGGGTTACAAGAGAATAGGTGTTTTCGCCTGTTTTCTTATGAACGGCAGAATCAAAGGTATAATAAAATCTCTCATTTTCTTTGTTGGGGGTAAACTCTGCCAAAGAAACTTTATGCTGGTCGTGAGAGGTAGCAGTTATATCATAGCTGTTGTTCCAGAAAAGGCGGGTGTGTCCGTCCGCACCAATGTGTCTCTCATCGGTTATTCTGGTGGTATCGTTAATGCTGTTTCCTGCAACCCTTGTAATATTAAATTCATTAAGGTCTGAACGGAGCCCTGTTTCATATACAAGGCGGATAGGAGCAATGTTCTCAGCATTTTCAACGCTAATTTCAACATCGGTTGCGGTGTCAACATTTGTTCCGTTAAGAGAAACTAAATAGGTTACCATCGGAACCAACGAAGCGGGGATTTTCCAGGAAACTGTTTCTTCGCCCGTCTCGATATTGGTTTTAACCTGAACCGTCATATACATCATATCGCTGTTTTTGATGCTTCCTGTGGTCTCGCCCAAGAAACCGTAAGACCTGATTTTATAAACAGCGTCTGCGGGGGCTATAGAGGTAGCGCTTTCATCCCAATGCTTGAGATAGGTGCCGTCTGCCTTGGCATACCAACCGATATAGTTGGACCAATCGTCAGGACCGTTATATTTCAACTGACCGCTTGCAAAGGCATTTGCAACTAAGGCCTGAGCATCTGCAGTTTCCGAAATGCCGAGTCTTGTTTTAACTGAACGAATGAATTCGTTGCCCAAATCGGTTGGACTATCGGGAGTTCCAAGACCGTCCGAGGAAGTATCAGCAAGCTTTGAAGCCATCATATGACCGTCATATAGGGTATCTCCTAAAAGGATACCGTTAATGTGTTTAACTTCCATATATTCGCCGAGAGTATCGGTGAATTCAACATAACCCGAGAAGTCGGGGCTTCCGCCTTCGAGATGGGTGGGGTAATAGCGGGACTGAAGAATGATTTCTTCAACGAGACTTTCGAATGCGGTTGTAAGACCGTCTTCGGAGGCTGAGAAATACTCATCAACATAGGATTTGCTTGTTGCATAGGAACTTTTGTCGATGGTGATATTTGTGCTTCCGCCGTTACGGCCTTCAACAGAAACCTGCATCGTGTTGGAGGATTTGTCGTTATATGTGTTCCAAAGTGAATCGGTTACGGTTGTAGCATCAGGGTTTAAAACACTTGTTGCAGTGTTTCTTGCTGTGTTGCCCGAGATGGAGCCGAGGTTAAAGCCAAGTGTATAGAAAAGGCTTCTTCCTGCTCCGTTTTCATCGTGTATTCTATATTTATTTTCAATTCTGTTTTTGATATAAGAGGCAGTGAGCTGAACTAAGAAGCCCTGACCAACAGTAATATTAGTGTCGTTTCCATCACCGAAGTCAGCACCTTTAGTATTCCAAGTGCCATAAGTTTGCTCTTCAACATTATCGAAATCACTGGCGCCCATGGTCGGAGCACCGTCAGACATTAAAACAACAATCGGCATACGGTATTCACCTGTCTGCCAGTTGTTATCGCCGATAACAATTTCACTGTCGGGAACTTCATTAAACATTTTATAAGCTTCCCAAAGACCTGCCTGAATATAGGTAGCTCCGCCTCGGCTTTTTGAGCCAAAGGTAACATTTTGCTTTGTTCCCGAAACATAACGTCTGTTAACCGAAACTGTTCCGCCCGAATAGGTAATAAAATTGCCGTTTTGAGCAGTTGAAGTATAGCGGTCAAGGGGGAGGAGTCTCGAAATTGCATTAGGATAGGTTCTGTTTTCAGTAGAGTTTGCACTCATACCCGAATAAAGAACAACGCCAACTCGGTTATTGTTGTTTGTCGCCTGAAGAGACTTTATGGCGTTGTTGGCGGCGGCAACAAGCTGAGTTACCGCATTGGAGGACATCGAGCCCGAAACATCGAGAACGAGAATGGTATCGGTTGGAACGGTAGAATAACCTACAACCTCTTTGTTAGCGGCTATTGCCGATAAAGCGGTGAGGAAGTTCTTACTATCATTTATCATTTTTATATTGCTGCCAAAAGCAGAGGCATCGGTGAAAACCGATTTATCGGTCCAAACGCCGCCTGCATTTGCAGTGGTTAGATTTTCAGTATCGAAATAGTTTTTCCAGTTGTCCATCGTGTTAACATCTGCGATGCGGTCATAAAATGCAACATCCTCAGCAGCAAATGCCGTTAAGGGCAGACAACTCATAATGAGAACGATACTGAGTATCAAGCTTATAAGTTTTTTACCGAATTTTCCTTTCATATCTTAAGCATCCTTTCTTAGTTCTATCAGTTTTTCATTTTCGCAAATTCCTATTAAGTCTCCCAATTTTTCGCTTCGGAAGAATTTACAGGAACCGCAGTCGCCAAATTCATCATCGGCAAATTCGCAACCGTCCCAGGTAACATTAACCCATGGCTTTCCGCTTGGAGTAATTCTCGGATTTTCCGAAAAATCGGGGTAATCTCCAAAATAGCGGTCAAGCGTTTTATCGTAGGAAAATGGGACCTCAACGGTATCGCCATCGAGCCTGTAAAGGCGAGTTTTAATCTTCGCCATAGGCCACCTCCTAAATTCGTTTCGTTACAATAAAAGTATAACAAATCAAGATAAAAATGTAACGGTACTTTTTGAAGAAAAAAAGTGCAAATTTATGGTACTAATAACTACAATTTCCAACAAAAAAGTGGCAAAATAGGCCTTTTATAAGCGGATTTCGGCAAAAATAAAAAACATCCTCGTTCGTTATAACGAACGAGGATGTTTTATTTCATCATATATTGGGCAAGGCCCTTTTTGCCGTTAATGCAGAGCTTTTCATAGATAATCTGCAGATAGTTCTTGATGGTGCGTTCTGATAGGTCCATATGCTCGGCAATCTCTTTAATCCGCCAGTTGCGGTTATAAAGCATTGCTATTGTGAATTCAGTTGTTGTGAGATTATCGGCAACAAGGTCTTCTGTATCATTATTATGAATTTTATACCAGCTGTTGTTGAAATGCTTGGTGGCAGAAATAATAGCCTCATAATCTTTTGGGTGATTTTTCTTGAAGTAAACCTCGGTCATTCCGCCAAACAAACTGTAATGCTCAACAAAGGTCATAATCAGGTTATCGGGGCGGGCTGATTTAAAAGCCTCTTCCATACGTTTGTTAGCATATTTGCTTTCCTTTAGATTTATAAGGGCAATAGCCGATATAATATTCAGATATGAGAAGGATAGCGGATAGGTTTTTTCGCTTAGTAAAAGAGCGGTATCCGCTATAGCGAGACAGCGGTGGTAATCGCCTCTCAAATAAACCCTGAAAGCCAGAACATAGCAAGCAAACAGCTTTAATCCGCCCTTTAAATATTTTACATAATTTTCCAAAGGTGGAGCTTTTCGGGTTTTAACCTGAAACTGAACTTCAACCGTTGCGGCTGATAAAACGAGCAGAGCATAAAGCTCATCATCAAGAGGATTTTTCTCTGCTTTTTCGAGTTCTTCGGATATTATATGAACTGCAAAGTCGGTAAGATGAGCGTGCTCCGAAACAAGATTTGAGAAAACGCACATAAGTGCTGCCGAAATTCTAAGGATGGGGTTTTCGCTGTCAAGATATGGTTCAGCATATCTTGTTGCAGTTTCGGCATCGCCTGTGTAATAATAGTATTCCGAAAGGGCGATGTTTTTTTCATCCTCGTCTTCAAGGCTATCTATGTATTCGAGGGCGTTCCCGATATCAAAACAGCCGTTAAGCAGAGGAAGCGGTTGAATTTGATTGTTATATGAAATTGTATTAAAGTCGGAAAATGGAGTGAAAGTTTTAGGAATAAGCCAGTCTCTTCCCGATTTGAACGCACCGTTTATTTTGCCATCTTTTGCCCATTTCTGAACAGCACGGGGAGTAACAGAAAGTCTCTTAGCGGCAAGGGCAACAGTTTCAAATTCCAAATAAATTACCTTCTTTTAATATGTATACGTATATTGTATCAAAAATTTAATATTAAAGCAAGAAATAAAAAGATTGAAATTTATCCAAAAATAAATTATTATATAAAAAACAAGTTTTGGAGGTTTATTATGGAGAGAGAAAGGTTAGGAAGCCGTTTAGGTTTTATTCTGCTTAGTGCAGGCTGCGCTATCGGCATAGGAAATGTTTGGAAGTTTCCTTATATGGCAGGTCAGTATGGCGGCGGTATTTTTGTTTTGATTTATCTTATTTTCCTTGTAATAATGGGTATCCCTGTTATGACTATGGAATTTGCAACAGGAAGAGCAAGTCAGAAAAGCCCCGCAAGAATTTATCATACATTAGTGCCAAACGACAAAAAATGGCGTGCTCATTCATGGGCATCTGTTGCTGGCAACTATCTGCTTATGATGTTCTATACAACCGTTTCGGGTTGGATGCTTCGCTATTTTGTTGATACGGTTTCAGGCAAGTTTGAAGGTCTTGATTCGACAGGAGTCGCCGCGCATTTTGATAATGTTCTGGCAGACCCTGTAAGTCTAACGGTTTATATGGGTATAGTTGTTGTATTTGGATTTGTTATATGCTCCTTTAGTCTTCAAAAGGGACTTGAAAGGGTTACTAAATATATGATGCTTGCCCTTCTTGCAATTATGCTGATTTTAGCAGTTAACAGCGCAACTATGGAAGGCGGTGCTGAGGGACTTAGCTTCTACTTAAAGCCCGACCTTAATAAAGTTAAAGAGGTTGGACTCGGAAATGTTATAGTTGGAGCTATGAGTCAAGCTTTCTTTACATTAAGCCTTGGTATCGGCTCTATGGCAATTTTCGGAAGCTATATCGGAAAGGATAGAGCACTTCTCGGTGAATCGGTTAATATAGCTGCTCTTGATACATTTGTTGCTTTATGTTCAGGCTTTATTATTTTCCCCGCTTGCTCGGCATACGGGGTTGAGGTTCAGGCAGGACCTCCCCTTATCTTTATAACACTTCCCAACATATTCAATAACTTACCCCTAGGAAAGCTTTGGGGCGGTTTGTTCTTTGTTTTCCTAAGCTTTGCAGCATTATCAACTATTCTTGCAGTATTTGAAAATATTATTTCCTGCACGATGGATATGTTCGGCTTTACAAGGAAAAAGGCTTGCCTTGTAAACGGAATCTCAATGTTCGTATTATCTATGCCTTGCGTTTTAGGCTTTAATGTTTTGTCGGGTCTTATAAACTTCGGAAGTGCCACAAGCGTTCTCGATTTAGAGGACTTTATTGTAAGCAATGTATTACTTCCCTTAGGCTCGCTGGCATTTGTTCTTTTCTGCACTCTTAGAAAAGGCGGTTGGGGTTGGAACAACTTCAAGGAAGAGGCAAACACAGGAAAAGGCTTAAAGGTTAAGGACTGGATGAGAGGATATCTAAGCTACATTCTGCCCGTAGTAATCTTTGTTTTCTTTGCTATAGGAATTTATAATTATTTTAAATAAAGCTTATGCCGAGACAAAAGTCTCGGCATTTTTATATCAGTATATAAATGAGGGCAAAGAGGAGCATTTTATCAGCCTTTTCGCTCATTAAGATAAGCAGTAGACCTATAATAAGGGAGGAATCGCCATCCTTTAGAAAACTATCAAGAAAGGGGATAGAAAAGCCTTCCTGATGGGTTTGTTTAATGTTGTTTTGAGGAGGATTTTCTTCTTTTCTTCTTGAGTTCATCTCACGCATTCTCTGAACGGCGGCCTGCTGCTCGGCTTTGAAATCGTTCTGGTCCAAGTTATCACCCTTTCTAAAGCTTTAAAAAGCCGCTTTCCTTTAAAAGAGGGAAAAGCTCGATGATTTTAAGAAGCTTTATGGCGGTATCAACCTTTTCTCTTCTCGGCTCACTTAAGTGAGGTTTTAAAGAGAGAAGTAGATTTGAACGGGGGTCGTTTCCTGATGAGTTGAATTTTCCGATTAAGCTCATAACGGTTTTAAGCTCATCCGCACCGATATTATCGGAAAAACTTTCAAGAGGGGAGGAGGTTTTTTCCTCTTCCCCTAAGATGTTTTCCGCCATTTTTCTTACCCTGTCCATAGTTTCGGGGTCGTTTAAAATCCCCGCTAATTTTTCACTTAAATCATCCATTTTTTCCTCCGCCGAGAAACTTTTTCATAAGTGCCTTTGCCATAGGGCTTTTTAGAACCTCATCAAGCTTCTCTTTATCATTTAAAATCGCATTAAGCTTCGCCTTGTCCTCGTTTGAAAGGGAATTTACGAGCTTTTCCTTTTCCTCTTTTGACATATTGGGGTTTATATTATCCATTGAATTTTCCTCCGAGATATGTTTTAATATATAATATGTAAAGGAATTATTTTATAGAATAGGAGTATAAAAATTGCGAATTCTTGTTATTTCCGATTCCCATAAAAGAAGGGCAGTTTTGGATAAGATTTTAGATAAGCACCCCGATATTCACCACGTGTTTTTCTTGGGAGACAATGCATCGGATATCGAAGATTTTGAGTTTTTATATCCTAATAAAACCTTTTATACCGTTTGCGGAAATTGCGATTTTGGCTCTTTGCTTCCATCGGTTAATATTGAGATTATAAACGGGGTCAAAATTCTTTATACCCATGGACATACCTTTGGTGTTAAGTACGGTACCGAAAGACTTTTGGCGGCGGCAAAGCAAAACGGCAGCAAAATCGTGCTTTACGGGCACACTCATATCTCACAAATATTATATGAAGATGGGGTTTATATTGTGAATCCCGGATCTTGCTCCCAGCCGAGAGATTTTAAAAAGCCATCCTATGCGATTGTTGATATAACAGAGAAAGGCATAATGACGAATATAATCGAAATATAAAAAAGCACCTTTCGGTTTAAAAGTGCCATAGTGGGTTACATACTTTGAAATTACCCTATCTCAAAGATAAAAACCATTAGTGATATTGTGAGACAAGTCCCACAGTGGTATTTTAAAATAAAGTGATATTGAAACCTGCGGTTTCAGTGATATTATATTCGCCGCTAAAACTGTCCGAAGGACAATATAACGATGCGAAGCATCATATAACTGTGAAGCAATATAACTCGCCGAAAGGCGAATATAACTGAGGCACACTCCGTAAGGGAGTGTGCCTCTTTCAGGTGCTTTTAAATTTTTCTATATCTCTTGTGATTTGTTTTGAGTAGCGGTCTTGCTCTGAGAAAATGCAGCCGCAGTATTTCTGCATATAAAGTCCATTTTCCCGAGCTTTTTGGTTGCCCTCTCTGAAATTAGGTCTGAAATCTCTGTAAAGAAACTGAACGCCGTATTTTTCGGCATATTTTTCTGCCGCTGCTTTCATCAATTCGTGGTTTTGATATATACTTGCAAAAAGGGTAGAGGTAAAGGCTGAAAAACCGTTTTCAGCGGCGAATTTTGCAGTTTCTTCAAGTCGGTGCTCATAGCAGAAAACACAGCGGTTTTCAATATCCTCTGCAACGGCTTTCACGAACTTTTTAAGCCCGTAATCTTCCTTTATTAAAAGTGGTAAGTCGATTTCTTTTGCATAATCAATAAGGCAGTCTCTTCTCGCCTCGTATTCCTTAAAAGGATGGATATTGGGGTTATACCAAAAAGCTATAGGCTCAAAACCCTCTTCCCTTAAAGGCTCAACGCAGGATACAGAGCACGGTGCACAGCAACAATGAAGTAAAACCTTATCCAATTTTAATCAATGTCCTTTCCGCAACAGCGTTTATATTTTTTACCGCTGCCGCAAGGGCAGAGGGCATTTTTACCGACAACACCCTTTCCTTTAACGGTAATAGGCTTATCACCTGCCTGTGTTTCCTCTGCAACCTTTTCTCTTTTAACCTCTTGATTTGATTTAGGAATAACAGTTAAAACAAGCTTTGAGGTCTGCTCTCTGATGGTGTTGGTCATAGCCTCAAACATATCGAAGCTATCGTTTCTGTATTCAACAACGGGGTCGTGCTGACCGTAAGCCCTGAGTCCTATACCCTGTCTTAATTGGTCCATATTATCAATATGGTCCATCCAGTTGGTATCAACGCTTCTAAGCAGCATAACCCTCTCTATTTCACGCATAAGCTCGCTTCCAAAGGCTTTTTCTCTTGCCTCGTAATGCTCGAGAGCCTTTGCCTTAAGGCTTTCGGCAACCTCTTTTCTTGAGGTGTTTCCAAGCTCTTCAGATGTGAATTTAAGGTCATCTTGAGTTGTTATCCAGCCGAGGAAATATTCTCTCAGTCCATTTAAATCCCAGTTATCGTGAACAGAGTCATCAGCCAAGAAAATTGAGCAGTATGCATCAATGGTATCATCAATCATTTTGAGTACCGTTTCTTTAATATCCTCGCCGTCAAGCACTCGGTTTCTCTGGGTATAAATAAGCTCTCTTTGCTTATTCATAACATCGTCATACTGTAAAACATTCTTTCTTATGGCGAAGTTCATACCCTCTTTTTTCTTCTGAGCTCCCTCAATAGTGCGGGAAAGCATACCGCTTTCAAGAGGCATATCCTCTTCAACCCTTAGAGTATCCATAAGGGTTGAAATTCTCTCTCCGCCAAAAAGACGCATAAGGTCGTCTTCAAGAGATACAAAGAACTGGGTATTACCGGGGTCGCCCTGACGGCCCGCACGGCCTCTAAGCTGATTATCAATTCTTCTTGAATCGTGGCGTTCGGTACCGATAATTGCAAGACCGCCCGCATTCCTTACAGCCTCAGCCTCAGGGGCGATTTCAGCCTTGAAGTTATCGTAATATTCTTTATACTTTTCTCTGGCTTCAATTATATCCTTATCATCAGTTTCGGCAAAGCCTGTAGCCTCGGTTATCATTTCTTCGCTGAGTCCATCGTGGCGAAGTGCGGCCTTTGCAAGATACTCAGCGTTACCGCCAAGCATAATATCGGTGCCTCGGCCTGCCATATTTGTAGCAATAGTAACAGCACCAAGTTTTCCTGCCTGAGCTATAATTTCAGCCTCTTTTTCATGGTGCTTAGCGTTTAAAACATTGTGTTTTATGCCCTTTCTTTTAAGCATAGCCGATAAAAGCTCGGATTTTTCAATTGTAACAGTACCAACAAGCACAGGCTGACCTTTTTTGTTGCACTCGATTATTTTTTCGATAACGGCATTGAATTTTGCCTTTTCGGTTTTATAAACAACATCATTTTCATCAATACGAGCAAGCGGTTTATTGGTTGGAATTTCAATAACATCAAGCTTATAAATCTGCTGAAATTCTTCTTCCTCGGTCATTGCAGTACCTGTCATACCCGAAAGCTTGTTATAAAGGCGGAAGAAGTTCTGGAATGTAATGGTGGCAAGTGTTTTAGATTCTCTTGCTACCTTAACCCCCTCTTTTGCCTCTATAGCCTGATGAAGTCCCTCGTTATAGCGTCTGCCATACATAAGACGGCCTGTGAATTCATCAACGATGATAACCTCGCCGTCTTTAACAACATAGTCAACATCACGCTTCATAATACCGTAAGCACGGATAGCCTGATTAACGTGGTGAGCGATAGCGATATTTTCGGAGTCATTTAGGTTTTCAATGTCGAAATAGGTTTCTGCTTTTTTAACACCCTCGGGGGTGAGTGTTACGGTGCGTGCTTTTTCGTCTATAACACAGTCGCCCTCGTAGTTGGTAACCTCATCGCTTGCCTTATCGTCCATCTCTTTAACCTTGGTCATTTTGAGAGAACGGGCAAAGTGGTTAGCTCTTGTGTAAAGGTCGGTTGATTTATCGCTTTGTCCCGAAATAATAAGGGGAGTTCTTGCCTCGTCTATAAGGATAGAGTCAACCTCATCAACGATAGCAAAGTTATGCTCTCTTTGAACCTTTTGCTCCTTATAAATTACCATATTATCACGCAGATAATCGAAGCCGAGTTCGTTATTGGTGCAGTAGGTTATATCTGCGTTATAGGCTTCCTTTTTCTGCTCTTTGTCCATACCGTGAATGATAAGACCAACACTAAGCCCCATAAAACGATATAGCTTTCCCATCCATTCGCTGTCCCTCTTAGCAAGGTAGTCATTAACAGTTACTATATGAACACCCTTACCCGAAAGGGCATTTAAGTATGCGGGAAGTGTTGCAACGAGGGTTTTACCCTCACCGGTTTTCATTTCGGAAATTCTGCCTTGGTGCAGAATTATACCGCCGATAATCTGAACAGGGAAGTGTCGCATACCAAGAACTCTGTCTCCCGCCTCTCTGCAAGCGGCAAAGGCTTCGGGGAGAATATCATCAAGGGTCTCGCCTTTATTTAATCTTTCTTTAAATTCGTTGGTTTTAGCCTTTAACTGCTCATCGGTTAAGGAACGATATTCTTCTTCAAGGCTTAAAACCTTATTCTGAAGCGGCATAATACGCTTTATTTCTTTTTCGCTGTAATTGCCGAAAAGGGCTTTTAATAAACTCATAATTTTACCTCTTAAAAAGTAATGTAAACTAATTTTACCATAAATTTGTAAACAAATATAGTTTTATTTTAAATATATATTATTATTTTTTTGAATTAACCCATCAGAAAGGGTGATTTTTTCTCCTCTTTCAATGAAAACTGCCTCATAACCATTGGTTTCGTTTATTATTTCAAGACCTTTTTCCAAACCCTCAAGCATTAAAACGGTAGACAATGCATCGCATTCAAGCGAGCTTTCGCCGATAACCGTAACCGAAAGCAGACTGTTTTCAATAGGGTAACCCGTAGAGGTGTCAATGATATGATGATAGAAGTTTTCGTTTTCTTCGATATATCTCTGGTAAATTCCTGAGGTTACCGCCGAGGCGTGTTCAATATTCAAAACGGCGATAGTATCCTCAGAAAAAGGCCGTGCAATACCCACCTTTTGTCTATCGCCGAAAACTATAACATTTCCGCCGAGGTTAATCGTGCCGTTTTCAACCTGATTTTGCTTAAAATAATCCAAAATTCTATCGGCAATATAACCCTTGGCAACAGAGCCTAAGTCTATTTTTTTGCCGTTCAGGTTATAAGAGCTTCCACTTTTTTCAATAGCCTCATAATCAACATTCTTAAGGGCCTCTGCGATTTCGTTTTTAGAGGGAACTACTGCCTCATTAAAATTCCAGAGCGAGCTTACCGAATAGATGGTTATATCAAATTTACCGCCAGAAATTTCGGAATAATAAAGGGAGCGGTCAATGATTTTTTGGGTATCCTCGCTAACCTCTATAAACCCATCTGAATTGTTAAGCCTCCAGACATCGCTGTTTTCTATAGTTCGGCTTAATTTCTTTTCAAGTTCTTGGCATAGCAAAAATGCTCCGTCAAGTGTTTCTTTAGTACACTCGGCCGAGATATTAACCACCGTATCAAGCATAAATCTTGTGTCGGAAGTATCTGTATTTGCTTCACAGCCGCAAAGGCTTAAAAGCAATAAGCTTATAAAAACTGAAGTTATTTTTTTCATAATAATAGTATACCATACTTTTAATTTTTGTAAAGGTGTGATATACTTAAAAAGGTGATGGTATGAAAAAGGGAGATATTTTTATAATTCTTAGTGGCTTAGCTGTTACGGTTTTATGCTTCTGCCTTTTGTTTTTAGGCGGTGAAGAGGGCAAAACAGTTGTTATAAAAGAGGATAACAGGATAGTTTATGAGTCGTCAGTTTCAGTTGATAAAACGGTTGAGCTTGATACCAACACCATTCAAATCGCAAAAGGCAAGGTGAAGATGCTTGATAGCACCTGCAAAAACCAAATTTGCGTAAAACACAAAGAAATTTCTAAGAAAAACGAAACCATAATATGTCTTCCAAACAAAATAATAGTTGAAATAAAATAAGGATGATTAAACCTCGATGGAATTCATCGAGGTTTTTCTTATGCATATCAGATATAACCAGCATCGCATTTATAAGTACAAATGCTTTTTTGGGTGATACCCAAACCCTTTTACAACAAAGAATAAAAAACAAGTTATATTCTGTGCTAACGCACAGAGTGATATTTTCTTTTGAAAATTCCTCGCCCATGGCGAGATATTTCAAAAAGAAAGTGATATTACTTCCTTTGGTCGTAGTGGTATTTTATTCGCCCAAAAACTGTCCGTAGGACAATACCACTATGCGTAAGCATAATATAACTGCGAAGCAATAGAACTTGCCTTTGGCGAATAAAACTGCCCAACATCCTTATGGGAAGTTGGGCAAACCCTCATCCTTTTAAATTTTAGTAAATCTTTTAACTGCAAGGCAGTTTTTCTCGGTGAATTCATTGAACATAGTTTTGGGACGAACCCAGGTTTCGCCCTCGCCGTAAAGAGCCTTATAAATGACCATTTCTTCCATAGTTTCACTATCAAATGCTTTGCCTATAACTTCATAGTTATTGCCTTTGAAATGGCGGTATTTACCCGTGATAACCTCGTTACTTGGGTTTTCACTATCTGAGAAGAAAGAAAACTTTTCAGGCTCGGGCGGTCTTTTGTCGTGGGTTCCCGCTTGATACATATTGAGAATTTTCGGGCAATTCATTGAGTTATATAGTGTAACTATGGTTGAAGCAGGGCAACAGGAATCGCCAAGATAAGCGGTTATTTTGGTGGGACATTTAACCCTCATTCCTTGAGCTACTGTATCAAAATAACGAAGTCCCTCGGCAAATTTCGGACGCCAACCGTCCATATAGCCGCAACCCACGGCGTTAAGATTACAAAACCAAGGAATAAATATTTCAAGGAATGTTATGTCCTTATCGTGAGCCGCAAGGGTTGTTGCCTGAAATGCTCCTTGGCTTCCACCCATTGCCATAAGTCCTTTTCTGTTCCATTGCGGCAAGGTCTTTAAAAACTTAACGGCGGCAAGATTTCTTATCATCATATTGCGAAAATATGTAGTTTCATTTGAAGCGTTTTCTTCTTCATTAAAGCCATACAGATTAAGCTCGGGATATTTTGCTCTGAGTTCTTCGGGTGTGAGATGATTTTCAAAACCGTGAGCGTTGAAAACAGCAGAGATAGTGTCTTCCCTATAGCTTTTATAAGCTCCGCCAACGCCATAACCCTGAAACCCAACTATCATCGGGAAATTACCCTCTTTTTCGGGTATGGTTATATATCCTGAAGCTAAAGTTTTGCAAGGGGTTGTTATACGAATATCATAGGTTTTAAAGCCTTTCTTTGTTTCAACCTCATCCCATTTTACGATTTCGGGGGTGAAATCTTCAATTTTCTTTTCGATTTCGCTCCAATATTCATCGAAATCCTCAGGAACGGTATCGCAATATGAAAGCTTTTCAATTTCGGCTCCTGCTGAGGCATCAACTGTATCGATAGAGGTATCGAGCTTTCCGTCAGGAGTGTAATATTCGAAGAAAATATGCGCAAAGCCCGGGCGGTTCAAAACTGTTTCAACTTTTAAGGGGTTATTTGGGGAGGAAGAGCCCTCGCCCTCAAAAAAACCACCGTCATCAGTCCATAATCTCCAGTGAATTTTATCGCAAGAAATATCAAAGCAGTTTTCTCTGGCACTAATATTAAAAACGATTTTTTCGCCGCATTTATATGATAGGGCGTTTTTATCGGTTTTGCAAAGAAAATATTTAGCCATTTTTATTGCCTTTCAATCTTAAAATCTATAAGCTTAAACCACTTTTTAACATCATCAAGCCAAGCGGATGCATGAGCAATACCTTCGGTTGTATTTTCAAGAACATGCTCATCGCAGGTTGAAGTTCCGTGCCAACCGAAAGGATAAATATGAAGTTCAGTCGGGATTTTATGCTCGATTAAAGCCTTTGCATAAAGAAGACTGTTAACCGAGGAAACTGAGCTATCCTCTGCAATATGCCAGATAAATGCGGGCGGAGTGTTTTCCTTAACGCATTTTTCGCAGGAATAGCGGTCTAAATATTCGTTATCGGGATATTTACCTGTGAGCCTTTCCATACTGCCCCAATGAGCGTACTTAGGGTCGGCAGTTATAACGGGATAGCCGAGAACAGAGGCGTTAACCGACTTGCTTTCAGGAAAAACGGCTCTTACCTCTTCACAGTCAAACATCGTGGAGTAATGAGCTGCTAAATGTCCGCCTGCCGAAAAGCCCATAATAGCTACTTTCTCGGTATTGCAATGCCATTCCTCTGCGTTTTTATAGATAAGCTCCATTAAAGCCGCAACCTCAATAAGCTGAGTCGGGAAGCAGTTGGGCTCAACCGAATAATCAAGAACAAAAACATTAAAGCCCTCGGGCAAGAAATGAAAAGCCAAGGGGTCGCCCTCGCCATCGAGCCAGCAGTATTTATAACCGCCGCCGGGGCAGATTATAAGAGAGGGTCTTTTAGTGTTTTGGTGATGGGTGCTTTCGGGGTTGCTTTGAAGATATAAATATACCGTTGGGTCGTTACCGTTTTCGCCCAAGAAGTTAAAATAATCTTTAAGATGAATTTTTTCGAGTTTCATAATTTTCCCTCCAAAATCTCTATGAGCGAATTTTAACATATTGCACAAAAATTTTCAACAAGAAAAATGACATTTTTTTGCAAAAAAATCGAAAAAAATCTTGAAAGTAGAATGCGAATAGTTTATAATGTTTTAGTCAAAATATTATATATGTTTTAAGAATTTTTCTTATGAGAGGGACGAACTGTTTATGTCAGAAAAGAAGCGTTTGGTTGGAACTGTATCAAGAGGTATCCGTTGCCCCATTATCCGCGAGGGTGATGACCTTGCTAAGATAGTTGCTGATAGTGTTCTTGAGGCTGCTGAATGCGAGGGCTTTGAACTCAGAGACCGCGATGTTATTTCTCTTACCGAGTCCATTGTGGCAAGAGCACAGGGTAACTATGCAAGCGTTGATGATATTGCAACTGATATTAAGGCAAAATTTGGCGATGAAACCGTTGGTGTTATTTTCCCGATTTTATCACGTAACCGTTTTGCTATATGCCTTAAGGGTATTGCAAAGGGTGCTAAGAAAATCGTTCTTATGCTTGCTTATCCCTCTGATGAAGTTGGCAATGAGCTTGCTGACTGGGATAAGATTGATGAGGCAGGAATTAACCCCCATTCCGATGTTTTGTCATTAGAGCGTTACCGTGAGGTTTTCGGTATTCATCCCCTTGAGTTTACAGGGGTTGACTATGTTGGATATTATGAGAATTTAATTAAGGAATGCGGCGCTGAGGTTGAGATTATCTTCGCAAATCAGGCAAAGGCTATTCTCGATTATACCGACTGTGTTTTAACCTGTGATATCCATACAAGAGCCAGAACCAAGCGTCTTTTAAAGAATGCAGGTGCTAAGAAAGTTTACGGTATTGATGAGATTTTAACATCTTCCATTAACGGAAGCGGTTATAATGAGAACTACGGTCTTTTGGGCTCTAATAAGTCTACTGAGGACAAGATTAAGCTTTTCCCGAGAGATTGCAAGCCTTTAGTTCTTGATATCCAAAAGAGAATTTTAGAAAAAACAGGAAAAAACGTTGAAGTTATGGTTTACGGAGACGGTGCATTCAAAGACCCCAAGGGTAAAATCTGGGAGCTTGCAGACCCTGTTGTTTCCCCTGCGTTTACTGATGGGCTTATCGGTACTCCTAATGAGTTAAAGCTTAAGTACCTTGCAGATAATGATTTTAAAGACCTTTCGGGTGATGCACTTAAAGAGGCTATTTCCGAAAGTATTAAAGCTAAGAGCGGAAGCCTTGTTGGTAATATGGCGGCTCAGGGAACAACTCCCCGTCAACTTACCGACCTTATCGGCTCTCTTTGCGACTTAACAAGCGGCTCGGGAGATAAGGGAACACCTGTTGTTTTAGTTCAGGGCTACTTTGATAACTATACCAATTAGGTTAAAGCGAATAATCCGAACCCGCCTCAAAGCGGTTTATTTCGGCGCTTTTTACCCGATTCGTTCTTGTAAGGCGTTAGCCTTACTGCACCCGACTCGAATAAAAATCACTCAAAATCTTCTCGCTTTGAGGTTGAAGATTTTAAAAAGTGTGAATTTTTGTTCGAACGCGGCACAAAACGCAGTTAATCCTGACGGATTAACGAGTATTTTAACAAAGTTAGAGCAAAAATTCGCCTTTTAAAAACGGAGTTTGGATTTATTCGCTTTAACCTAAAGGAGAAAAATTATGAGCAATTTAAGACCCGAAAATATGGAACGCATAACAACCAAAGCTTTGGCTGATGCTTTTATTGAAGAGCAGATTGCCGAAATCAGAGCTCAGGTTGGCGATAAAAAGGTTCTTTTAGCCCTCTCAGGCGGAGTTGACAGTTCGGTTGTTGCCGCTCTTTTGATTAAGGCAATCGGCAAACAGCTCGTTTGTGTCCACGTTAATCACGGGCTTATGAGAAAAGGTGAAAGCGAACAGGTTATCGAAATTTTCGGTAAAGAGCTTGATGCAAACCTTGTTTATGTTGATGCAACCGACCGTTTCTTAAATCTCTTGGCAGGAGTTTCTGACCCCGAGAGAAAGAGAAAAATAATCGGTGCAGAGTTTATAAATGTTTTTGCTGATGAAGCAAGAAAGCTTGAGGGTGTGTCCTTCTTAGCTCAGGGAACAATTTATCCTGATATTTTGGAGAGCATTAAACAGGCTGAGGGCAAAAAGGCTGTTAAATCGCATCACAATGTTGGCGGTCTTCCTGAAGATTTGCAGTTTGAGCTTGTAGAACCCGTTAAGCTTCTCTTTAAGGATGAGGTTAGAGTTGTTGGTGAGGCTTTGGGCCTTCCGCACGCTATGGTTTACCGTCAGCCTTTCCCAGGTCCAGGCCTTGGAGTTAGATGCCTTGGCGCTATAACCAGAGATAGATTAGAGGCTTTAAGAGAAGCAGATGCAATTCTCAGAGACGAGTTTGATAAAACAGGTTTAGCCGAAAAGGTTTGGCAGTATTTTGTTGTTATTCCTGATATCAAGAGTGTTGGTGTTAAGGATGAAAGCCGTTATGAAGGCTGGCCCGCAATTATCCGCGCCGTTAACACAACCGATGCTATGACTGCAACCATCGAAGAAATTCCCTATGAAATTCTTCATAACATAACCAACCGCATAACCCACGAGGTTGAGGGCATTAACCGAGTTTTGATGGACTTAACACCGAAACCCGTTGGAACTATCGAGTGGGAATAATAATTTATGTTATGGGGTAAAGTGAAATATTCCCAAAACAAGCAAAAAGGGTAAAATCTCGCATCCTCAAAAACTTATAAAACACAAGAATTAAGACCTTATATAACACACAGTTTAATGCTATATAAGGTCTTTTTTTGCCTAAACATTTTTCCCTGAAAATTGATTGAAATATAATAAAAATTGTGGTAAAATTATACTATAAAAAGCAACAAAAATATTGATTTAGCAATTACAGTCGTTTCTAAAGATGTTTTATGTTTGAATTTTTTATTTCGAGGGACTAAAATATGAGGAGATTTTTTGCAGTTACTATCACAATTGTCTTGTTGTTGGCGATACCGTTTAACATTTCAGTCTTTGCTGCATCTAACACTTATAAAATGGATGAACTTGGACTGGAAGTGTCTTTTCCATCTGATTTCACGGTTATTACAGAAGACATTTCTTCATCTGACCCGATATTTGACCGATTAGGTACAACAAAAAGTGCTTTAATTAGCCAGTTTAAATCGGGAAACATTTACATGAATGCTATACCCAATAATAGTTCTACCGAAGAGATTGTTGTCACTATGACAAACGGTGTTTTTGACAATTTATCGGTATTTAGTGATGGAACATTAAAAACACTCGTTTCTTCTCTTACCAAAGAGTATGAAAATTATGGAATAACCGTTACCAAGTATGATATTTACCAGCATTCCCAAGCAAAGTTTATAAGAATATATTTTACCGATATTGCTAATTCGGCATACGGATTGCAATATTATACTAATTACGGTGCGAAGGCAATGAATTTCACAATGCGGTCGTATAATGGTCCAATATCTTCAAGGCAAGAAAGCACCATCAAAACAGTTGTTGATAGTATTAAATACAATACCGACCCACCGTCCACCGACCCACCCGAACAGACAAATAGCATTGAATATTTAGATAAAGATACTGGTGTAAAGTTTACTGTTCCTGCTAATTGGCCCGAAAAAGAACTTTCAAAAGACCGAGAATTTATTGATGTTAAGTTTGCCTCCACCGAAGAAGAAGGTCTTGCGATTATGTATGGAAGCACTGACCTTTGGTTTCAAATGTCTGCTTCCGATAAAGCAGGTTATACTCGCTCCGACTTTGATAATTCACAGTTCACCATATCTGATATGGAAGAATACTTTGCTGTTGGTACAGGAAAAGTTTCCAAGGCTACTTATAATGGAGTTGAATATTTTATAGCGACACAAAGTGCAACACAGGAAATGTATGGCGCAGAGTTTACCATTGATATGACCAGAGTGGTTCGCTTCAAAAATGGGTGGTTATATGAATTCCAGTTTGGAGGAACGAGAGATAATAAATATTTCTCTGATTTTGAAGCACTATTAAATACCGTTGAATACCCAGATGAAACAACTACCAATCCTTCTTCAAATATAGGTTCTTTTAATTCGGATAATGATGGAAATGATGGAACGGTGGTTGGTGGGGTAATCTTCCTATTAATTATTGTTGGTGTTTTTGTTTTAGCTGTTATTTACAACCGTAAAAACAAGCAAGAAGAAATAGTAACATCACCTCCTCAAATTATCGTTGAGGAAGATGATAAGATTGATAAAAACGCAAATGAATGTCCTAATTGTGGACAGGAATTACCAAATGACAGTGAATTTTGTCATATTTGTGGCACTAAAATAGAAAAGGAGAACGCATTACAATGAAAGTTTTAATTTGGATTTTAAGTTTTTTTGTTATTACAATTTTAAACCTACTTTTTGGGTATGCAACAGGTTTTATGATGGGCGGCATTTTGTTTTATATTGTTTGGTATTTTATAGCCCGTTCTTTATGTAAAAGTTGGGATAAGTATAAAATTTCCAAGAAAGCTGAAAAAGGCGGAGTGACTTCCTTTGAATATATAAGAGAAGACATTCCTATTGATATATTAAATCATTGTGAAACTATACGATGCGACGAGGAAGAGTTAGAATCATATTTAAAACAATGTTCAAAAGAAGGCAAGATAACAAGAGCATACGCTGATATTATATGTCAGGAATACATGTCCACACCCAAACTTGAATCTCCTGCAATTACGGATGAAAAAATCGATGAATCTAATAAGATCTATTTCTGCAGAAAATGCGGAGAGAAACTTATCGATAACAGTCAATTCTGCCGTAAGTGTGGTACCGCAGTTGTAAAGGAATAAACAAATATGAGTTATGAATTATTCCAACAAGGACCATCGGTATATATTCCTGTTTTGCTCTTTTCACTGATTATTACTGTTTTAGCGTATGGTGCATTTCCATTTATTTTTGCCAAAACAAGAAAAGCTACAATAACCGAGAAAAAGTATAAAAGACTCTGTTATGGAATCAATGCAGCAGTAATGTTTGTTTTTCTTGTATTGAATGGAGGTGTTTCAAACGGTGCTCCATACTTATTATGGACTTGGATATTTTCAAGATATGGCATTAAAATATTAAGTGCAAGAGGAATAATACTAGACGGCGAGTATCTTCCTGATGACCCGCATCGCTTAACTGAATGTAAATCTTGTGGTTACAGAGATAAAAACTTCTTTAATGCTTGTCCGAAATGTGGACAGTATGCAAAACAGTATGTCTATTTAAACGAAGAAATCCCTACCGAAACCGATAAAGTTCGTTTTTGCAGAAAATGTGGTGAGAAACTTATTGATAGCAGTAAGTTTTGCCGAAAATGTGGTACTGAAATAGTTGAAGAACCTGCCATTGCGATAGTAGAATTAGAAAATATTGAGTTCTGTAAAAAATGTGGTGCCGACATTACTAACGATACCGACACTTGTCATGTTTGCGGAGAGCAGAAAGGTATTGATTAATAATGAAACCTAATCAAAAAAGCAAAAATTCTTCAAAAATAGTTGTATTTTGCACGAAGTGTGGTAATAAACTTCTGCCAGATACTTTGTACTGCGAAAAGTGTGGCACAAAAGTTTCCGTTCCTATTGTTAATCATATCAATGAACACGAAATCCCTATGCAAAAGGTACATAAAAAATCCAATAGCAAAAAGAACACAATTATTTTACTTATTTGTTTGGGAATATTTTTAATTGCTTCCGTTATTGCTACAATATTCATTATAGATGAGTTCAAAACAAATAGCGGCAACAACTTAACAAACGATAATTCCTCCTATCAAAATACCTTTAACAATGACGAGAATTATAATGACAATACTTCCGATATTATAATTCAAAACACACAAAAATCGAGTTCGGAAACAAATACTTCAAAACCTAATAAAACACCTAGTACAACTCAAAAACCTTCTCAAAACAACAATTACTCACCTACAAACACCTGTTTAAGTGCTGGATGTGATAATACGGTTTCTTCTTTTGGAGATTACTGTTCGGTACATAGTTGTTTGGAAATAGGGTGCGATAATGCAAAAGATGGAATTGGAAGTTACTGTGTAGAGCATACTTGCAACGAAAGTTACTGCACTTCGCGAAAGTCTTTTAATTCTGAATATTGTTATTTGCACAAATGTAATTCGGCAAGTTGTAAAAACGGAAGAAGCGGTTACGGTCAATACTGTGCCGAACATTCTTGTGCCGAAAGCGGTTGTTCTTTCCAAAAGACATTCGGTTCCGATTACTGCTCGTCTCACGAGTGTATGTATGCAGGATGTCACAATGGTAGATATGGATATGGTTTTTACTGTACTGAACACAAATGTGCAAAAAGTGGTTGTAATAGTCAAAAATCGGCATTGTCAGATTATTGCTTATTACACGATGATTAAAGGAGAGAAGAAAAATGATTTGTAACAAATGTAATCACAAACTACCTGATGATAGTGAGTTTTGTCAATATTGTGGCAATAAAATTGAACAAGGTTTTGTTATATCAGCAGAAGCTTTTGAAGAAGTCGTTGCAGAAACGGTTGAAGAATCTTTAGATACTACTAAGCCACCAGCAGTTTCTATGGTGACTGACAAGTCTGAAACCATTGCCGCAAAAAGCAAAAAAGAGGGAAATTTTATAAAATTAAAAAACACACGAAAAAAGCTAACAACTAAAACGATAATAATTTTAGCATCATCTATTGCAGTACCAATTGTTTTAATAGTATCAATATTGTCAGTTAATTATTTTACTGCTCCCAATAAAGCCAAAAGTACAGTAGCAATTTATTTGTCGAAAGAAAAAGGCAATTATTCTTCTTATGATGATTTTACATCTTTTAAACAAACATACCACACTATTAAATTTTCTAACTTTAAATACACTGTTGAATTGAGTGGTGCCGCATATATGGGCCCAAAAAATAATACAACTTCATTTAATGCTAAAGTAGAAATCAATCCACTAACAGGTAATACATCTATACGCACATTAACTTACAATAGTAAAAAAATCAAAAAATAACTGTTGAGGTTATATGCTTGTAGTCGGAATTGATGGTATGGTTGATATTTACAGCGCATGCTATAAATTCAAAGTCAAAACTTTTTGGGTATTCCTCATTCTTTCCCATTATTCCCAAGTATATCAAATCCCTTTATTTCCTTATATTCCAAGCCTTTTCTCTGTAACAGGTGCACTGGTAACCCATAAGCTTATTACAGTAATGAACGAAGAAAAAGAGGGAGAAAAAGAGAAAATCTCGCATACTCTATTGCATTCTCATACTGCCAGAGCACTCTGCACGGACTCTGAGATAATGAGAGAAAAAAGGATAGAGCGAGAAGGAAAAAGGTACGGGCAGAGATGAGGGAAAAACGGAGTTACTATGATTTAAAAGGAGAATACGGGTAATTGCCATTTTGAGAATATTGGGTTTTACCTCGTAATAATTTAGCCTTTCAAATTTAAATTAAGAGCTATCGATTGATAGCTCTTTTTTATGTTTTAACTATAGAATTTTACAAGTAAAGCGAGAATAGTGAAAATTATAAGCTCTGAAGCAGAGG
>JAZPXP010000195.1:0-2638 GCA_045543715.1 Acutalibacteraceae bacterium
TACTAGAATATCGCCCAAATAAATCCCGTTGAAAGAGCCGTTGAAGCAAAGCTTATAAATTCCGAATATTGCTATTATTACTCCAACCCAAATGAGAGCTCTTATTTTCTTGCCGAGAAAACAAGAGAATATAGGAACCAAGATTACATAAAGAGCAGTTAAAAATCCTGCCCTTGCTTCACTGGCAACCCCTTTGGGATAATAGGCGAGCCCGAATTGCTGAAAGTTAACCGAAATTGCTAAGAGCGTTCCGCAGATAAGGGCTGAAAGCAAATATTGTTTTTTTGTTTCCTTGTCTTTTGGGAAAAATGAGGCTTTTGATTTTCTATTAGTAAAAAGATAGAAAACATAAAGAGCAATGGCGCCAACAAAACTGCGAAGAGCATTAAGGCAAAATGGCTCAACTAATTCTACTGCGGCAGTTTGGGCAACAAATGCCAAACCCCATATAAGCGAAGCCAAAATAAGAATAAGGCTTCCTTTTAAATTATTAAGTTTCATTTCATGGTTCCTTTATGCTTAGAGAAATTCTTTTCTTTTCTATATCAACCGAAAGGACATAAACCTCAACAATATCCCCAACCTTTAAAACTTCGCTTGGGTGTTTGATGAATCTATCGGTTATACGAGAGATATGAACAAGTCCGTCCTGATGAACGCCGATATCAACAAAGGCGCCGAAATCTATAACATTTCGAACCGTTCCTTTGAGCTTCATACCTGTTTTCAGGTCTTCCATAGACATAACATCCTGTCTGAGTACCGGTGGCGGAAGCTCATCTCTGGGGTCTCTCCCCGGGCGTTCTAGCTCGCTTATTATATCGGTAAGGGTTGGAACGCCGATTTCAAGCTCTGAAGCGGTATTCTCAATCCCTTTTGCATTAACCCTATCGCTAAGATTTTTAATATTGTTTTCTCTCAAATCCTTTTCACTGTAATCGCAAAGCTTTAAGAGCTTCTTAGCCGCATCGTAACTCTCAGGGTGCACCGAGGTGTTATCAAGAGCATTTTTACCGTCCGCAATTCTTAAAAATCCTGCGCACTGCTCGTAAGCCTTAGGACCTAATTTTGAAACCTTTTTAAGCTCTGAACGAGAGGAGAATTTTCCGTTTTCCTCGCGGTATAAAACTATATTTTTTGCAAGAGCAGAGCCTATACCTGCAACTCTGGAGAGAAGCTGAACAGATGCGGTGTTAAGGTCAACACCAACCGAGTTAACACAGGATTCAACAACACCGTCAAGTGCTGAGCTTAATTGGTTTTGGGGCATATCGTGCTGATACTGACCAACTCCTATTGCCTTTGGCTCAATTTTAACAAGCTCTGCTAATGGGTCTTGCATTCTTCTGGCTATTGAAACGGCGCTCCTGAGAGATACATCATAATCGGGGAACTCTTCGGCTGCTAACTTGCTTGCAGAATAAACACTTGCCCCAGCTTCGCTAACAACCATATAGGAAAGACCTGTGCCAAGCTCCTTTATAACCTCGGCAGCAAAGGCTTCGGTTTCTCTGCTTGCGGTTCCGTTTCCTATTGCAAAAACCTCGGCAGAATGTTTTTTAACTAAACCCTTAATAATAAGCTTTGCTTCTTCTATTTTCATTTTCGGGGGAACAGGGTAGATAACGGCAGTATCAAGTACCTTGCCCGTTCCGTCAACAACTGCAACCTTGCAGCCCGTTCTGTAACCCGGGTCAAGACCAATGGTTATTTTGTCCCTAACGGGCGGTTGCATAAGAAGCTGTTTTAAGTTATCCGAGAAAACCTTTATAGCACTTGTTGATGCTTTATCGGTAAGCTCTGAGCGGATTTCTCTCTCAATGGAGGGGAATATTAGGCGGGAATAAGCATCCTCTGCCGCAGCCTTAACGGTAGCGGTGGCTTTGGAGCCCTCCTTAATATGAGATTTTGAGATAATGAACATAGCCTTATCTTTATCAAAATCTATTGAAACCTTTAAAAGATTTTCTTTTTCGCCTCGGTTTATTGCGAGAACTCTGTGGTTAGCGATTTTTGAAACAGGCTCTGAGTAATCGGCATACATTTCATAAACACCGATATCCTCGGCGCCCGCTTTAACGGTTAAAATACCATGAGCCGAGCAGACAAAACGCATACGGCTTCGAACATCAGCGTCATCCGAAATCTTTTCGGCAATTATATCCATAGCGCCTTGGAGGGCATCTTCTGCCGTTTCAACACCGAGTTCTAAGTTTATATAATCCTTTGCCAGTTCTATAGGCTCAAGGCATTCGGGCGATTGCTCGTAAATAATCTCTGCCAAAGGCTCTAGTCCCTTTTCCTTTGCAACACTGGCTCTGGTCTTTCTCTTTTTCTTATAGGGACGGTAAATATCATCAAGTTCGATTAAGGTTGAGGCATTATCAATAGCCTTAATAAGCTCATCGGTAAGTGCACCTTGTTCCTCGATTGATTTTTTGATTTTATCCCTTGTTGCTTCCATATTGCGAAGGTATGAAAGCCTGTCCGACAATTCCCTTAAAACTTGGTCGTCAAGAGAACCGGTTACTTCCTTGCGGTAACGGGCGATAAAGGGAATTGTGTTCCCCTCATCAATAAGCTTAACGGTGTTCTCAACCTGAAAAGGTTTAAGAGAAAATTCGGCGGTTAAAACCTT
>JAZPXP010000196.1:0-11435 GCA_045543715.1 Acutalibacteraceae bacterium
AGGCGTGCAATCGGAACACGGAAGGGTGAGCAAGATACATAGTCAAGTCCAATCTTATGGCAGAACTCAACTGAAACGGGGTCGCCGCCGTGCTCACCGCAGATACCGCAGTGAATTTCAGGACGGGTCTTCTTGCCCATTGTAACAGCCATATCCATAAGTTTACCAACGCCTGTCTGGTCAAGCTTAGCAAACGGGTCGTTCTCGTAAATCTTGGTGTCATAATAAGCGGTAAGGAACTTACCAGCATCATCACGGCTGAAGCCGAAGGACATCTGAGTTAAGTCGTTAGTACCGAAGCAGAAGAACTCAGCCTCTTTAGCGATATCATCAGCAGTAAGGCAAGCTCTCGGAATTTCCATCATAGTACCAACTTCATATTTAAGCTCAACGCCTGCAGCAGCAATCTCTGCATCAGCAGTTGCAACAACAACGTCCTTAACGAACTTAAGCTCTTTAACTTCGCCGGTGAGCGGAATCATAATCTCAGGAACGATGTTCCAGTCAGCATGAGCCTTCTTAACATTGATAGCTGCACGGATAACAGCAGCGGTCTGCATCTTAGCAATTTCAGGATAGGTAACTGCAAGACGGCAGCCACGATGACCCATCATGGGGTTGAACTCGTGGAGAGAAGAAATGATATTCTTGATATCCTCAACAGTTTTGCCCTGAGCGTCAGCAAGAGCCTTAATGTCAGTCTCTTCAGTAGGAACGAACTCATGGAGCGGGGGATCTAAGAAGCGGATGCAAACGGGGTTGCCCTCGAGAGCCTCATAAAGCTTCTCAAAGTCGCCCTGCTGATAGGGAAGAATCTTAGCAAGAGCTGCTTCGCGCTCTTCAACTGTATCAGCACAAATCATCTCACGGAAAGCGGCAATTCTTTCAGCCTCGAAGAACATATGCTCAGTACGACAAAGACCGATACCCTCAGCACCTAATTCACGAGCCTTCTTAGCATCAGCGGGAGTATCAGCATTGGTGCGAACCTTAAGAGTTCTGAACTCATCAGCCCATTCCATAATTCTGCCGAACTCGCCAGCGATTTCAGCGTCAACAGTAGGAATAATACCGTCATAGATATTACCTGTTGAACCATCGATAGAAATATAGTCTCCCTCATTGTAGGTCTTGCCTGCAAGGGTGAATTTCTTATTCTCTTCATCCATAATGATTTCGCCGCAGCCTGATACGCAGCAAGTACCCATACCACGAGCAACAACGGCAGCGTGAGAGGTCATACCGCCACGAACGGTGAGGATACCCTGAGAAGCCTTCATACCTGTAATATCTTCAGGAGAGGTTTCAAGACGAACAAGGATAACCTTTTCGCCGCGGTTGTTCCACTCTTCTGCATCTTCAGCGGTGAAAACAACCTTACCGCAAGCAGCACCGGGGGAAGCGCCTAAGCCCTTACCAGCGGGAGTTGCAGCCTTTAATGCCTTAACATCGAACTGGGGATGGAGAAGGGTATCAAGGTTACGGGGGTCAATCATAGCAACAGCCTGCTTCTTGTCAATCATACCCTCATCAACGAGGTCGCAAGCGATTTTGAGAGCAGCCTTAGCAGTTCTCTTACCGTTACGGGTCTGAAGCATAAAGAGTTTGCCGTGCTCAACGGTGAATTCCATATCCTGCATATCACGGTAATGGTCTTCAAGGATAGCGCAAACTTTATTGAATTCCTCGAAAGCCTCGGGGAACTTCTGAGCCATTTCAGCAATCGGCATAGGAGTACGAACGCCTGCAACAACGTCCTCACCCTGAGCGTTGGTAAGGAACTCACCCATAAGTCCGGGTTCACCTGTTGCGGGGTCGCGGGTGAAGGCAACACCTGTACCACAGTCATCACCCATGTTACCGAAAGCCATCATCTGAACGTTAACAGCGGTACCCCAAGAATAAGGGATATCGTTATCACGGCGGTATACGTTAGCACGGGGGTTGTCCCATGAACGGAAAACAGCCTCAACAGCACCCATTAACTGCTCTTTGGGGTCAGAGGGGAAGTCTTTACCGATTTTGCTCTTATATTCAGCCTTGAACTGCTCAGCAAGAACCTTAAGGTCTTCAGCGGTAAGCTCAACGTCCTGAGTAACACCTTTTTCTTCCTTCATTTTGTCGATAAGCTCTTCAAAGTATTTCTTACCAACTTCCATAACTACGTCAGAATACATCTGAATGAATCTTCTGTAGCAGTCATAAGCCCAACGGGCATTACCCGACTGAGCAGCCATAGTCTCAACAACATCCTCGTTAAGACCGAGGTTAAGAATAGTATCCATCATACCGGGCATAGAAGCACGAGCACCTGAACGAACAGATACGAGAAGAGGATTGGTCTTATCGCCGAACTTTTTGCCGGTGATTTCTTCCATCTTGTCGATGCCGTCCATAATCTGTGCCTGAATGTCAGCATTGATTTTTCTGCCATCTTCATAATACTGTGTGCAAGCTTCGGTAGAAACGGTGAAACCCTGAGGAACAGGAAGACCGATTTTGGTCATCTCAGCAAGGTTTGCGCCTTTACCGCCGAGAAGCTCACGCATGCTAGCGTCGCCCTCTTTAAAAAGGTAAACGAACTTTTGACTCATTAAGAATCAACCTCCTAAAATTTTTATGGATAACTCCATTGTTAACAAATTATACCTATTATAAATAAGGTATCCAAGTCATTATATCAGTAATTTCAAGAAAAATAAAGAACTTTTTTTATTAAAATGGGTAAAATATGAAAAAAAGTGAATTTTCATAGCCGAAAAGGGTATTTTTATCCTTGGTTTATGCATTTTCACTTAGAAAGAGGTGAAAAAATGAAGAAAAGACCGCGAGATTTATCTCAAAACACAACAAGAGGACTTCCCGAAACGGCTTTTGAGATGGTTAACCGCTACGGAACCTATGAAATTCAGGCAACCGCCGACAGTGATAATGAATATCCCGCAATAGCTCAAGGTTACAACCCGAAAATGAAAAAGGGAGATGGCGAAAACAAGCAGAGAAGAAAATGAATTTATAAGACTTTACAAAAACTTGACAAAGCTTGTAAAAAGCCTTATAATACTCATATAAATACCGCTTTGGAGGAATATTAAAATTATGATTAGTGCAGGCGATTTCAGAAACGGCGTAACCTTTGAAGAGGATGGAAACGTTCTTCAGGTTGTTGAGTTTCAGCATGTAAAACCCGGCAAAGGAGCTGCCTTTGTTAGAACAAAAATCAAAAATGTAATTACCGGTTCAGTTATTGAAAAGAGCTATAACCCTACCGCTAAATTCCCGACCGCTTATGTTGAGCGTAAGGATATGGAGTATTCATATAACGATGGAGACCTCTATTACTTTATGGACCAGGAAACCTATGATATGGTTCCGATTAACGCAGACGAGCTTGGAGATAACTTCAAGTTTGTAAAAGAAAATATGGTTTGCAAGATTTTGTCTTACAAGGGTAAGGTTTTCGGCGTTGAGCCCCCAACATTTGTTGAGCTTGAGGTTACCCAGACCGACCCCGGCTTTGCAGGCAACACCGCAACCAACGCTACCAAACCTGCAACTGTTGAAACAGGTGCGGAAATCCGTGTTCCCCTCTTCATCAACGAAGGTGATATGGTAAGAATTGATACCAGAACCGGCGAATATATGGAAAGAGCATAAGGAGGATATTTATAATGGATATTTGTGAAAAGATTGCTTATATTAAAGGTCTTGCTGAGGGACTTTCGCTTGACGAGAGCACCAAGGAAGGCAAAATCCTTAACGCTATTATCGATTTGCTTGGTGATGTAACCGAGGAAATCTGCGATATTGAGGATGCTTGCGATGAGCTTATGGAGCAGATTGACGCTGTTGATGAAGATTTATCTTCCGTTGAAGAGTTGATTTACGGCGAGGATGACGAGTGCGAGTGCGATTGTGATGATTGCGACTGTGATGATGAGGTTTATGAGATTGAGTGCCCTGCTTGCAACGATATCATTTATCTTGATGCAGATATGCTCGAAGAGGAAGGTATGACCTGCCCCAACTGCGGAACAGACCTTGAGTTTGATTTTGACTGCGATTGTGATTGCGACTGCGATTGCGATGCTGAAATCGAAGAATAATTAAAATGTTAGGGGCTGTCGGTCGGACAGCCCCTATTTTAATGGTGAGAAAATGAATAAAACCGAACTAAAACTCGAATATAAGATAGCCGAGGATAAAAAAGACGGACTTGCTGCAATCATAGTTGCTGCAGGTGCTTCGAGCAGAATGAAGGGTATAAACAAGCAGTTTTTAGAAATAGGCTCTGTTCCCGTTATTGCGAAAACCCTTTTGGTTTTTGAGAAAAGTGAGATAATAAAAAACATAATCTTAGTTGCAAGAGATGAGGATATTTTTGCTTTGCAGTTAATTTCGGAAAAATATTCAATTTCAAAGCTCAGCGATATTGTTTGCGGCGGGAAAACCCGTCAGGAATCGGTACTTAAAGGGTTATCAAGATTAACCGATAAGGATAAAAAGGTTTTGGTGCATGACGGCGCCAGACCCTTTATCACTGAGCAGATAATAAATTCGGTGTCAAAAGCGCTTGGAATTTTTCCTGCTGTTACCTGTGCCGTTAGCCTGAAAGATACAGTTAAGGAAACAGATGAAAATGGCGTTGTTATAAAAACCCTTAAAAGAGATAGTCTAAAAGCAGTTCAAACCCCTCAGGGAATGTGGGTTAAGGAATATAAAGAGGCAATAGAAAAACTTGGTGATATTTCAGCCTTTACTGATGATACCTCAATAATGGAGGCGGCAGGCTTCAAGGTTAAAACGGTTGAAGGAAGCTATAAGAACATAAAAATAACAACACCTGAGGATATCGCAATAGCCAAGATTTTAGAAGGAGAAGAGCAATGAGGATAGGCCATGGTTATGATGTTCACCGATTAGTTGAGGGCAGAAAACTTATCTTGGGCGGAGCGGAAATACCTTTTGATAAGGGGTTGCTCGGTCATTCGGACGCCGATGTTTTGCTTCATGCTATATCAGACAGTCTTCTCGGCGCAGCGGCGCTTGGAGATATCGGCAAGCATTTTCCTGATACCGATGAAAGCTTTAAGGGGGCTAACAGTCTTTTGCTTTTAGAAAAGGTTTGCGCTCTTTTAAAGGAAAAAGGCTATAAAATCGTTAATATTGATGCTACTGTTTTGGCTCAAAGACCGAAACTTAAAGATTATATCGAAAAAATGCGCGAAAATATTGCAAGGGCTTGTAATATTGATATTGATGCTATAAGCATCAAGGCAACAACCGAGGAAGGTCTCGGCTTTACGGGAGCTGGCGAGGGTATTGCCGCTCATGCAGTTTGCTTAATCCAAAAGTAATAAGAAAACAAAAACCACCATATTATATATAGGTGGTTTTATGAAGCTTTTTGTTATTTTAAACAAGAAAAACCTTGCAATTATTCTTTGCCTTTTGATTATCGGTTTTTTGCTGATGGGCGAATTTTTGTCGGCAAGCAAAAGCGGGATAGACGGCTCAACAAACGCTTTGAGGGTTATGTATCTTAAAAGCCTTAAAATTGAGCCTGATGATAGCGAGGTTAGTTCAAAAAATATTATTATTCCTGAGCATTTTAGCGATGTTTATGAAAATTATAATTTAATTCAGAAAAAAGCAGGCTTTGATTTGTCCCGATACAAAGGCAAAGAGGCTGTTATTTATACCTATGCTCTTTCGGGAGAAAAGGATAGAGAAATCCATCTGATAGTTTATGAAGGTAAAATTATAGGCGGAGATATCGCCTCGGTTAAGCTGAATGGAGAAATCAAGGCTTTAAAATAGGAAAAAGGTATGAATTTACAAAGATTAGATAAAATAATAGCAACCCAGTTAAATATTCCCCGCTCTTTGGCCCGAAAACATATAAGATGGGGTAAGGTCAGCGTTAACGGAAAAATACTTCGCGACCCCTCTCTTCAGATTTCCTCTGATAGCGAGATTGAATATAAGGGCGAAACTGTGGTTTACAGGGAGCATATCTATGTTGTTATGAACAAGCCAAAGGGAGTGCTTTCGGCGAGCAATGATAAGACGCGAAAAACGGTTGTTGATTTGGTTGCCGAGCCCCTTAAAAGAAGCGGACTTGCTCCTGTTGGCAGGTTGGACAAGGATACAACAGGTCTTTTGATTCTGACTGATGACGGCGAATTTGCCCATAATGTTATATCGCCCAAAAAGAATATTATAAAAACCTATGAGGTTTCGCTTGACGGCGATGTAACCGAGAAAATGATTTCAGAGTTTCGCGAGGGTGTTGTTCTGGCAGATGGAACAAAATGCCGCTCTGCTGAACTTAAGAAAATTGGCGAAAACAAGGCGGAAATCAAAATCAGCGAGGGCAAGTATCATCAGATTAAGAGAATGTTCGGCACCGTAGGGTTGGGAGTCAATGAGCTTAAAAGAACAGCCCTTGGCGGTTTAGAGCTTCCAAAAGAGTTAAAAGAGGGAGAAAGCCGAGAACTTAGAGAGGATGAAATTTCGGCAATATTCAAAAATTGTTAATAATTTATCTTGCAATTTAACCAAAATATCAATTTTATGATTAGTGAATATTGATATAGCATTTTTTGAAAAAGTTTGTTATAATGATAAGGCTAGAAAATTATGTGCATTTTTAGGAGGCAAAATAATGGCAAGTTTATCACTTCGCAATGTTTACAAGAGATATCCTGGCGGAGTAACCGCTGTTTCGGATTTCAATCTTGAAATCAAGGACAAGGAATTCATCATCTTCGTTGGTCCTTCAGGCTGCGGTAAGTCAACAACTCTTAGAATGGTTGCAGGACTTGAAGAAATTTCTGATGGTGAAATTTATATAGGCGACCGTCTTATAAACGATGTTGCTCCTAAGGATAGAGATATCGCAATGGTTTTCCAGAACTATGCTCTTTATCCTCATATGACAGTGTTCGACAATATGGCTTTCGGTCTTAAGCTTCGTAAAACTCCGAAGGATGAGATTAAGCGCCGTGTTGAAGAGGCTGCCCGCATCCTTGATATTGAACACCTTTTAGAGCGCAAGCCCAAGGCTTTGTCAGGTGGTCAGCGTCAGCGTGTAGCTTTAGGTCGTGCTATAGTTCGTGAGCCTAAGGTATTCTTACTCGATGAGCCGCTTTCCAACTTGGATGCTAAGCTTCGTGCTCAGATGCGTACCGAGATTTCAAAGCTCCATCAGAGACTTGGTACAACCTTTATCTATGTTACACATGACCAGACCGAGGCTATGACCATGGCAACCAGAATCGTTGTTATGAAGAGCGGTCTTATTCAGCAGGTTGATTCTCCTCAGAATCTTTACCTCTATCCTTGCAACCTCTTCGTTGCAGGCTTTATCGGTTCTCCCCAGATGAACTTCATCGATGTTGTTCTTCTTAAAGAGGGCAAGGATTTCTTCGTTGAGTTTGGTTCTGAAGATACCAAAACCAGAGCAGGCGTTAAGTATAAGATTAAGCTTCCTGCTGAGAAGAATAAGGATAACTGCCTTGAAGAATATGTTGGCAAGGAAGTTATTATGGGTATTCGTCCTGAGGATGTTCATAATGAGGAAGACCTCCTTAAAGCATTTAAAGACGGTATTGTTGAGGCTGATGTTGAGGTTACCGAGCTTATGGGTGCTGAGACCTACCTTTATATGAACTGCGAAGGTCAGGCTATCAATGCTCGTGTTGCTCCCACCAATACTGCTCGCCCCGGCGACAAGATTCAGATTACTCTCGAGCCCTCAAAGATTCACCTCTTTGATAAGGACACCGAGAAGACTATCTGCAACTAATTTAAAAACCAAAAGAGCGTCTTATGACGCTCTTTTTTTGTTAAATAAACTTTGCAAAATTCTTGATTTTTCCTTAAAAATATAGTACGATAAGATAGCGAACTTCAAATATTGCAACTATAGGTTGCGAAAAAATCAAATAAAAGTTGGTTGAGAATTAAACTTCGGTTTAGTAATATAACTTTAGAATGGCAACCAAAGCAATTAGATGTTTGGTTAAAAAAAGCCTTCTCTACATATAATTTATATGTAGATTTTATTTGAAAGAGGTTTTTATCTTGACAATAGGAGAAAAAATCACTAAACTCAGAACGGCTAACAATATTTCTCAGGAACAGTTGGCTGAAAAATTAGATGTTTCAAGGCAGTCGGTTTCAAAATGGGAAATGGACCAAGCCCTTCCTCAAATCGATAAGGTGCTTAGCATTTGCTCATTATTCGGTATATCAACCGATGAATTATTGGTTGAAAATATGGCGCCGGATACTAAGGAGCCTTTTGTTAAGGGCAAGCTTAAATATTTCGGTACTGACGGTTTCAGAGGCGAAGCTAATTTAACCCTTACCTCTATGCAGGCTTATAAGGTTGGCAGATTTTTGGGTTGGTATTTTTCTTCCACCCTTTCTGGCTGCGTGAAAGCGGGTTATAAACCGAGAATTGTTATAGGTAAGGATACCCGCCGTTCAAGTTATATGCTTGAATATTCCATCGTTGCGGGAATTACCGCATCGGGTGCCGATGCTTATATGCTTCATGTAACAACCACACCTAGCGTTTCTTATGTTACCCGTCAGGAAGAGTTTGACTGCGGAATTATGATAACCGCTTCCCATAATCCTTTCTATGATAACGGAATTAAGATTATCAACCGCTACGGCGAGAAGTTGGATGATGAAACAACCTCTTTGATTGAGGCTTATATTGACGGTAATTTAGAGGTTTTAGGTGTTTCAGGTGATGATTTGCCCTTAGCTCATAGAGAGCATATCGGTCAAATTATCGACCATTCTGCAGGAAGAAACCGCTATGTTGGATATCTTATTTCTTTGGCATCTAATTCCTATAAGAAATTAAAGATAGGTCTTGACTGCGCAAACGGCGCATCCTGGATGATAGCAAAATCAGTTTTTGGCGCTTTGGGTGCTCAGACTGTTGTTATCGGCGCCGAGCCTGACGGACTTAATGTTAACACAAACTGTGGTTCAACCCATATCGAAAACCTATGCAAAATCGTAAAGGAACAGCATCTTGATTTAGGTTTCGCATTTGATGGCGACTGCGATAGATGTATCGCAGTTGATGGCAACGGAAATGTTGTTGACGGCGATAAAATGATGTATATTTTAGGCAAACGCCTTAAAGACAGGGGAAATCTTAACGGGGATACGGTTGTTGCAACCGTAATGTCTAACAGCGGTTTCTTCAACAGTCTTAAAGAGGCAGGAATTAACTGCGTTCAGACCACAGTTGGCGACCGTTTTGTTTATGAGTGTATGCAACAGAATGATTATAGCCTTGGCGGAGAACAGTCGGGCCATATTATTCTTAAAAAATATGCAACAACGGGGGACGGCTTACTCACCGCAATTATGATAGCTGAAGAAGTTTGCGATAGAAAGTTAAGCCTTGCAGAGCTTGCTGCACCTGTTAAACTTTATCCTCAGCATATGAAGAATATCCGAGTTAAAAATAAGGCGGCTGTCCTTTCTGACGAGGATGTTTTAAAAGCAAAGGCTGAGGTTGAAGCTTTAATTGACGGTAACGGCAGAGCGCTTCTTCGTCAAAGCGGAACAGAGCCTGTTATTCGCGTTATGATAGAAGCGGTAACCGAAGAAAAATGCATAGAATATGCAAATATTATCGCGGATAAAATAGTTGATAAGGGACATAGCGCCCAATAAAAATATATAAAGGAAGATTTTTATGAAATTTATAACCGTTAAATCTTATGATGAGTTAAGCGTTAAGGCAGCTGATATTATAGCTGAGGTTGTAAAGAATAAGCCCGACTGCGTTTTAGGTCTTGCAACAGGCTCTTCGCCCGTTGGTGCTTATAAGAAGCTTGCCGAGTATAACGCTAAGGGAGAGCTTGATTTTTCTAAGGTTACCTCTGTTAACCTTGATGAATATGAGGGACTTGATGGCTCAAATGACCAGAGCTATCGCTATTTTATGAACAAAAATCTTTTTGAGCATATCAATATCGATATAACTAAGACCTATGTTCCTAACGGCTGCGCTGAGAACCTCGTAGAAGAGGGTAAGCGTTATGATGAGCTTATCGAAAGCTTGGGCGGCACAGATATTCAGCTTTTAGGAATTGGACTTGACGGTCATATCGGTTTTAATGAGCCTGACGAATATTTCACAAAGGAAACCCATCCTGTAGTGCTTGACCCCTCAACTATTGAGGCAAATGCACGCTTCTTCGAAAAGAAAGAGGATGTTCCAACTAAGGCAATAACAATGGGTATGGGCGCTATTATGAACGCTAAAAAGGTTTTGCTTATAGCAAACGGCGAGGCTAAAAAGGATATTGTTGAAAAGTCCTTTTTTGGTCCTATCACTCCTAAGGTTCCTGCTTCAATTTTGCAGTTGCACCCCGATGTAACCGTAATTTTCAGCGAAAATTAAAAGTTTTGTGCGGATCATCGATTTGTATATAATCACAAAATAATAAAGTTGCGCATAGGACTCAATCTATTGGTGGGTCCTATGCGTTTTTTGTTTTGCTGAATGGGGGCGGATGGTTATGAAAATGAAAAAATACCAAATAATATTTTTATCTATTTTATTATTTCTTTTGTCTGGGTGTTCTGAAAAGGCAAATATAAATTCAGAGCCGACTGATTTTTCTGTTTATGAAAATATAACTACGGTTAATTCCGAAAAATTTAATGAAATAGAACAAGGAATGACCTACCAAGAAATAATAGATATTTTGGGTGATACCGAAAACTATGGAAGAGTAGGTCTCAGAGTCTATTTGGTTGAAGAAAAGGTTTTGGCAATACATTTTAATTCACTGACCGAAAAATGCGAACTTTCGGGTAAAGAGTTGCTCGAAACGGCTGTGGCATATAAATTTTCGGTTAAAGATAATACGAAGGATTCAGAATGGGATATCGGCTACGGGGTTATCATAGATAATAATTTTGTTTTTTCAGCAAATAAAATGGGCTCGGGATATTTAGATATAGAAGATGCTGAAATTATTTTCGAAAATGGAAAGAAGGCAACTAAAGAGGATTTAAAAATTTCCTGTCAAGTGAAGGTTTATTATGACACAATTCAAGAAAGCTACCCACCCGTTATTTGTTGCAAAAAAATTATAATAGCGGAATAAAAACAAAAAATGCTCCCGAATTTTCGGGAGTTTTTTCATTGATATTTTTGATTAGTTGTGTTAGTATAGACATACTACAATCATTATAAAAGAGGGGTTTAAATGGTTAAGCATATTATTCTTTGGAAGCTTAAAGACAATATTAACAAAGAAGAGATAAAAAAGGGGATAAAGGAAAATCTTGAAGGTCTTTTCGGCAAGATAGATGGTCTTGTTGAGATTAAGGTGCAAACCGAGTGCCTTGAAAGCTCGAATGCAGACCTTATGCTCTATTCGGTT
>JAZPXP010000197.1:0-24183 GCA_045543715.1 Acutalibacteraceae bacterium
AAAAGGAAATTTCATTATTCTTCATCTTCCTTTCTGTTTTTCTTGAAAACTTTTTTGAAAAATGCCGAAATAGAAAAGCTCTTTTCCTTTTCCTCGGAACTCAGCAACAAACTCTGAAGCTCGGCCGCTGCTGAAACAGCGCTGTAATTCCTGGTAATCTGACCGTTATGAACTAAAGAGATGGTTCCCGTTTCCTCAGAAACGACCAAAACAACAGCATCGCTATTTTCGGTCATACCGATTGCCGCCCTGTGTCTCGTTCCGAGCTGAGCGCTTAAATCCTCTCGCTGAGAAAGGGGTAAAATACAACCTGCAGCATAAATTCTTCCCTCTCGGATAATCATAGCTCCGTCATGCAGGGGAGATTTCGGAAAGAAAACATTGTTAATCATAGAAACCGAAGACTCAGCGTCAAGCAGGGTTCCGGTGTTAATTATATCACCAAGTTGGGTTGTTCTTTCAAAAACAATAAGAGCGCCAACCTTCTTTTCTTGCATTGAACCTACCGCTTTTGAAACATCTTCAATGTTCTTTTCAAGTTGGGAAGCCGAACCATCAAACAACTGACCGCGTCCAAACTTTGTTCTTCCAACCTTTTCCAGAATTCGGCGGAGTTCCGGTTGAAATATAACAACGGCGGCTATAATTGCAGCGTCAACAATTTTAGATAAAAGCCATTTTAGGGTTACTAAATCCCACCAAATAGAGATAACATAAACCGCAAGCAAAATAAGAATACCCTTAAAAAGCTGACCTGCCCTTGAAGTGCGTAAAAAGCCGATTGCCTTATAGATTATAAAAGCAATGACCAAAATATCGAGAATATCCAAGATTCTGAGATTTGAAACAGCATAAACTATCTGATTCCAGGCCGAGTATATCGCATTTAATACACCACTCACCGCTCAACATCCTTTACTAATATAGTTATTATTATAATAACATATATAGCAATTTCATTCAATATCTTTTTTCAAGTTTTTTAATAAATTTTTATCACTTATAATGCTTAAAAATTTCTTTACCTCAGTTTCGGTATTAAAAGTCGCAAAGGATACCCTGACACAGCCGGTTTCCAGCGTTCCAATCTGCTTATGTGCCATAGGTGAACAATGGAGTCCGCCTCGAACCGCAACACTGGCATCGCTTAGTGCCATAGCCGTTTTTTCGCTCGGAACCCCCTTAAAGTTAAAGGATAAAACAGGGGCATAGAAATGCCTTTTTGGTTCTTTTGTATAAAGCAATATTTCAGGGTTCTTTTTAAGTCCCTCATATAACATTTCGGTAAGCATCATTTCGTGATTATAAAGCCTTTCAAGACCGATTGCGCTAACATAGTCAATACCGGCGCCAATCCCCATAATTCCCGAAACATTAACCGTTCCGCTCTCTAATCTTTCGGGCAAAAATCTTGGTTGAAAAAGCTCTATAGAATTAGTTCCTGTTCCACCTTCAATAAGGGTATTCTCAATCGGTTTTTCACAAATCAAAATGCCCGTTCCCATAGGCGCATAAAGCCCTTTATGCGAGGCTATGCAAAGATAATCAATGCCCATTTCTTTCATATTTATCGGGATAACTCCCGCAGATTGAGCTGCATCAACTGCAAACAAAATCCCCCGTTTTCTACATAGCTCACCTATCCTTTTAACAGGCAGAATTTTGCCTAAAACATTAGAGGCTCCCATTGTTAAAATAAGCTTTGTGTTTGGTCTTATTTTTTTAGCAAATTCCATAACGGTTTCATCATCATTTTCAAGCGAAACCTTTGCAACATCAAAAGAAACCTTCATTTTTTTCAAAGGTCTCATAACCGCATTATGTTCGAGAGAAGAAACTATCACATGGTCTCCTTTGTTCAAAACACCCTTAAGAACACAGTTTATGCTATGTGTACAGTTAAGTGTGAAAACAACATTTTCAGGACCTGAAGCACCGAAAAAATCTGCAGTTTTTTGGCGGACAGTAAATATTTTCTCAGCAGTTTTTGCAGATAATTCATGTCCGCTTCTTCCAGGGTTTGCACTCAAAAATTTAATAGCATCCTCTACCGCTTTTAGCACCCCTTGCGGTTTTTTGCCTGTTGTTGCGGCATTATCAAAATATATCAAAAAAATCACCTCATAAAAAAGGGCGTATAAAACGCCCTTAAATCTCTTCAATTTCAGAAAACTTTATTCCGGCTTTTCTTAGAATTGTTTCAGCCGTTCCATAGCCATCAGCTAAAATAATATAGCTACAGCCTCTTCCGTTTTGGGAACCCGATTTTTCAATCCTCGCTTTAAAGCCATTTTTCCTTAAAATTTCTCTGCCTTTTATGGCATAGGTTACCGTTTCCGTTTTTATTTTAAAGCTTCTCATTTCTTTCACTCCGCATAGGTGTTTTATAAATTCCAAGCACCACATTACATATTATGCGAAAGATTTTTTTCTGCCTCTTGTTCCAGCTCGTTTTTATAATATTTAATAACAACTATCAAAATTATGGGGAAAATAATCAGTCCCAAAAAACCCAAAAGTTTAAGCCCTGCAAACATAGCGATAAGGGTGAAAAGCGGATTTATTCCTATCTGAGATCCAATAATTTTGGGCTCTAAAAAATTCCTTGCAACAGTTATAAAAAGATATAAAAAGAGGATAGAAAATCCCGTGAAGCTATTGCCCATGATTACCGAAATCAGCCCCCAAGGAATAAGCACCGTTCCCGTTCCGAAAACTGGTAACAAGTCGATAATTGCTATCAAAAATGCTAGCAAAAAAGTATGTCTTACCCCTATTATCAAAAAGCCGACAGTAAGTTCAAAAAAGGTTATCGCCGTTAGGATTAAATAGCCTTTTAAAAGCTTTAAAATACTGTTTGATAGTATGGTTTTTATCTTTAAAATATTTTCATATTTTCTGTTTCCAATAATGCTTTTAAAGAATTTTGCAAGCCCGTCAAAATCTTTTGCAATGTAACAGCTTGCAACCAAAGAAACCAACCCCGCAAACAAAAAAGAAGGTGTTTTCGAAGCAAAACCCGTTGCAAATGCTGATAAAAATGAAGTCAAAGAATGTCTTAAACCTTCTATAAATTCAGATATTATCATTCCTATCTGCCCGGATAATTCGGGAGAAACGCCCGAAAAAACAGATAAAAAATTGCCTTTGAGTTTTTCTATTAAATCGCTTATAGGGCCGAAAATCGAGGGCAGTTCTTCCAAAAGTCCTCTTGCCGAAATCATAAGCCTATAAAATAAAAAAACCATAAGCCAAGCCGCTGCAAGATATAAAACTGCCGCCATTATAGCCGATAGTGTTCCTTTTTTTAAAGCTATTTTTCGGCATAGCTTTAGAGCGGGTTTTTGGACCGTGAAGGCTATAATACTCGCAAAAATAAAGGGCAGAAAATACGATAACAAAAATTTAAAAACCGCAAGAATAATCAAAGCCATCGCGAAGTAGTACCCAAGGCTTATTAAAAAGCGTTTTTTCGCCTCTTGTTCCAAAAATTCCACCCCAAATATAAAACTTTTTTGCAAATCCAACGAAAATGTGTTTTTTTGTTGATTTTAGAAAGAAAGTATAATATAATAATTCTTGTATAATTAAGTATAGGGAAATATTTTGCTATTATTCCCTGTTCGGAGGAAATAATGATTAACGTTGCTATTATGGGGCACGGTGTTGTAGGCTCAGGAGTTTCTGAGATTTTAATTAACCACAATGCCCGTATAAACGAAGCTGTTAAGAATCAAGTTAATGTTAAATATATTCTCGATTTAAGAGATTTTAACGGGCTTTCTTACAGCGATAAATTCATCAAAGACTTTAATCTTATCCTTAATGATGATGAGGTTAAGGTTGTTGCCGAGGTTATGGGCGGAGTTAATCCCGCTTATGATTTTGTTAAATCTCTTTTGCTTGCAGGCAAAAGCGTTGTAACCTCTAATAAAGAGCTTGTTGCTGCTAAGGGTGCTGAGCTTATAAAAATCGCACAGGATAAGAATGTCAACTTCCTTTTCGAAGCAAGTGTTGGCGGAGGTATTCCTGTACTGAGACCTTTAGTTCAATGCCTTGCCGCTAATGAGATAACCGAAATTTCGGGAATACTCAACGGAACAACAAACTTCATTTTAAATAAAATGATAGTGGATAATATGGATTTTGATGCAGCTTTAAAGCTTGCTCAGGAGAAAGGCTATGCCGAGAAAAACCCTGCTGCCGATATTGAGGGGCATGATGCTTGCCGCAAAATCTGTATACTAGCAGCTTTGGGCTTTGGGAAGCACGTTTATCCCGAGCAGGTTGAAACCGAGGGCATCACCGATATCACTCTTGATGATATTTCGGCGGCTGACAGCTTTGGATATGTTATCAAGCTTATAGGCCATGCAAGGAAAAATGAAAACGGCAAGATAACCGCTTTTGTTAAGCCCGTTCTTGTTTCACGTGAGTGTATTCTTTCAGGTGTTAACGGAGTTTTCAATGCCGTTATGGTAACAGGCGACCAGACAGGTGAAGTTGTTTTCTATGGCAAGGGTGCAGGAAAAGAGGCTACTGCCAGTGCGGTTGTTGCCGATATCATAGACTGCATTAAGCACCTAGATGCCAGAAAATATCTCTTCTGGAGCGATGGCGAAAAGGATTATGTTGAGAAAGACAATAAGAAGCATAAGTTCCTAGTTCGCATAAAATCTGATGATTTTACCGCTTTGGCAGGGACATTTTCCAAGGTTTTCTCTTTAAATACCGATTTCATTAAGAATGAATATTCAAAAGAAATCGCATTCATAACTGAAGAAGACTTTGAGGATAATATAAAAGAAAAGCTTGAAGCCTTTAGAGGTTGCGAAATTAAATTACTTAATATCCTTTTCTGATTTTGGAGGTTAAAATATGGCTTTAATAGTTAAAAAATTCGGCGGCTCTTCGGTTGCAAATGCCGAAAGAGTTTTCAATGTTGCCAACCGAATTATTGAAGATTATAAAAAGGGCAACGATGTTATAGTTGTTGTTTCGGCTCAGGGCGATACAACTGATGACCTTATAGACAAGGCAAAAGAAATAAACGAAAAAGGCGGCTCTAAGAGAGAGATGGATATGCTTCTCTCGGCAGGCGAGCAGATTTCGATTTCTTTACTTGCTATGGCGATTGAGAAGCTCGGCTACCCCGTTATTTCTTTACTCGGCTGGCAAGCAGGCTTTGAAACCGATTCCCACCATACCTTTGCAAGAATTAAAAGGGTTAATACAGAGCGCCTTAAAAATGAGATTGAGAAAAAGAAGATTGTTATCGTTGCCGGCTTCCAGGGACTTAACAGATATGATGATATAACAACCCTTGGACGCGGCGGCTCGGATACAAGTGCAGTTGCAATAGCAGCCGCAATGAAGGCCGACCTCTGCCAGATTTATACCGATGTTGACGGTGTTTATTCTGCAGACCCAAGAAAAGTTAAAACCGCTCAAAAGATGGATGAAATCAGCTATGATGAAATGCTTGAGCTTGCAACCCTCGGTGCTCAGGTACTTAACAACCGTTCGGTTGAAATGGCTAAAAAATACAATGTTGAACTTGAGGTTCTTTCAAGTCTTGAGGTTAAACCAGGCACAATAGTAAAGGAGAAGGTAAAAATGGAAAAAACTTTAATCAGAGGCGTTGCTAAGGATAACAATGTTGCTTGTATATCTGTTGTAGGTCTTGAGGATACCCCCGGTGTTGCTTTCAAACTCTTTAATAAATTATCTCAGTATAAGGTTAATATCGATATTATTCTTCAGTCTGTAGGAAGAGACGGCACTAAGGACATTACCTTTACCGTTTCCCGCGACCAGAGTGCTGATGCAGTTGCCGCTCTTGAGGCTATGAAGGATATCTTAACTTATAAGAATATCAAGGTTGATGAATCTGTTTGCAAGGTTTCAATCGTAGGTGCAGGTATGGAAAGTAACCCTGGTGTTGCTTCTAAAATGTTTGAGGCTCTTTATGATGCAGGAATTAACATTCAGATGATTTCAACAAGCGAAATCAAGATTTCTGTTTTGATTGACGCTAAATATGCTGATAATGCAGTTAGTGCTGTTCACGATAAATTTATAGGCTAATAAATTATTAAAGGAGAATTTCCTTGGAAAAAGATGCTGTTAGTGCAGGTGTATCCCCGATAGGCGGTCTTTTCAGCACCGCTCAGGTACGCACCCTTATATGCTATATCCTCTCTTCCCTAAACGAGCCCGTTCCGGGAAGACTTTTGGCAGACACTCTCCATTTTGAAGGTATCGCCAACTGCTTTGAGGTTAACGACTCTATTGCCGCATTGTGTAATAGCGGTCATTTAGAGAATATTAACGAAAAAGAGGATACCTATATTGCAACAAAAAGCGGCAAGGATGTTGCCGAAACCCTTAAAACCAGCCTTTCTTTAACGGTTAGGGAAAGGGCTTATTCGGCTGCAATCAAAATGATGGTCCGCTTTAAAAACGCCAAGGAAAATGATATAAAAATTTCCAGAGAGAATGATAGAACCTTCATCACCTTTTCAGCCATTGATAACGGCGCCCCCTTTATGAGCGTTAAGTTAATGGTAACCGATGAAGACCAGGCAATTTATCTTAAAGAGAAATTTTTAAACAGCACCGAAAACATCTATTCAAAAATAATCGAAATACTTACAAAATAAAAAGTCGGGTTTTAACCCGACTTTTTATTTTCAAATTTTTGCTTTAGTTTCTGAGATATCTCTTTAAACCTTTCGGGGTTTACCTTTAAAACCTTGCGGTCATAGGTTAAAAGTCCGTTAGTTTCATCCTCAACATCGCTAACCTGAGTTAAAACGGTAGCACAAAGTCCCTTATCTATTGCAGGAATAACCTCATTTTCATAAAGCTCTATGAGGGCATTTTCAAATTTCGCTCTATCCTTAAAAAATCTATAACCATAGGTTTTATCAAGATTAAAGCAATGGTTTTCTATCTTGCAGGAATAACCGCCAAACTCGGATAAAACAAGAGGTCTTTCACTTTCTTTGAGTTTTATCGGTTTAAAATAAATATGCTCGCTTTTAACATCGCTTAATTTTTTCTCAAACCAACCCGAAGTTGAATCGAAAATTCTTGTATTATCTAAAGCTTTAAATTCCTTATAATATTTATCGGCATCAAACTGCCCCCAGCCCTCGTTAAAAATGGTATAATAAACAACGCTTGGGTGGTTATAAAGATTTTCGATAATTCCCCTTGAGGTTTTTTCGAACTCTTTTCTTCTGAATCCGCTTGCCCTATGCTCGATTCCTTTTTTTAAGAATACGGTTGGCAATGCGGTATCTATCAGAAAACTATATTTTCCGCTGTTAATCATATCCTGGAAAACAAACACACCTAATTTATCGCAATAATAATAAAATAGCTCAGGCTCTAACTTAATATGCTTTCTAAGCATATTAAACCCGCATTCTTTCATTTTAAGAATATCATTTTTAAAGCCCTCGGGCGTTGCGGGAAGAAATATACCATCACTAAAATAGCCTTGGTCTAAAAGTCCGTTGAAAAATTTCGGCTTGCCGTTAAAAAGAATATTTTTTCCCTTAACCTCAACAGTTCTAAGACCGAAATAAGACTCTACCCTATCCTTCCCCGACGAAATGCTAAACTCATAAAGATGCGGATTTTCGGGAGTCCAAAGAACAGGAGTTTCTATATCTAACCTGTATTTATCACCCGAAAATTCATAAATCTCGCCCTCTATTTCGAGGGTTTTCTTCTTTTCCCCGCCAAAAATCTCAATGGTAGCACCCGTTAAATCGGGTGTTATTTTTATTGCCTTTATGTAGTTTTCAGGAACGCTTTCAAGCCACACAGTACCCCAAATTCCGCTGATTTTAGTGTACCACATTCCGCCTTGTTTGTTAGTCTGCTTTCCGTAAGGCAGGTCCTTATCAAGCGGGTCTTTAACCTCAACTCTAATGCTATTCTCACCCTCAACCAAGTCCTTTGTTATATCAAAGGAAAAAGGCAGATAACCGCCAATATTCTTCCCGATTTCCTTATCATTAAGGAAAACCTTGGTATATTGGTCGCAAGCGGTAAAGTTAAGAAGAACTCTTTTCTTTATAAAGTCCTTGTCTAAACTAAATTTTCTTTCATAAATTAAGATATCATTTTTCTTTACTTCTCTGAAAACCCCTGAAATTCGGCTTTCAACAGCAAAAGGAACTAAGATTTCACCCGAAAATATTTCTTTGTTTTTTCTCTCTATTTTAAAATCCCATTTTCCGTTAAGGCAAAGGTAAGAATCTCTTCTAAGCTGAGGTCTTGGATATTCGGAAAAGGGTATTTCGCCTAAATCCTTTTCAAAATCGGTTTCGAGGCTTCTTATTCTCGGCTTTTTACCCATAGTTAATACCAAGAACACGGGCAGCACAAGAAGTGCTGCTATAAGAGCTGCCAAGAAAATATTCTCATTTGGAACAAAAGAGGTGGTTCCGTCATTTCCCGTTATAACCTCTGCAGAGCTTAATACGGTTTTTCCAATAAACGGACCTATAATTCCCGGAATAAATACCTGAGAGAAAATTCTAACACCCTGAAGTCTTCCCGATTTGCCCTCGGGAGTGTTATCCCTGATAACTGCTCCGAAAACTGCCATTCCGGAAAGATATCCGCTCATCATAAGAAGTGAGCCAATAAATACAGGAAGCTTTGTCTTTGTTAAATAAAGAATAATATAGCCTATAATCAAGAATAAAAGAGCAAAAATTCCCGAAAAGGAGAAGCCCTTTTTATCATAGACCTTGCCCCAAAGTGCAGTTACAACAGAGGCTATAATTATAGCAGGTGCCATAACAAGCACATAATCGCTCATACCAAGCGATACCTCATAATAAATAATGAGATAGGGCATAAAAATCTGAATGGAAATATTAAAGATAATAAAAGCTAAAAGGCAAATATAAAGCCTCAAATTTGATTTTATAGTGCTTGGCTTAAAGCCATAAACAATGCCTCCAAGATAAGAGGTTTTTAAAGGCTTTATCTGAGGCTCTTTGATTATGAAAATTCCAAGAATACCGATAACAAGGGTTAAAATTCCTATGATGGAGAAGATAACCGTCCAGCTTGACGGCTTATCTAAATCAAGGAACATAAAGCCTCCGAAAACCACAAGAACAGATACTAAAGGCATCATAGCGTTTATACCCTCTGCCGCTCCCCTGTTCTTAGAATTGGTTGAATCGGTAAGCCAGGCATTAAAGGCGGCATCGTTTGCGGTTGAGCCGAAGAAGGTCATAACGCAGTCAAGTATAATTGCTAAGGTAACGCCAACCGAAGCGGCAGAAACCGCCATTGGAAAGGCTTTGCTTATAAGCTCCTGCTTTAAGAATACAAAACTGAAAATCGAAATTCCCCATAGGATATAACCAAGTGAAATAAAAAGCTTTCTCTTGCCTATTTTATCCGATAAGGCACCCATAAAAACGGTGGTTAAGGTTGCCGTAACAGCAGAGGCTGCAACCATATTCGAAATATCTGCCGCAGATGCCGAAAAGGTTTTATAAATAAATACGTTGAAATACATATTTTCAACAACCCAGGCAATCTGCCCCATAAGGCTAAAGATGGTAAGTGCTAACCAAAATGAGCCTTTCTTATTTTGTTTCATACTTTTCTCCTTAGCCAAATCATTCAAACTTGAATCAGATTTTGAAACAAGTATTTTATGCTGTGGCATCGTTAAAATACTCGCAAATCCGTTAGGATTTGCTGCGTTTTGTGCCTTGCACACCAAAAAATCCTTTATTTACAAAATTCTTCGACCTTAAAGGTGCGGTTTTTTGTGTGGATTTTGGTGAAGACAAGCACATAAGGCTAATGCCTATGCGTGCGAATAAGCCAAAAGCCGCCTAAAAACCACCCTTTAAGGCTGGTTCGAGTTTGAATGCTTTGGCTAGCCTCGGTTATAAAGGTGAGTAAGCTTTGCTATTCGCTCTGCTAATTCATCTGTTAGAGCACCCTTTTTCATACGCCATACCCAGTTACCCTCAGGAGTGCCTGGTGTGTTAATACGGGCTTCATCTGAAAGCTCTAAATAATCCTGAATTTGTGCTACAAACAGTTTTGCAACACTGCTCATACCGCCTCGGATAATTCCCCAAACATAACCCTCTTTTTCATTGAGACCTAAATATTCTTCCGCTTTCCTGACATCGTTAAAATCAGCAGTTTCGAGCCAACCCAAGAGTGTAGAATTATCGTGTGTGCCCGCATAGCAAATGCAGTTATTTATATAGGCATGCGGCAAATAGTTGCTCGAATCTCTCGAATCGAAAGCAAACTCCAAAACCTTCATTCCGGGGAATTCAGAATCTTCAAGAAGCTTAATAACCTCAGGAGAAGGATATCCCAAGTCCTCAGCGATAAACTGAACCTCAGGGAATTTGCGTTTAAGCTCACCTATTAAAGCCATACCGGGTCCCTTAACCCATCTGCCGCTAATAGCATTTTTTGCTCCGAACGGAACTGCCCAGTAACTTTCAAAGCCACGGAAATGGTCGATACGGATAACATCATATATCTTACTTGCACCCGAAATTCTGTTTGCCCACCAGCTATAACCGTTTTTCTCCATAGCCTCATAGTCATAAATAGGATTGCCCCAAAGCTGACCTTCGGCGCTAAAGTAATCGGGTGGAACTCCTGCAACAGAAGTCGGTATATTCTTTTCATCAAGCAAAAAGTTTTCGGGTGAAGCCCAAACATCAACCGAATCAAGTGCAACATAAATCGGCAAATCACCAATAATACCTATTCCCTTTTCGTGAGCATAATTTTTTATATCGTTCCATTGTTTAAAGAAAAGATACTGCACGTAAATAAAGAAATTTATATCCTCTTTAAGTAATTCTTTATACTTCTCAATCGATTCTGATTTTCTGAGTCTTATATCCTCATCTTCCCAATCAAGCCAAGATTTCATGCCAAAATGGCGTTTGAGTGCCATAAAAAGAGCAAAATCAGGGAGCCAGTTCACATTCTCAGATAAGAAATTTCGAATTTCTTTGCGTTCCTTCTCAAAACCTCTCTCCATAGCCTTTTTAAGAAGAGTTAATCTGTTTTCATATAAAATACCGTAATCAACTCTATCCTCACGGGTGAACCATTTGACCGATTTGACCTCTTTCTCTTCCAAAAGGCCTTCCTCTATCAGAGAATCAAGGTCTATAAAATAGGGATTTCCCGCATAGATAGAGGGGCTCTGATAGGGGGAATCTCCATAGCTTGTCGGTCCTACGGGCAAAATCTGCCACCAAGACTGGTTAGCCTTTGCCAAAAAGTCTATAAACTTTTTAGCCTCTTTTCCCAAAGTGCCAATACCGTAGGGTGAAGGCAAGGAAAAAATCGGCATTAAAATCGCACTGTCTCTTCTAATTTCTTTATCCTTTAACGGCACCTGCTGCCACTCCCTTTATAATATATTTTTGGCAAGCCAAGTAGAAGATAATAACAGGGATAATGCTCAAAAGTATCAGAGCCATTGTTGCTCCTAAATCAACTGTGCCGTAACTTCCTTTAAGATATTGAATATGAATCGGAATGGTTCTGTACTCATTGATATCGAGAACGAGCATAGGAAGCAAATAGTCATTCCAAACCCACATAATTTCCAAAATACCAACCGAAATGAGAATTGACTGCATCATCGGAAAAACAACCCAGAAGAAAGTGCGAACAGGTCCGCAGCCATCAATAGAAGCCGCCTCTTCAATTTCGAGAGGTATTGATTTAACAAATCCTGCAAACATAAATATTGCAAGGCCTGCTCCGAAGCCTAAATAAACTATCGGAATTGTCCAAGGTGTATTAAGCTTCAGGCTGTCTGCCGTTTTTGATAACGGATACATAACCATCTGGAACGGCACAACCATTGAAAATACACATAGATAATACAAAATTCGACAAAATTTAGAGTCTTTTCTTGTGATGTACCAAGCAGCCATAGATGTGAAAATGAGAATAAGTGCTGTTGATAAAAGTGTTATAACCACGCTGTAAAGCACGCTGTTAAAGAAGGGATAGTTACCAAAGGTCATACCTTTAATAAAGTTTGCAAAACCTGCACTTGTCTCAGCATTTGGCAGAGCAAAAGTATCGGTTTTAACAAAGGTGTTCTGCTTGAAGGAATTTATAAGCACAGCAAAAACGGGCATAACATAAATAACACTGATAATTGATAAAACAACCGATAAAATGTTTTTTGTAAACTTAGATGAAGACAAAGTTCTGCCTCTCATTATTGCTGCACCTCCCTCTTGCGAGTATAAGCCAACTGCAACAAGCCAAGTCCTGCAACCAAGATAAAGAACAAAACTGCTTTAGCCTGTGCTGTTCCCTGAGCTGCAATATTCTGACCGTAGAATGTGTTATAAATATTAAGTGCTAACATTTCTGTTGTCTTTATAGTAGAGCCATCAGGCTGAATTACAAAGGGTTGACCCGCAGTAAGAGCTAAGTTCTGGTCGAAGAGTTTAAAGCCGTTAGTTAAAGAAAGGAAGGTGCAGATAGTAACCGAAGGCATAACATTCGGAATTATAACTCTGAAAAGGGTCTGAATTTTACTTGCACCGTCAATCTCAGCCGCCTCAAGCATATCCCCGGGTACCGACTGCAATCCTGCTATGTAAATTATCATCATATATCCTATCTGTTGCCAACAAAGCAGGATTATAAGTCCCCAGAAACCTAACTTTGTATTTAGAAGAATTGAAGTTCCAAACTTAGAAAGAATTCCATCAAATATCATGGACCATATATATCCCAAAACGATGCCGCCAATAAGGTTCGGCATAAAGAATACTGTTCTGAAAATATTTGAACCTTTAATGTCCTGAGTTAAAGCATAAGCCACTGCGAATGCGAGAACATTTATAATCACAAGGCTTGTTATAGCAAAAAGAGCTGTATACCAAAAAGAATGTAAAAAGCTATCATCTGTAAGAGCAGCAATATAGTTACCAAAACCTATAAATTTTGCATCAGAAATCAATTTGAATTCGCAGAAGGAAAGATAAATGCCTTGTATAAAAGGCCATATAAAACCTATGCTGAAAGCCGCAACAACAGGTCCTAAAAATAACCATGACCACCTTGTCAACGGAGAACGCATAGAAGTTTTTCTTTTATTTTTAAAAAGGTTCTTCAAAAACCTCATCTCCTTTTACTTAACGAATAACGAAGAAGCGGGGTGAGCGAATCAAATCGCCCGCCCCGCCTTTGCTATTTAATCTATAACACTAAAAATATTATTTGTTAGCGTTCTGATACTGGGTAGCCCAACCGTCAACAAAAGCAGTACGAACTAATTCCCAGTTAGCAGCTGACTGGTCTGCATTGTACTTATTAAGAGCAGAAACCAAAGCAGCACGGTATTCATCAACGTTAGGCTGATAGTTAGTTACCCAATCCATTACGTAGCAGCCGTTGTTTGAATACTCATTTGCAGCAGCCAAGAATCCATTGGTGGAAACAGCAGCTGATTTATAAGGCATAACGCCGAAGGTGTCAACAAGTTTACGTGAAGCTTCCTTATCGGTTACGCACCATACGAGGAAATCCATAGTAGCCTTCTGGTCAGCCTCAGAAGCCTTGGCATTGATAGCCCAGCAGTTCTCTGTACCACAGTTGAGACCGGCTTTTTCTTCGCCCTCAACACCGCAGTAATAAGGAATCATAGTAGCGTTAGGAACGCTCTCAGAAACTGCACTGTATTCCCAAGAACCGTTTACATAGAAAGCAGCTTTACCGGTTTTGAACTCATTCTGAGCGTCATGACCGCCGGTTGCAAGGTCTTTGGGGCTGGTTGTGCTGTTGTTAATACAAAGGTCATAAAGATTCTTGAAGTTCTCTAAATATGTACCCTTAATGCTTGCGGGACACTCACTCCAACCGCCTGCATCTTTTGCTTCATAGTAGTAAGCAAGGTTAGCCATATGGCCGGTGAAACGCCAAGAAGAAGAAGCATCCATATCAGAAGCACTGAAAGCATCGAAACCAAGCTCTTTAGCGCGCTTATGGATATCCTCTGCAACAGCCTTAAGGCCTGCAAAGTTCTTAAGTTCATCCATTTTATGACCTGCTTTTTCAATGAGGTCGGGGTTAACTATGATACCATAGCTCTCATAGCAATAGCCGATAGAAACGAGCTTGCCATTCTCATCATAGAGATTATAGGCATCTGTTGTTAATTCTTTTGCAATAGCTGAATCTTTCAAATCAACTGCATAATCTGCCCAATCTTTAACCGCAGCCTGGTTACCTACAACAAACAATGTTGGGGGAGCAGATTTATCCATCTCGGAGTTGAGCATCTGATTGTACTGTCCTGATGCTGCTGTAACAACCTTAACGTCTACGCCGGTTTCTTCCTTGTACATCTTAGCGATTTCCTGAAGAACCTCATCAGATTCAGGTTTGAAGTTCAGCCAATAAACTGAACCCTTTGCGCTGCCGCCACCGCAACCTGCGAAAAGTCCGATGCAAAGTAGCGCTACAAGTAATAGGGATAGTGCTTTTTTCATTCTCTTTTCCTCCTTAAATTTTATCTTGCACTTATTAGTGCGAGATTAAAAAAATAATATTTTTAAGCCTCACGGCATAAAAACCTTTCTTATAGAAAACCTACCGTTCCGCCTTTTCTTAAAACAGTATCTAATCTTATATGCTGACTCTTGCGTTTTCCCTGTAAAACTTCAATTAAAATCCTCACTGCCTCTGTACCCATTGTTTCGCAAGGCTGAATAAGTGTTGTAAGTGTCGGGACTGTATAAAGCGACATATCTATACCGTCAATCGCAATGACGGAGCAATCCTTTGGTGAAGATTTCCCGAAATCACTAAGTGCTTTCATAGCCGCTATTCCCATAGAATCTGCTATAGCAAAAAGTGCTGTAAAATCATTTCTCCTTAAAAGCAGGTCCTTAGTTGATTTATATGCCGTTTCCATCTTAAAATCAACCGTTTCTACAATCAAATCTTCATCAAGAGTTATTCCCGCATCCTTAAGCGCATCACAATAGCCCTTAAATCTTAACTCACTTATCGAACGGTCGTTGACAGAATCAAGAAGAACCGCAATTTTTTTATGACCGCTATCGGTAAGTATCTTCACCGCACGGTATGCCTCGGCATAATCATCAATACAAACCGAAGAAAAAGCCGTCTTTTTAAGAGTACCGAAACTGTTGGTAAATGTACAGCAAACAAAAGGGACTTCCAAAGAAGCTATTCTTTCGGGCGTGTAATCAAAACATCCGCCAAGAAGAATGAGCCCTTTGAGTCTCTTAGAACGAACAAGACTTGCCGCCGCTGAAATTTCATCATCCTCTGTGCTTATCTGATTGAGAACGACTGTGTATCCCGCTTTTGAGGAAACTTGCTCTATTGCTCTCAAAACAGAGGTAAAAAATGGATTTTCAAACCCTCGGACAACAACGCCGATAACATCCGACTGGGCTTTAACAAGGTCTCTTGCACTGTCATTAGGTACATAATGAAGCTCATCAACCGCAGCCAGAACCTTTTCCCTTACCTTTTGACTTACATCAGGATGGTTATTTAAAACACGAGAAACAGTACTAACCGATACTCCGCTATATACCGCAACATCTTTAATGGTCATACTGTCCTCCTTATTTGATATCCCGTGCCTCACAACTCAAACTGGAAACGTTTCCAGAACTATGTATATATTAAAGCATATTTGCACCTCAAAGTCAAGGGTTTTTGATATTTTTGTCAAAAAATATAATTTAATTGCATAACCTTAGTATATATTGCATAAAAAAGCGGTGCGCTCAACTTTTTTGAACGTACCGCCGTTTTTAAATATTTTTGAAGCTTATAAAACCGTAGCTTTCAAGTATTTGAAAGTATTTTGCAAGGCGTTCATATAAAGGCTCTGCCTTTTCGCCGAAATGCTCTTTTACCATCTTTCCAATTTCAGTTATATCCTTTTTCCCATCAATAATAGGCCAGACAAAGCTTCCCATTTCATCGAGGTGAACATAACTAATCTTGGGTTTTTTAAATAACTTCTGAGCAATTCTATTAAAAACGCCCTTATTTTCAACAAGCAGAGTTACCTGCCCGTTTTCATCGGTTTCAAAGCCCAAGCCCTCTTTATGAAGAGGAATTTTTTCTAAATAATTTTGCGCTTCTTTCATATTACTTCGCACGCTTTTTCCAAAGTGTGAATTTAAGAAGTGTTAAAATAATAACTGCAAAGAGAACTAATCCGCCGATATCACGAACGCCCTGAGGAACAAATGCAGAGAGGTTGATAAGCTTATCAATGCCAACAACTGCAAGTAAAGCCAATACTATACCAACAAGTCCCTCACCTGCTATCATACCTGAGCAGAAAAGAATACCGTCATTAACAATCTTCTCTTTTTCTGCCTTTTCTTTCTTAAGCTTATCAAGACCTAAGCGAACGAGTCCGCCAACCATAATGCAAGCATTAAGCTGAACAGGAAGATAAATACCGATAGCAAACGGAAGAACAGGAATACCAATAAGCTCAACAACAACTGCTATGAACACACCGGTGAAAACAAGTGCCCAAGGAAGATTTCCGCCCATAACACCCTCGATAATAAGCTTCATAAGGGTTGCCTGAGGAGCTGCAAGCTCATCGGTTCCGAAGCCCCAAGCCTTATCGAGAAGATAGAGTGTTCCGCCAATAGCAAGAGCCGCAGCAACTACACCGATAATCTCAGCGGTTTGCTGTTTCTTAGGAGTTGCACCCAATAAATAACCTGTTTTAAGGTCCTGAGAGGTATCGCCCGCAATAGCAGATACAATGCATATGATAGAGCCGATAGAAATGGCACTAATCATACCGCCAACACCATCGCTACCTGTGAATTTAAGAATAAGAGTTGCAATAAGAAGTGTTGCAATAGCCATGCCTGAAACAGGGTTGTTACTGCTTCCAACAAGACCAACCATACGGGATGAAACGGTTGCAAAGAAGAAGCCGAAAACAACAACTATAATAGCACCAATCGGATTAACGGGGATTGCAGGAACTAACCAGATAAGTATAGTTAGAACAGCGATAGCGATAAGAACAACCTTAAGGCTCATATCTCTTGCAGTTCTCTCGTTTGATACTTCGCCACCCTTTGAAACGCTCTTCATAGCACCCGCAAAGGTTTTAACGATTAAGGGCAATGACTTTATAAGGCTGATAATACCGCCTGCAGCCAAAGCACCCGCACCGATATATCTGATATAAGAGCTCCAGATTGCAGAAGCGCCGCCCTCAGCGAAAATCTGGCTGATAGGCTCAGTTCCGGGATATAAAACTATGTCCGCACCGAAAAGAACAATAAGGGGAATAAGAACCAACCAGCTAAGTACACCGCCTGCGAACATATAGGAAGAAATTCTTGCACCGCAGATATAACCAACACTCATTACAGCAGGATAAATCTGAGTTCCGATTTCGCCGGCATAACCCTTAACTCTGCCCGAGATTTCACCCGATACAACCTTTAATCCATCAATAATAAACTTAAATAGAGCTGCAAAGCCCATACCTGCAAAAACGGTTGAAGCATTTGCTCCACCCTTTTCGCCCGCAAGTAAAACCTCTGCACAGGCAGTTCCCTCGGGATAAGGGAGAACGCCATGTTCCTTAACAATTAGAGCATTTCTTAGGGGAACCATAAAGAATACGCCCAAAAGACCGCCGATTAAAGCAATAAGGGTTATCTCAACAATGTCAGGCTTATCCATCTTGCCCTCTGCAGCCCATAAGAAGAGAGCAGGAAGAGTGAAGATAGCACCTGCAGCCAAGGATTCACCCGCAGAGCCAACAGTCTGAACAATATTGCTTTCAAGAATCGAATTTCTTCGCATAATAATGCGGATAACTCCCATAGCGATAACAGCTGCGGGAATTGAGGCAGAAACAGTCATACCAACACGAAGACCTAAGTATGCGTTTGCCGCACCGAATACTACCGACAAAATGATTCCTATGACGATAGAAGTTACCGTTATTTCAGGAGTAACCTTGCTTGCCGGAACATAGGGCTTGAATTCAGGCTTGTTTTCCATAATTTCTCCATTCCGCCAAAACATAAGCCTTGGCAATAAAATTCAAGTAATTATACCATAAAACACATAAAAAGGCAACCGAAAACTTATCGGCTTTTCGCCAAAATTTCGAGCAACAATTTGTATACCCTTTCAGCCGAAGAAATGCTCATTTTTTCCTTAACCGTATGAACATCATAAAGAGAGGGACCAAAGGCAATACAGTCTATCCCCTCTATAGCCGAGGCAAATACTCCGCATTCAAGCCCCGCATGAATTGCCTCAACCTTTGCCTCATATCCCATAACAGTTTTAAAGCATTCCCTAAAAAGTGCTTGAAGAGAAGAATTTTCCTTAAACTCCCAAGGCGGATAATACCCAAAACATTCATAGCTTCCATCTATGCATTTTGAGAAAATCTTAAGCCTGTCCTCTAAATATTTCATAGCCGAAACCTTATTGCTTCTAAGAGAAAAATCGATATATATTTCTGTTTTTTTAGTTTCCAGAATACCGAGATTAAGCGAGGTTTCAACAAGCCCCTCAATTTCGGCACTCATTTCCAAAACGCCGTTTGGTGCCGAAACCAGAAAATATATAAGACTGTTTTTAAGGTTTTGCTCTAAAACCGAAAAATCACCACTATTAAGAACATTTATTTCATAAGAAAAATCTTTTTCTCTGGCAGAAATTTCGTTTTTAATAACCTTAAGGCATTCTTCTGCTTGTGCTCTAAAACCATCAACATCCGAAACGCAAAGTCTTATAACGCATTTATTAGGAATTGCATTAGATTTATCCCCGCCGTTTATAGAAATGATATCGAAATTTTCAAGGCTTGATAACACTCTTCCTGCTAAAATATCGGCATTAACTCTGCCCTTATCAATTTCAACTCCCGAATGACCGCCCTTAAGGTCCTTTAAAACAAGCTCAACCTCTGTTCCCTTTTTAATTTCGGTTTTAAGCGGAATTTTTAAAGCGAATTCACTTCCGCCCGCACAGGAAACAGTTAAGGTATCCTCCTCTTCAGAATCAAGGTTAATCATCTTTTTAGCGGTTAAAACACTCATATCAAGTGCCTTTGCACCAACCATACCGATTTCCTCATCGGTTGTGAAAACCGCTTCGATAGGCGGATGGCAAATTTCATCAGATTCAAGAATAGAAAGGATATAAGAAACCGCAATTCCGTTATCAGCACCAAGGGTTGTGCCACGAGCCTTTAAGAAATCACCCTCTGTATAAATCTGCAGGCCTTCATTCGAAAAATCGATTTCCCTTTCACTCTGGCAAACCATATCGAGATGTCCCTGCAAGATAACAGGCTCGGCCATTTCATAGCCCTTTGAGCCATTTTTGAAAATCACAACATTGTTTGCTTTATCTCTTATATATCTTAAAGAGTTTTTCTTTGCAAAATCCTCGCAATATTTAGAAATCTTATCCATATCACCTGAGCCTCTCGGAATTTCACTTAGCTCACTGAATATTTCAAAAACCCTTTTCATTGCAATATCATTAGTTTTAATCATATATAACTCCTGAAAAAAATCGGGCAAAGCCCGATTTTTAAGATTATTTAAGTCCCAGCTCTTCCATTCCGATAACCTTGATATCACTGCCCTCTAAGGCACCCTTCAAAGCATCTTCATCAGCGGTTTGAATAACCATATATGCATATTCACCCTTATGAGCAAATAAGGAATACATATATTCAATATCAACACCGTTATCGGCAAGCTTCATAAGAAGCTCAGATAAACCTGCAGGCCTATCGGGAACTCTTATGGCCCAAACAGGATTTAAGGAAAGAATATTACCTTTTTCTAACAGTATAGAACTAGCTTTTGCAGAATCATCAACAATCATACGGGCAAGACCGTAATCTGTTGTCTCAGCAATAGAAATCGCCCTTAAATCAACTCCGTTTTCGGCTAACAAATGGGTTATTTCCGCCAACTGTCCCTTGCGGTTTTCTAAAAATACAGAAATTTGCTGAATTTTCATTATCTTTCCCTCCTATATCTTTCTCTTATCGATAACTCTGACTGCCTTGCCTTCGCTTCTTGTTATACTCTTAGGAGCAACAAGCTTAACCTTGGCGGCAATTCCGAGCATAGATTTAAGGCTAACAACCAAATCCTTCTCAGCCTTGCTGATATGAGCTAACGAATCCGAGAAAAGCTCAGGAGTCATCTCAACCAAAACCTCAAAGGTATCGGAATTATTAACCCTGTCAACAACAATCTGATAGTTTGGCGAGAAGCCCTCTTGAAGCAGAACAGTTTCAATCTGACTCGGGAATACGTTAACGCCACGGATAATAAGCATATCATCGCTTCTGCCCATAGGCTTGCACATTTTAACAAAGGTTCTTCCGCAAGAGCATTTTTTACGGCTTAAAACGCAGATATCACGGGTGCGGTAACGAAGAAGCGGAAAAGCCTCTTTGGTAATAGCTGTGAAAACAAGCTCGCCCTTTTCACCCTCAGGCAAAACCTCTTCTGTTTCGGGGTCGATAATCTCAGCAATAAAATGGTCCTCATTTATATGCATACCAGTTTGCTCTTCACATTCGAAAGCAACACCTGGACCTGAGGTTTCAGTTAGTCCATATATATCATAAGCCTTGATTGAGAGCTTTTCCTCAATATCTTTTCTCATATCCTCACTCCAGGCTTCAGCACCGAATATACCTGCCTTGAGTTTAATCTGGTCCTTTATTCCTCTTTCGTGGATACTCTCGGCAAGATATGCGGCATAAGAGGGAGTGCAGCAAATAATGGTTGAGCCAAGGTCGGTCATAAACTGAAGCTGACGGTCGGTATTTCCCGAAGACATAGGTATAGTAAGACAACCCACCTTATGAGAGCCGCCGTTAAGACCTGGACCTCCCGTAAATAAACCATATCCATAGGAAACATGGCAAACATCCTCTTTTGTTCCGCCTGCCGCAACAATAGCACGAGCACAACAGTCTTCCCAGAGGTCAATATCGTGCTGAGTATAGAAAGCAACAACTCTTTTACCTGTTGTTCCCGAGGTCGACTGAATCCTCACACAGTCAGCAAGAGGTTTGCCGAGCAGTCCGTAAGGATATGCCTCTCTCAAATCATCTTTGCATAAGAGAGGGAGCTTATAAAGGTCATCAACACCCTTGATATCATCAGGGGTTACGCCCTTTTCTTCCATTTTTTTGCGGTAATATGGAACATTGTCCCAAACGTGCTTAACCTGTTTTACAAGGCGTTCACTTTGAAGAGCACGGATTTCTTCAGGCGAAGCAGTTTCAATTTCGGGTTGATAATATTTAGCCATAAAAATTCTCCTTATATATTTCTTCCAAGACTGAAAGCTTTCTTGTTCATTTCAAGGAACTTTTCGGGAACGCTTTCTTCAATCGCCTTCAACCATTCCTCTTCTGTTATATCAAAATATTTTGAAAGCTTGCCCATAAGCACTAGGTTAACCGCTTTTGAAGAGCCTGCCTTTAAAGCTAAAGATAAAGCATCGAATGCCTCGACATCTATTCCGTCTGCCTGCATCTTTTCAACAAGATTTTGAGGATATTCGGCTGCTCCTATAATAACAGGCATAGGATTAATCTGCTGAATATTAGTTATAATCTTTCCGTCTTTCTTTAAATATTCGGTCCAACGGGCAGCCTCTAAAAGTTCAAAGGAAACTATGAAATCTGCCTGACCTTTATCAATAACGGGAGAATAAACCTTATCTCCGAAGCGTACATAGGTAACAACACTGCCGCCCCTCTGGCTCATTCCGTGAACCTCGGAAACTTTAATATCGTATCCCTTTGTGAGCAAAAGTTTTCCAAGAAGCTTGGAAGCTAAGAGACTTCCCTGTCCCCCAACTCCAACTATCATAACATTCTTAGTTTCCATCATTAAACCTCCTTAAAAGCCGAGAGCTTGCAAAGCTGCTCGCAAACCCTGCATCCAACACACTGGGTTGCATCAACCTGTGCCTTACCGTGGACAATGCTGATAGCAGGACAGCCGATTTTCATACAAGCCTTGCATCCAACACACTTATCGCTATCTACCTTGAGAGGTTTGTTATGCTTAACATATTTAAGAAGTGCACAGGGTCTTCTGGAAATAATAACCGAAGGCTCATCTGCTTCAAGCTCTTCTTTAATAACACTATCACACTCAGAAAGGTTATAAGGGTCGATAACCCTAACTCTTTTAATTCCAACTGAACGGCAAAGTGTTTCGAGGTCAATTTTAGTACAGGGGTCGCCCTTAAGGTTAACACCTGTTGTGGGGTTTTGCTGATGTCCAGTCATACCTGTAATTGAGTTGTCAACTATAATAACTGTCGAATTAGACTCATTGTAAGCAATGTTCACAAGACCTGTTATACCCGAATGCATAAAGGTTGAGTCGCCAATAACTGCAACAGTTTTGTTATCCGCCTTGCCCTTTTGGGATTTTGTGAATCCATGAATTCCCGAAACCGAAGCACCCATACAAATAACTGCATCAACTGCATTAAGGGGTGCCACCGCTCCCAAGGTATAACAACCTATATCACCGATAACTGTGATTTTATTTTTCTGTAGGGTATAGAAAAGTCCTCTATGAGGGCAACCGGCACACATAACAGGTGGTCTTGGCGGAATATTCGCATCCAAAGGTTCTCTAACCTGCCAAGGCTCTGCCAACTTTTCGGCAATATTCAAGGGCATAAGCTCATCTATCATAGAAAAGCTTTCTTTACCGACACAAACTAATCCCAAGTTTTTACAATGAGCTTCAATAAAGCCATCGAGTTCTTCAACAATAACAAGTTTGTTTACTTTGCTTGCAAAATTTTTAATCTTTTTTTCGGGCATAGGCCATATAAGGCCTAACTTCATAACAGGATATTTATCTCCCAAAACCTCTTTAACATACTGATAAGAGGTTGATGAGGTTATAATACCAATCTCATTATCTTCTCCCTCTTCGATACGGTTAATCTCACTATTTTCTGCAAACTCCACTAAAGCGGCAGTTCTTGCCTCAACTATCGGATGACGGCGCTTTGCATTACCTGGCATCATAACATACTTCGGAATATCCTTTTTATATTCCTTTATGTTTTCCTCTCTCTCGGCGGTTTCAACAATGCTTTGAGAATGAGAAATTCTGGTACACATTTTAAGAAGAACGGGGGTATCAAACTCTTCTGAAATTTCATAGGCTAACTTTGTGAATGCAAGTGCCTCAGCCGAGTCCGAAGGCTCAAGCATAGGTATTTTTGATGCCTTTGCATAGTTTCGGCTATCCTGTTCATTCTGAGAAGAATGCATACCCGCATCATCTGCAACACCGATAACCATACCCGCATTAACACCTGTATAGGAAATGGTGAAAAGAGGGTCTGCCGCAACATTAAGACCTACGTGCTTCATACCGCAAAAGCTTCTTCTGCCGGCAAGAGAAGCTCCAAAAGCCGATTCCATAGCAACCTTTTCGTTAGGTGCCCACTCGGCATAAACCTCTTCGTACTTTGCAATAGCTTCGGTTATCTCGGTACTTGGAGTTCCTGGATAACTCGAAACGAACTCACAGCCCGCCTCATATAAACCTCTGGCAACTGCCTCGTTGCCAAGCATTAACTTTTTCATTATTATTTCTCCTATCCGGTTATCTGAACTTCAACAAGTCTGCCCTTGCAATACTTATCACGAAGAACAGGCTTTTCAATCTTTCCTGTTGGGTTTCTCGGCACCTTATCAAAGAAAATTTTGCGAGGGCGTTTATATCTTGGCAGCTCCTTGCAGAATTCTTCGATTTCTGCCTCACTGCACTCTATTCCCTCTTTTATTTCAATTATAGCCGCCGCAATTTCGCCGAGTCTTGCATCAGGAAGACCTATAACTGCAACATCCTTGATTTTATCAAAAGAGCGAAGGAAATCCTCTATCTGAACTGGGTAAAGGTTTTCGCCGCCCGAGATTACAACATCCTTCTTTCTGTCAACAAGATAAAGGAAACCATCCTCATCTTCTCTTGCCATATCACCTGTATATAACCAACCGTTTTTAAGCACTTCTTCTGTAGCCTCGGGGTTTTTATAGTAACAGGTCATAAC